>JAEWVQ010000086.1 GCA_023459095.1 Pseudomonadota bacterium | reverse complement strand
GTACACGAACTGGTGCACGGCGCGCGACTCGCGAAAGCGCACCTCGATCTTGGCCGGGTGGACGTTGACGTCCACACCGGCGGGGTCGAGTTCGAGGAACAGCACATAGGCGGGGTGGCGGCTGCCGTGCAGGATGTCGGCGTAGGCCTCGCGCACCGCGTGGGTGAGCAGCTTGTCGCGCACGTAGCGGCCATTGACGAAGAAGTACTGGGCGTCGCGGCTCGCACGCGAGTAGGCGGGCAGCGAGGCGAAGCCGGTGAGGCGCAGCACCCCGCCCTCGGCGGCGACCGCGCGCGCGTGTTCGAGGAAGTCGTCGCCCATCAGCGCGCCGACGCGGCGCACCGGTTCGCCCGCGGGCAGGCGGTGGATGACGCGGCCGTTGTGGGCGAGCTGCAGCGCGATGTCGGGGCGGGCGAGGGCGACGCGGCGGAACATTTCGTCGCAGTGCGCGTACTCGGTGCCTTCGGACTTGAGGAATTTGCGCCGCGCCGGGGTGTTGTAATACAGATCGGCGACCTCGACCACGGTGCCCTGGTTGAGCGCGGCGGGGGCGAGGCTGCGGTCGTCGCCGTCGATTTTCCAGGCGTGGCCGGCGCCTTCGGCGCGGCTGGCGATCGTGGTGCGCGCGACCGCGGCGATCGCCGCCAGCGCCTCGCCGCGAAAGCCCATGGTGCCGACGCGTTCGAGGTCGTCGAGCGAGGCGATCTTGCTCGTGGCGTGGCGTTCGAGGGCGAGCGCGAGCTGCTCGCGGGCGATGCCGCAGCCGTCGTCGGCGACGCGGATGCGGCGCACCCCACCTTGTTCGAGTTGCACCTCGATCGCGCGCGCGCCGGCATCGACGGCGTTTTCCAGCACCTCCTTGAGCACCGAGGCGGGGCGCTCGACGACCTCGCCGGCGGCGATCTGGTTGACGAGCAGGTCGGGAAGGCGCTGGATGTCGGGCATGGCGGCAGCGGGGCGCGGAGGGCGTGGATCGGGACCGGATTATACGGGGGGCGCGAAGGTTCGCGCCGGCACCGGGCGCGCGATGCCGTTCCGGTATGATTTGCCGCAAATGAATCTGGCCGCCGGCGGGAGGGGGCATGGAGCGAGCGGAGCGGAAGGGGGCACGAGCGGGCGCCGGGGCGGCGGCGGCGCTGTTGGCGACGGTAGCGATGATGGCGGGCTGTTCGTCGCCGGGCACCGCGCCGCAGCAAGGGCGGCTGCAGGGCTTCGCGCCCGAGCATCTGGTGAAGACCGACATCAACCGCTACGCCGAAGCGCACCAGCAGCGCATCTTCGCGAGCCTGCGGCGGCTCGCCGACAAGCTCTACAAGCGCAATCCGCGCGAGTGGCGGAAATCCGGCGCGGACAGCCGCGACGCAGCGCTCGCGCGCATCTTCGACGACAAGCACGGCTGGCAGTTCGAGGCCCTGGGCTACCGCCGCGGCATCGACGCGCTGCAGGTCGCGCTCCACCCGGAGTACCGCGGCGATCGGGTGCAGGCCTACGTCGTCGGCCTGGCGAGCATGGTGCAATTCGCCTTCGGCGACCGCGAGGCGTTTTACGCGCTGGATGATCTGGACGCCCAGCACCTCTACAATGCGGCCCGCAACGTCGAAATCGCCGCCTGGAAACTGGCTCACGCCCGCGACCCGGACGGGGTGCCGCTGCTGCTGTCGAACGAGATCGGCGAAATCGTCAATCTGAGCTTCGAGCGCGAGTTCGGGCGCATCATCGGCCACCTGGAGGCGCTGTCCGACGTTGTCGAGGAAAAAACCGAACGTACCGTCACCCGGGTGGTCCAGAACCTGGCCACCGCCGTATTCCTGCCGGTGTATTGAATCGAATCGATCCGACTCGATCCTGCGCCGGCGTCTCCCGTTCCAAGGATCATGAAGTCCATCGTCATTCTCGTTTCCGGCCGCGGCAGCAACATGGAAGCCATCGTCCGCGCCGGCATCCCCGGTGCGCGCATCGCCGCGGTGATCAGCAACCGCCCGGATGCCGCCGGCCTCGCCTTCGCCGCGGCCGCGGGCATCGCCACCGCGGTGGTCGATCACACGGCGCACGCCGACCGCGCCGCGTTCGATGCCGCGCTCGCCGAGACCATCGACGCCTTCGCGCCCGATCTGGTGGTGCTCGCCGGCTTCATGCGCGTGCTCACCGACGGCTTCGTCAGCCGCTACGAGGGCCGTCTGCTCAACATCCATCCCTCGCTGCTGCCTGCCTTTCCCGGCCTGCACACCCACCGCAGCGCGCTCGCCGCCGGCGTGCGCGTGCATGGCGCCACCGTGCATTTCGTCACCGCCACGCTCGACAGCGGGCCGATCGTGATCCAGGCCGCGGTGCCGGTGCAGCCCGACGATGACGAGGCCACGCTCGCCGCGCGCGTGCTCGCGCAGGAGCACCGCATCTATCCGCAGGCGGTGCGCTGGTTCGTCGACGGGCGTCTGTCGTTCGACGCCGGCGGGCGGGTGCGCATCGCCGGCGCTGCCGATGCCGGCGCGGGGTGGTGCGTGCCGCCGCTGGAGCCGGCGGCGCCTTGATGCAGAGACCGCAATGATCGACCGCAGCCTCGTCCTCGCCCTCGGCGCCTCGCTCGCCGCACACGGC
>JAEWVQ010000085.1 GCA_023459095.1 Pseudomonadota bacterium | reverse complement strand
GGGGCCAACTTTGAGGTGGCCCGCTACTGCTTTGAGGTGCTGCTACGCCAGGTCAAGCGCGCCCGGTCCGAGCACATCAAGACCCATCTGCAGCGCTGCAAGACCGCCACCAAGACCCGCCGCGCGGATCTCTACTGCGAGGGCTGGGTGCAGGCGGCCGTGGGCAAGCTCGATGCCTTCGCCCTGGGGGAGCGCGAACAGCAGGCCATCACCGCCTATATGGACATCCGTTTTCCGGCCCTTCAAGAGGCGAAAGCCACCGACCGAAACGACGGCAAGACGCGCCTATCCGAACGGGACTATGCCGCCTACGCCGCCGGCCGAGTGGCGGGCAAGGCGGCCCAGATCAATCGTGGCGTGGGTGCGAGCGCGGCCCCGCTGGCACTGGAGTGAGAGACATGCGCATCCTCGACGCCAACGGCAACCCGATCGACACCGGCGCGCTGCGCGAGCCGCAGACCAGCCGCATCGCACTGCTGCAGCACCAGATGATCGAGTCGCAGCTCGACGGCCTCACCCCGGCCAAGGCCGCGCGCATCCTCAAGGACGCCGACCAGGGCAACCTCACCGCGCAGGCGAAGCTCTTCGACGACATGCTCGACCGCGACACCCACCTGCTCGCGGAGTACGACAAGCGCCGCGGCGCACCGGTGTCGCTCGACTGGCGCATCGAGCCGCCCAGTAACGCCAGCGCAGCCGAAAAGGCGGCCGCAGCCTACGCCGAGGAGATGCTGCGCGACACCGTCGATGACCTCGAAGACGTGATCCAGGCGATGATGGACGCGCCCGGCTACGGCTATGCCGGCATCGAGCTGGAGTGGGAGAAGTGGGGCCGCGACTGGATTCCCAACTTCCACCCGCGCCCGCAGACCTGGCTCACCACCGACATGCAGCGCCGCACCCTGCGCCTCGCAGACGGCACCGCCGACGGCGCCGAGCTGCAGCCCATGGGCTGGATTCTGCACACCCCGGCCAAGATCAAGACGGGCTACCTCGGCCGCGCCGGGCTCTTCCGCGCATGCCTGTGGCCCTTCCTCTACAAGAGCTACGCCATTGGCGATTTCGCCGAGTTCCTGGAGACCTACGGCCTGCCCATCATCCTGGGCAAGTACATGGCCGGCGCCACCCATGAAGAAAAAGCGAGCCTCATGCGCGCGGTCGCGGCGCTCGGCCACGACGCCCGCGCGATCATGCCCGAGGGCATGGCGCTCGAAGTGCAGAAGATCACCGGCGGCGGCGAAGGCTCCCACCACCTCGCCATGGTCGATTGGGCCGACCGCGCCCACAGCAAGGCCGTGCTCGGGCAGACCACCAGCAGCGAGGCCAAGGCCACCGGCCTGGGCAGCGGCGTCGCCGACCTGCACGGCCAGGTGCGCCACGACATCCTGCGCAGCGACGCGCGGCAGCTGGCCGGCACGCTCACGCGCGACCTGGTCTATCCGCTGATCGCGCTCAACCGCCCCGGCGTCGACAGCTACCGGCGCTGCCCGCGCTGGGTGTTCGACCTGGGCGACACCGAAGACCTCAAGCACTACGCCGAGGCGCTGCCCCAGCTGGCCGCGGGCGGGGCGCGGATTCCGGTGAGCTGGGTGCATGAAAAGCTGCGCATTCCCCAGGCGGCCAAGGGCGAAGCGGTGTTCGGCGCCCCCGCCGCGCCGGCGCAACCCGAGCCCGCCACCCCCGCCGCGCTCGGCGGCGCCCGTTACCGTCTGGCTGCGCTCTCGGCGGCGGTGCCTGCCGCGCGCGATGGCCTCGATGCCCTGGTCGATACCGCGCTCGACGACTGGCAGCCGCTGCTCGATCCCATGATCGACCCGCTGCAGGCCGCCATGGACGAGGCGGCCGAAGCCGGCGAAACCGCCGAGCAGTTCCTCGCGCGTCTGCCGGCCTTGCTCGCCGACATGGACCCGGCCGCGCTCACCGAGCGCCTGGCACGCGCCGCGTTCGTGGCGCGCCTGGCAGGCCACGCCGGCATCGAGGCCGATGGCGAAGGCAGCAGCGATGGCCGGTGATGCGGTGGCCGCTAACGCCGTGGCCGGTGACAAATCCCCCGCGCAACAGTTTGCCGACCTCTTCAAGCTGACGCCGGCCGAGGCCGTGCGTTATCTGCAGCGGCGCGGGCACGTCACGCAGACCTTCGACTGGCGCGACCTGTGGCAGGACGAACACGCCCGCCAGTTCACCGTGAGCCGCCTGGCGCGGATCGACCTGCTCCAGGCGCTGCAGGCCGGCATCACCGAATCGGTGCAGGGCGAACTGTCGCGCCGCGACTGGATGCGCAATGCCCGCGGCCTGCTCGCCAGGGAAGGCTGGTGGGGTGAGCGCACCGTGCTCGACCCCGCCACCGGCGACGCCGTAACCACCACCTTCGACAACGCCCGGCTCAAGCTCATCTTCGACATGAACACGCGCATGGCGCACAGCGCCGGGCTGTGGGAGCGCATCGAGCGCAACAAGGCCAGCCACCCCTACGTGCGCTACATCACCAAGGGCGACGAGCGCGTGCGCGCCGCGCACCGGCAGTGGAACGGGCTCACGCTGCCCGTCGATCACCCGCACTGGCAGATCCTGTGGCCGCCCAACGGCTGGCGCTGCCGCTGCCGGGTCATGAGCATGACCGCGCGCGAGTACGAGCGCCGCCGCGCCGCGGGCAGCATCACCACCGCCGCACCCAAGCTGCCCACCCGCGAGTGGGTGAACAAGCGCACCGGCGAAATCATGCAGGTGCCGGTGGGGATCGATCCGGGCTTCGACTACAACGTGGGTGTGGCCGGCGCGCGCGCGGCCGGCATGGAACGCCTGGCGCAACAGAAGCTGAAGCAGGCGCCCGCCGATCTCGCCCGCGCGGCCGAAGCGGCCGGGCTGTTCGAGACCACGCGCCCGACCACGGTGGAAGACTTCATTGCCGCCGGGCGGGCAGCCGTGGAAAGTCTCCCGGATCTGGCCGCCGACCCCGAAGCCTGGCACGCCGAGCTGTACCGGCGCCTGGCCGAGGCCGGGCGGATGGGCCGGGGCGTAACCGTGGCCTCAAAGGGCGAAGCCGCCAAGCTGGTGGCGGAAGCCTCGCGGCTGTTCCCCGCTGCCTGGAACGCCGCCGCCGATGCCGCCGGGCCGCTCCATACCAAGACCCTGCGGCCCGGCCAGCGCGCATTCGCGATCACCCTCACGCAGAACTATCCCGCCGTGCGCCTGCCCGCCTTCGGGGTGGTGCGCGATGCGCGCGCCGGCACGGGCTTCATCGCGGTGCGCACCGGCGACCTCGCCACTGCCGTGCATGAGTACGCCCACCGCCTGCAGGCCGTCATGCCCGAGCTGGACGAGCTCTTCCAGACCCTGCACCGGCGCCGCGTTGCCGGCGACGCGGTCAAGCGCATCCGCGACGTGGGGCCGGCATACCGGCACTATGGCGCAGACGAATTCACCCGCGAGGACCACTATGTCGACGCCTACCAGGGGCGCGAGTACCGGGTGAGCAAGGGCGAGGCCGCGGCCGGTGGCGCGCTGGAAGTCATCACCATGGCCATGGAGTACGTCGTCGGCGGCATGGCCCGCCGCCCCGGTTCGCCGCAGGCGCAGTCACGCGCGGCCTTGCAGAAGGTATTCCAGCATGATAAGGAACTGCTAGAATTGGTCATCGGAGTGTTGTTCCACTGGAGCCCCAGGACGCCTGCGCCATGAAGCACGCCTTCAACTGTCCGCCCAATCCGCAGCTTGCCGGTGCGCCACTCGTTGGCGACATCGCCGGTGCGCTCGCGTTCGAGTGGGACGACGAAGCAGGCACCGTGAGCGGCCCCGGCGCGCAGACCATCCGCGCGCTGATCCGCCGCGGCGAAGTGGAAGCCGGCCCCCATCCGCGCTGCGCCTGGCCGCTCGATGCCGGCTCGCTCAAGCGCCGCGCCGACATGGCCGCCATTGTCGGTCACGCCTGGATCGTCCCCGACGAACTCGCCGACGCCTACCCCGATACCGCCGATCCCGAGATCCCCGCGCAGACCTTCACCGACGCCGATGGCGTGGTCGTCATCGGCCGAGACCGTCTGATGTTCTGAAGCGCTTCCCCCTCCAGCGCGACACCCTGCGGCCCGCACAATGCGGGCCGAGTCACATCTGGAGCGCGCGCACCATGATCACCGTAGACGTATCCAACCGCCCCGTCCTCGACTACCTCGAACGCCTGCAGAAACGCCTCGCCGACCTCTCGCCGGTGATGGCCAGCATCGGCATGGAGCTGGAGAGCCGCATCAGCGAGCGCTTCGAAACCGGCACCGACCCCACCGGCGCCGACTGGGCGCCCTGGGCGCCATCGACCGTCGAGCGCTACCCGGAAGACGGCAACCGCCGGCTGCTCGACCGCTACAGCGATATGCTCGGCAGCCTCAACCACCAGGCCGGCGCCGACAGTGTCGCCATCGGCTTCGGCCAGCCCTATGCGGCCTATCACGAGTTCGGCACCCGGCACATGCCGCGCCGCGGCCTGCTGTTCGAAGACCCCGACACCGGCACGCTGGCCGACGATGACGAGCAGGCCGTGCTCGACCTGCTGGAAGACTGGCTGGCGGGGGTGGTGGAGGGGTGAAGGCGCCGACGCGTTTACAGGCCCGTGGTGCCGTTTTGCGGGGTGTGGGGTGGTGTGGGTATGGGGGGTGGGGAGCTGGCGGCGAGTAACGGGGTAGTAACGGTGTTGGCGCGCTGTCATAATTCTGGGCATGGATCAGAAAGCGCTGCGCAAGCACAAGGCCTCCTCGAAACGGCTCACAGAGATGCCTGCGTTCAAGCCGGCCAAGCGAAACCGCCTGCCAAAACCGCTGCATCAGCTGAGTGGCGCCCGGCTGTTTTCAACCGAGCTGCTCAATGTGGGGGATCGCTATCGCGCCTGCTTCATTTGGCGAGATGGAGCGCTGCTCGCCGACACCGCATTTTACGGATGGCTGTTTGAGCATCGCACAAACGGCCTTTATCCGCTTGCGAGCCTCCACTACCATCCAAGTCACAAGCCGGTGCATTTGCTCACACCGTGCCGGATGGATCGGGATTTCACCAACCGCCAGTTGCCCGGCGCTATAGAGTTCCATCTCTCAAGCGGTCGTCGTTTCGATCCGCGCGCCGAGATCGATCGCAGTCAGCTGATTGAAATGTTCTGCCAGCGATGCGGGATCGCTTTGGGGCCTGAAGGGGGGCTTGCACTATGACGCTCGCGGACTTGCGCCAAGCGATGTGTGGAGCCTTTCAGGTTTCGGAGGAGGAAGGTGTGCTGCTCGTGCGCACCCCGTTCGGCCTCGACTTCAATGATGACCTCGTGTTGCGGGTGCGCCCTCAGGCCGAGGGGTATCGTATTGACGATAACGGAGACACACTTCTTACTCTGGCCCTGGACGGTGCCGCCCCCGACGGCGATCGCGTCCTGGAAATTGCCGGAGAAATCGACTTCGATCCTGACGACGGCAGCCTTATCGCCCATGCAGACCATGAGGCGGAGGTTGCTGAAGCCTTGTTCAAAATCACCGGCGCGGCGCTCCGCGTTCATGCGGCCTGCCGCCCACGACCCCGGTCTTCTCCCAGTGATTTTAAAGACCGAGTAGTCGGTCTTCTTTCTGAACTCGCCGCCGAAATGCAGGTGTCGATTCGTCTGGATGAGATCGTCGAGCCCAACGGCTCACTGACCGCTGACGTGGTGATGGGAGACAACGACCCATTCATCGTGATTGCAGCATCGTCCATTGAGCGCTTGATGGAAGCTGAGCTACTGTATCTCCGTCGCCAGATCACACGGCGGCCGGGTTACATTTGTGCCGTAGTGCCCTCAATGCGGGCGATCGGATCAAAGCATTTTCAGCGAGCCAACTACTACACGGACAAAGCCGTCGAGTTCGATGGCTGGGTTGAACCCTTTCGTGAGTTTGCGCAGCAGCGCATTGCTGCTCACTGAAGTCTCCGAACCTCTTCCGCTCCTAGCTGACCCCGCCCGCCGCCGATCATCGGCGGCATGGCTCCCCACCTCACCGCACTCTCCGCCGCCCCCACCGCTCCGCACAGCGACCTCGTCGCCTGCACCCTGCGCGTGCGTCCCGGCGACGACTTCATCCGCCTGATCCCCGCCGGTGAGTTCACCGCGCCGCGCGGCGCGCTCGCAGGTGCCGGGCCGTGGCGGCTGACGCCCGAGGCTGCGGCGCGCGTGATCGCGGCAAACCGCTCGCGCTCGGCGGACATCCTCATCGACTTCGAACACCAGGCGCTGCTCTCCGAGCAGAACGGCAAGCCCGTGCCCGCCGCGGGCTGGATCGATCCGCGTTCGCTCGAATACCGCGCCGACGGCGACGAGCCCGGCCTGTACGGGCGCGTGAGCTGGGTGGGCGACACGGCGGCGCTGATCGCCGCCGACCGTTACCGCTACCTCTCGCCGGTGTTCCCGGCCGATCGCGAGACCGGCGAGCCGCTCGACCTGCTGCACGTCGCGCTCACCAACTTCCCCGCGATCGACGAACCGATTTCCGCCGCGCTGTCGGCGCGTGCCCGTTTTTCCCCCGACCACCACCCCCAGGAGGACTCCCAGATGGAGCTGCTCAAGAAGCTGCTCGCCGCCCTCGGCTTGCCCGAGACGACGAACGAAGCCGACGCGCTGGCCGGCGTCGCCGCGCTCAAGGCCAAGGCCGACACCGCACAAACCGAACTCACCGCGCTACGCGCCGCGGCGCCGGCCGAGCCGGACCCGACGAAGTACGTGCCGGTGGCCGTGTTCGAGGCCGAGCGCGCCGCGCGCATGGAGCTGGCGGCGCTCTCCGGCCAGAACGAGGCGAAGCGCCTGATCGACGAGGCTGTTGCCGACGGCCGCCTGCTCGAACCCCAGCGCGCCTACGCCGAGGCGCTGGGCAAGACCGACCTCGCAGCGCTCAAGGGGCTGATCGACGGCGCCGCGCCCATTGCCGCGCTGCGCGGCATGCAGACCCAGGGCAAGGACATGGGTACGCAGCGCACCGCGCAGACCGATGCCGACCTCGCGGTGTGCCGCGCGCTCGGCCTGAACGCCGACGAGTTCAACAAAGCCAAGCTGGAGCACTGACATGGCCGCACTTACCGCACCTCGCAACACTTTGCAGCGCGTCGGCGACGTGACCGCCTACCCGGTTGCGGCGGATACCGTCATCCATCAGGGCGGGCTGGTGGTGCTCGCCGCCGGCTATGCCGCGCCGGGCAGCACCGCCACCGGGCTGGTCGCAGTGGGTCGGGCCGAATCGTCCGTGAACAACGCTGGCGGGGCCGCTGGCGCCCAGCAGGTGGAGGCCCGCGTGGGCGTCTTCCGCTTTGCCAACTCGGTCGCCGACCCCATTGCCGCCGCCGACCGGGGGAGTGCCTGCTACATCGTCGATGACCAGACCGTGGCCAAAACCAGCGGCAGCGGCACGCGCTCGCTGGCCGGCACGGTGTATGGCGTCGACGCCGACGGCGTGTGGGTGGGGGTGGGCAGCGTGCAGCACGCCCTCGCCTCCGGCAGCCTGCTGGCGGCCAACAACCTGGGTGACCTGGCCAGCGCCGCTGCGGCGCGTACCGCGCTGGGTGGCGGGGCGGACAAGGTGGTGCTCAACCTGGGCGAAATCAACCTGGTGGGCGCCACCGCCGCGGTGAAGCGCATCGCGTCTCCGGTGGCGGGCGACATCGTTGCCATTCACACCGTGCTCAACGGCGCGCTCGCCGCGGGCAATGCCACCCTGACCGCCAAGATCGGCGCCGCTGCCGTCACCGATGGCGTCGTCACCATCGCCCAGTCCGGCTCGGCCGCGGGCGACGTGGATGCCACGGCCCCCTCCGCGGCCAATACGGTCG
>JAEWVQ010000084.1 GCA_023459095.1 Pseudomonadota bacterium | reverse complement strand
TGCTGGCGTGGGTGGGGCGCTACAACCCGGAGAGCTTCCCGCTCGCCACCCTGCAGAAGAAGGTCAAGGGCTTGTACCGGGCGGTGTGAGCGCTGCGCCGGCGGCGCGCCTCACCCGCGGCGCGGGCGCAGGGGCGCGAGCAGGTGGGCGAGGCCGTTGTGATCGATCTCGTGCATGAGCGCGAGCAGGCGGCCGAGCTCGCCGCGCGGAAAGCCTTCGCGCGCGAACCAGTTGAGGTAATGCCCGGGCAGGTCGGCGAGCCGCCGGCCCTGGTACTTGCCGTAGGGCATTTCGCGGCTGACGAGCAGTTCGAGGTCGTGGGGATCCATCGCGGGCAGCCCGGGGGCGTCAGCTGTCGTCGCGGCCGTGCTCGACCCAGATCAGCTTGTCCACCTCGACGCCGAGGCTGCGCGCTTGCGCGAGCAGGCGTTCGCGGACCTCGGCGGGCAGTTGCCGGTCGCGGGCGAGAATCCAGAAGTAGCCGGTGTCGGGGCCGAGCACCATGGCCCAGCGGTAGTGTTCGCGGTCGAGGGCGACGACGTGGTAGCCGCCGTAGAACGGGCCGAAGAACGACACCTTCAGCGACGCCACCGCCGGATCGCCGTTGAAGCGCGCGTGGCCCACCGCCTCGCGCCATTGCCCGCGGGCGGGGTCGTAGCCGCGGTTGACGACCTCGATGCCGCCGTCGGGCAGGCGGCGATAAGTCGCATTGACGTCGCTCAGGCCGCGCTCGAAGCGGTGATCGAGACGGGCGATCTCGTACCACTTGCCGAGGTAGCGGTCGACCGCGAACGGGCTCACCACGTCAACGCCAGCGGGCGGCAGCGTGGAGCAGGCGCCGAGGACGAGGGCGAGCAGGGGAATGAGCAGGGCGGCGAGGGCGGGGCGGGCAAGCGCGTAGCGCATGGTGTTCCGGTGGTGAAGTCGAAGGTGCAGCACAGACTGCGGATAGGGCGCGGGGTTCCGCAGTCGCGCGCCTGATATAGTCGCGCGCAGTCCGCCCGGCGCCGTGCGCCGGCGGCGTCGGGCCTGCCGTGCGCCCCACCTTTCCGGATGCCGCCTTGAACCGCTACGACCGCCTCGCCCTCGACATCGAGCAGCGCATCCGCGACGGCGTGCTGCGCGTCGGCGAGCGCCTGCCCTCGGTGCGCAAGGCCTGTGCGGCGCTGCGCCTGAGCCCGTCTACGGTGCTCAAGGCTTACTACCTGCTGGAGAGCCGCGGGCTGGTCGAGGTGCGGCCGCAGTCCGGCTACTACGTGCGTCCGCGCGCGCCGGCGGCGCTGCCCGAGCCGGAGATGCGGCGGCCGCTGGGCGCGTCGACCGAACTCAAGGTCAGCGACTTCATCTTCGAGATCCTGGAAGCAGTGAAAGACCCGGCGGTGGTGCCGCTGGGTTCGAGCTTTCCCAGCCCCGCGCTCTTTCCGCTCGACCGCCTCGGCCGCTGCCTGGCGGCGGCGGCGCGCCACATGGACCCGCGCGCCACGCTCACCGACCTGCCGCCGGGCAACGACGAGCTGCGCCGCCAGCTCGCGCTGCGCTATCTGGCGCACGGCGTGGCGCTGCGCCCGGGCGAGATCGTCGTCACCTCGGGGGCGATGGAGGCGCTCAACCTGTGCCTGGAGGCGCTGACCCGGCCCGGCGACCTGGTGGCGATCGAGTCGCCCACCTTTCACGCCAGCCTGCAGATGATCGAGCGCCGCGGCCTGAAGGTGATCGAAATCCCGACCCACCCGCGCGAGGGGGTCAGCGTCGAGGCGCTGGCCGATGCGCTGCGCCGCCATCCGGTGAAGGCCTGCCTGCTGATGCTCAACTTCCAGCATCCGCTCGGCAGCCTGGTGCCCGAGGCGCGCCGCCGCGAGCTGCTCGCCCTGCTGCAGCGCCACGACGTGCCGCTGATCGAGGACGACACCTACGGCGAACTGCATTTCGACCGCCAGCCGCCGCTGCCCGCCAAGGCGCTCGACACCAGCGGACTGGTGCTGCACGTGTCGAGCTTCTCCAAGAGCCTGGCGCCGGGTTACCGCGTCGGCTGGGTGGCGGCCGGGCGTTACGCGCAGAAGGTGCAGCGCCTGAAACTGTCGGCCAGCCTGGCGACCACGATTCCGGTGCAGATCGCGCTCGCCGACTTCCTGCGCCAGGGCGGCTTCGATCCGCAGCTGCGGCGGCTGCGCGGCGCGCTCGAAGTGCAGGAGGCGGCGATGGCGGCGGCGATCGAGCGCCATTTTCCGGCCGGCACCCGGCTCACCCGACCGCGTGGCGGCTACTTCACCTGGGTCGAGCTGCCGCCCGCCGCCGATGCGCTGGCGCTGCACCGACGCGCGCTCGACGAAGGCATCAGCCTCGCGCCGGGGCCGATGTTCTCGGCCAAGCGCGAGTACCGCAACTGCATCCGGCTCAACTTCGGCCACCCGTGGACCGCCGACCTCGAGGCCGCGATGCGGCGCCTGGGCGAGATGCTGGCGGACTGAAGGCAGCCGACCTTGGCGGGCCGCCCGGGCCGGCCTGTGCGGTGCCGAACTGTTACGGTCAAAAATCGAAAAAACTGAGACTGTGATCGTCGGCGCCCCGGTGGTGTACTGCGCACCGCTGCCCCGGACGCCGCAGATTCCTGCCCGGCGCGGGCCGCAGCGGGACCGTGATCATCATGCAGACTCCCACCACCCGGGCACAGGGTGCCCGCATCGAATTCCACCGCAAGACCGGCAAGATCCATCCGCGCGCGGTCGCCGGGCGCTTCAACAACTGGCGCTGGGCCATGGTGTGGATTACCCAGCTCGTGTTCTACGGCGCCTGCTGGCTGAACTGGGACGGCCGCCAGGCGCTGCTGTTCGACATCGTCGAGCGCAAGTTCCATTTCTTCGGCCTCGTGCTGTGGCCGCAGGACGCGCTGCTGCTCGCGCTCGCGCTGATCTTCGCCGCCGCCGGGCTGTTCTTCGTCACCGCGCTCGCCGGGCGCCTGTTCTGCGGCTTCGCCTGTCCGCAGACGGTGTATACGGCGATCTTCCGCTGGATCGAGCAGCGCGTGGAGGGCGATCACCTCGCCCGCATGCGTCTCGACCAGGCGCCGCCGGGGGCGCGCAAGTTCGCCATCAAGGGCGCCAAGCACCTGCTGTGGGGCGCGCTCGCGCTGTGGACCGGAATCACCTTCGTCGGCTACTTCACCCCGATCCGCGAGCTGCTGGCGAATCTGGGCGCGTTCACGCTGGGGCCGTGGGAGGGTTTCTGGGTGTTCTTCTACGCGCTGTTCACCTACCTGCAGGCCGGTTTCGCCCGCGAGATGGTGTGCCTGCACATGTGCCCGTATTCGCGCTTCCAGGGCGTGATGTTCGATCGCGACACCCGCACCGTGAGCTACGACAGCGGCCGCGGCGAGCCGCGCAAGCACGGCAAGGGCGCGGCGGCGCACGGCGCCTGCGTGGATTGCACGCTGTGCGTGCAGGTCTGCCCCACCGGCATCGACATCCGCGACGGCCTTCAGTACCAGTGCATCAACTGCGGCCTGTGCGCCGATGCCTGCGACGAGGTGATGGTGCGCGTCGGCGCCCCCACCGGGCTGATCCGCTTTGCGTCCGAACGCGAACTCGCCGCGCCGCGCCCGGCGCCGGGCGCTACCCCCGCCACCGCACCGGGCG
>JAEWVQ010000083.1 GCA_023459095.1 Pseudomonadota bacterium | reverse complement strand
ATGCCACCGCGGTGCCCGAGCCCGGCGTGCTCGCGCTGCTCGGCATCGGCGCCGCCGGCCTGTGCCTGAGCCGCCGCCGGCGGGGCTGAGCGGCACGCGCGGGCGCCGGGGCGCCAGCGCCGTTCTTGTTATCATGCGCCCCGCACAAGGTTCGCGGCGGGGCAGGCCCGCCGCGCCGATTCGCGTATCGATGGGCACGGGGTTCCCCGCATGACGATCAAGAGTGTGATTCTTTCCGGCGGTTCGGGCACGCGGCTGTGGCCGGCGTCGCGCGAGTCGTACCCGAAGCAGTTGCTGCCGCTCACCGGCGAGCACTCGCTGCTGCAGGAAACCGCGCTGCGCCTGAAGGGCTTCGCCGGCGGCGCGGTGGATGCGCGCCCGCTCGTGGTGACCAACGAGGACTACCGCTTCATCATCGCCGAGCAGCTGCGCCAGATCGGCGTCGACGCACCGCAGATCGTGCTCGAGCCGGCCGGGCGCAACACCGCGCCGGCGCTCACCCTGGCCGCGCTCGCCGCGGCCGCCGACGGGGATGATCCGGTGCTGCTGGTGATGCCCGCCGATCACGTGATGAGCGCGGTCGACGCCTTCCAGCGCGCGATCGGCGAAGGCGCGGCGCAGGCCGCGGCCGGCGCGCTGGTGACCTTCGGCATCGTCCCCGACCGTGCCGAGACCGGCTACGGCTACATCCGCGCGGGCGCCGCGCGGGCGGGCGCGGACAGTGCCCGCCAGCTTGCCGAATTCGTCGAGAAGCCCGACGCCGCGACCGCGGCGCGCTACGTGGCGAGCGGCGAGTATTTCTGGAACAGCGGCATCTTCATGCTCAAGGCCTCGGTGTGGCTGGCGGCGATCGCGCGCTTCGCGCCCGCAATCGCACACAGCTGCCGCGCCGCGTTCGACGGCCGGCGCGCCGACGCCGATTTCCTGCGCGTGGACAAGGCGGCGTTCGAGGCCTGCCCGTCGGATTCGATCGACTACGCGGTGATGGAGCGCCTGCAGACGGCGCCCGAACTCGGCGCCGGCGTGGTCGTGCCGCTCGCCGCGGGGTGGTCCGACGTCGGCGCCTGGGATGCGCTGTGGGCGGTGTCGCCGAAAGACGAGGAAGGCAATGCCGCGCGCGGCGAGGTCATGTTCGAGGCCAGCCGCAACACCCTCGTCCATGCCGGCAGCCGGCTGGTGGCCGCGGTGGGCTGCGAGGACATGGTGGTGGTCGAGACCGCCGACGCGGTGATGGTGGCGCACAAGAGCCGCACCCAGGACGTCAAGAAGGTGGTCGCCCGCCTCAAGGCCGAAGGCCGCACGCTGACCCAGAGCCACCGCAAGGTGTACCGGCCGTGGGGCTGGTACGACTCGATCGACTGCGGCGACCGTTTCCAGGTCAAGCGCATCGTGGTCAATCCGGGGGCGACGCTGAGCCTGCAGATGCACCACCATCGCGCCGAGCACTGGGTGGTGGTGCGCGGCACCGCCGAGGTGACGCGCGGCGACGAGGTCTTCCTGCTCGCCGAGAACGAATCCACCTTCATTCCGCTCGGCCGCCGCCACCGCCTCGCCAACCCCGGCAAGCTGCCGCTGGAGATCATCGAGGTGCAGTCCGGCAGCTACCTCGGCGAGGACGACATCGTGCGCTTCGAGGACAGCTACGGCCGCCTCGGCGGCGACCCCCCGGCGCCCTGAGCGCGCTGCCCGCGGCGGGACTCAGGGCAGCAGCCGCGACGGGATCAGGCGCCGCAGCGGGCGCCCCAGCGTTTCGCGAAAGCGCGGGCTGTGCAGGCACACGCCGCCGGCGAGGCCGACCACGCAGCCGAGCACGGTGTCGTAGAAGCGGGCCTCGATCAGCACCGCCGGCGCGCCGTGGCCGAGCGTCGCGGCCTCGGCGAGCAGGATGGTGAGCGGGGTGATGAAGATCGCGGCGAAGCCGTAATGGCGCACGATCGCGACCTCGATGACGAAGGCGAGCGCCATCATCGTCAGCGAGATGCTCCACTTGTCGAGCGGCAGCAGCAACAGCCCCCAGGCCACGAGCAGCCCGATGCCGGTGCCGACGATGCGCTGCAGCTGGCGGTTCCACACCGCGCGCAGCGAGGCACCCTGGATCACCGCGAGGCAGCTGATCGGCACCCAGTAGGCCTTTTCCATCTGCAGCAGCTGGGCGAGGGCGAGCGAGATGCCGACGAAGGCGCCGATGACCACCGAATCGAACACGACGAAATCGAAAGTGGCCGGCGGCAGCGGCGCCACCGCCTGCGGCGCGTTCAGGCGCAGGCTCCACACGCTGTAGAAGAAGGCGATCAGGCAGGCGAGCAGGGCGCCGAGAAAGATCAGGCCGACGACCAGCGGCAGCGAGAACAGCGGGATCGGCGAGTACGCCCCGATCGCCGCCGCCATGATGAAGAACAGGCCGCCTGGCGGGCCCAGACCGTAGAAGCGGCACACCATGGTCACCAGCATGGCGATGAACACCAGCACCGGCATCATCAGCGGCGGCACGAAATGGCTCGCCACGCCGAGCGCGTAGCAGGCGGTGATCGCGAACGCGCACGCCATCAGCAGCACCATGCGGTGATAGAGCGGGGTCGCCGGTGTGTACAGAAACACCAGGCCGCCGAGCGAGGAGATCAGCCCGTAATCGAGGTGGTCGAAGAAGGCGCCGACGAACAGCGGCAGGCCGGTGGCGAGCGCGGCCGCGAACGGCATCTGCCAGCGCCGGTCGCTGCGGTTGATCGCGGTGAGGTGGCGCAGCTCGTCGCGCAGCACGGCGCGCAGCGTGTGGTGCCAGGGCGGAGGTGTCATCGGTAGGCCTTGCCGGAGGGCCCGTCGTCCGCTTGTGGCGGCCACGGGCGAGCGCCCGATTTTACCGGGAAGCGCGTGGCCCGGGCCGCTCCGGTGCTTGCTGCGGGGGGCGGCGGCGGATTACGCTGCGGCGGTGAAAACGCTCAAAGGATGAAGCCGATGACCGCCTGCCGCCCGTTTCATGCCGCGTTCGCCCGTTCCGCGCTTTCGGCGGCGTTCTGCGCCGCCCTGGCATTGCCTGCCGCAGCGGTCACCGCAGCCGAAAGCACCGCTGCTTCCCCGGCGGCTGCCGCAGCAGCGACGCCTGCCGCTGTCCAGCCGTTCCGCGTCGCGGAGGTTGCGCGCGGGCTGGAGAACCCGTGGGCACTGGCCTTCCTGCCCGATGGCCGTCTGCTCGTCACCGAGCGCCCGGGACGGCTGCGCATCATCGCCGCCGACGGCAGCCTGTCGGAACCGCTGGCGGGGGTGCCGGACGTCCATGCCAGGGGCCAGGGCGGCCTGCTCGACGTGGTGCTGAGCCCGGCGTTCGCCACCGACCGCACGATCTTCTTCTCCTTCGCCCAGCCCACCGCGCGCGGTGCGCGTACCGCGGTGGCGCGCGCCGAGCTCGACGTCGATGGCCTGCGGCTGGACAAGGTACGGGTGATCTTCGCGCAGGGCGACGAGCCCTCGGGCAACAACCACTGGGGCTCGCGCCTGGTGTTCGCGCGCGACGGCACCTTGTTCGTGACCCTCGGCGACCGTTTCTCCTACCGCGACAAGGCCCAGGACCTGAGCAGCCATCTGGGCAAGATCGTGCGCATCCGCGCCGACGGCTCGGTGCCGCCCGACAACCCCTACGTGAACCGCTACGACGCCGCGCGCGAGATCTGGTCCTACGGCCACCGCAACGTGCAGGGCGCGGCGCTGCATCCGGTGACCGGCGCGCTGTGGGCGCACGAACACGGCCCGCAGGGCGGCGACGAGGTCAACGTGGTGCTCGCCGGGCGCAACTACGGCTGGCCGGAGATCACCTACGGCCGCGAATACGTCATCGGCACGCGCATCGGCGAAGGCACCGAGCGCGCCGACGTCGAACCGCCCCGCCTGCAATGGACGCCGTCGATCGCGCCCTCGGGCATGGCCTTTTACACCGGCGACGCCTACCCGCAGTGGCGGGGCAGCCTGTTCGTCGGTGCGCTCAAGGCACAGATGCTGGTGCGGCTCGAACTCGACGGCGAGCGCGTGGTGCGCGAGGAGCGCCTGCTCGAGGATCTGGGCAAGCGCATCCGCGACGTCCGCCAGGGGCCGGACGGCCGCCTGTGGCTGCTTGAAGAGAGCGAGGGCAGCGTGCTGCGCCTCGACCCAGTGGCGCCGGTGTCCGCCGAGCCCGCGCCCGCGGCTTCGGCGCCCGCTGCGCCGCCGGCGAAGTAGGGCGCCGACGTTCAGCCGCGGGCGGCGCGCCGCTCCAAACGCAAGATCAGCAGGCCGAGCACGCCGCACAGGCAGGCTGCGCCGAACGGCAGCCACATGGCATCGCCCCATTCGCCGCGGCGGGCGACGAGAAACGCGATCAGCGGCGGGCCGACGAAGGTGCCGAGGTTGGAGCCCTGCATGAACAGGCCCTGCAAGGTGCCGATCTGGCGCGGGGTGCGGGCGAGCACGGTGGACGACGAGATGATCGACGACGGAATCAGCCCGCCGGTGAACGACACCGCGAGACACAGCGCGTAGCGCACCAGGTCGGGCAGGGCGTCGGAGAACAGCCCCACCGCCGAAAGCCCGGTGACCACGCTGGCGCCGGCGATCAGCCCGCCGCGCGGCAGGTTGCGTTGCACCAGGGCGCCGCCGAGCAGGTTGCCGGGCACATTGACGATCACCATCAGGCAGGACAGCGCCGCCACCCACATCGGCGGCAGGCCACGCTGTTCGCTGAGGAAGGTGGGCAGCCACACGATCAGGGTGAAGTGCTGCAGCGCCCAGCAGCCGAAGGCGATCGCAAGGATCCACGGCTGCGGGCGGGCGAGCGCCTCGCGCGCCATCGCCAGCGCCGGGCCGTCGTCGCCGGCGACCGCGGGTACGTGGTACTCGGCGCGGAAGCGGAGCAGGCCGAACATCGCGACCGCGAGCAGCGCGATCGTGAATACCCACACCATGGCCCAGCCGCCGAGCGCGTCGAGCAGCGGCGCGGCGATCATCACCAGGCCGATGCCGGCTGGAATGAAGCAACTCCAGATGCCGAGCGCGAAGCGGCGGTCGCGCAGGGTGGCGGCGGCGCTGAGCAGCGCCGGCCCGGACACCGCGACCGCCATGTAGCCGGCGCCTTCGACGAAGCGCGAAGCGAGCAGCGCGACGAAGCCGTCGGCGAACAGCGCGCCGATGCCGCCGGCGATGGCGAGCGCGAGCCCGACGAGGCACAGGCGCAGCGGCCCCACGCGATCGCCGAGAAAGCCGATGAACAGCCCCAGGCTCACCGCCAGCGTGTTGATCGCCGACGACACCCAGCCGGCCTGGGTCAGGCTGAGGCCGAAGCCCTCGCGCAATTGCGGCAGGGTGATCGCGACCTTGCCGACGTTGGCGGCGACCGCGATGCCGCACAGCGTGGCGGCGAGCACGGCGATCCAGTGGGTGACGTTGCGGGGGGCGGCGGAGGGGAGGGCGCGGGTGTTCATAACCGCATTCTATCGATTCTGTTGCTGCGATTGCGATCCCGCCTGCCGTCCTCTGTCGCGAAAGCGACAAGCGCGCGTGCAGCGATTAGATTGAACTCAGGGCGCAGCCGCCGCCGGGGCGGGCCGTGCGCACCGAGCCGGAGGAGAGCCGTGATGTCCGCAACCGTTCCCCACATCGCCCAGCGTGGCCCTTACGAGGTTGAAGTCGAGGCCGGCCAGACTTACTTCTGGTGCGCCTGCGGCCGCAGCAGGCAGCAACCGTTCTGCGACGGCTCGCACAAGGGTGGCCCCTTCGCGCCGGTGAAGTTCGTCGCGGAGGAGAGCGAGACCGTCTGGCTGTGCGGCTGCAAGCACACCGCCACGCCACCGTTCTGCGACGGCACCCACGCCCGCCTCGCGTCGCCGGCCGCTTAGCGGCGTCTGCGGCGAAGGCCGGAAGGGCACGGGAAGGGCTGCCGGTGCGGCGACGCCACACCGGCGGCCTGCCGGGCGCGCGCGGGTAGCCGCCGCACTCGACGCCCTATGCGCTTTGTAATAGCTTGGCGGATAGCCGCGGGCTCGACGGAGAGGCCCGTGCATACGCGGAAAGCACTGCCACTCATGAGCACCACCATCGGTCGTTTCGACATCCTCCGCGAGTTGGGGCGCGGCGCGCAGAGCGTCGTCTACCTCGCCCACGACCCCGAACTCGAGCGCGAGGTCGCGCTCAAGACCCTGCACCTCGAGCGCACCCAGGCCGGGGAGAATGCCGCCCTGATCGCCGAGGCGCGCGCGGTGAGCCGGTTGCGCCACGCCGGCATCGTGCCGGTCTTCGAGATCGGCACGGCGGGCGACGACCCCTGGCTGGTGTTCGAGTACGTGCCGGGCGAGAGCCTGGAGAGCCTGATGCGGCGCGAGGGCGCGCTGCCCGCGGTGCGCGCGGTCGAACTCATGGTGAAGATCCTCGACGCGCTCGCCCATGCCCACGACGAGGGCGTGATCCACCGCGATCTCAAACCGAGCAACGTGCTCATCGACACCGATGGCGAACCGCGGGTGATGGACTTCGGCATCGCCCTGCGCACCGCCGGCGGTACGGCCGCCGCCGAGGGCTTCAGCGGCACCCCGGCCTACATGGCGCCCGAGTACCTGCGCGCGCGCGAGATCGGCCCCGGCAACGACGTGTTCGCCGCCGGCGTGATCCTGCTCGAGCTGCTGCGCGGGCGGCGGCTCTTCGGCGGCGACGACATGGCCGACGTGATGCGGCGCGTGCTGT
The DNA here is from genome assembly GCA_023459095.1 of Pseudomonadota bacterium. Classification (GTDB taxonomy): domain Bacteria; phylum Pseudomonadota; class Gammaproteobacteria; order Burkholderiales; family Rhodocyclaceae; genus JAEWVQ01. The sequence goes on along the minus strand of JAEWVQ010000083.1, from coordinate 12,349 downwards.
CGGCGCCGATCGACATCGCCGAGGACGACGGCATCGACGAGGTGCTGGGCGCGCTCGTGCTGCGTGCGCTCGAACGCGACCCCGCGCTGCGCTACCCGAGCGCGGCGGCGTTCCGCGACGCGCTGCTCGGTTGGCTGGCGCCGGAGGAGGATGAGGCGGAAGCCGAGGGCACGCGCCAGGCGCGGCAGAGCACGGTGGATTTCCTGCTGCGGCGGATGCGCCACAAGAGCGATTTTCCGGCGCTGTCGGAGTCGGTGAGCGCGATCAACCGCATCGCGTCGAGCGCCACCGAGAGCATCAGCCGGCTGTCGGTGCTGATCCTGCGCGACTTCTCGCTCACCAACAAGCTGTTGCGCCTGGTCAATTCGCCGCATTTCCGCCAGGCCGGCGGCGGGCGCATCAGCACCGTGTCGCGCGCCATCGTCGTGCTCGGTTTCGATGCGGTGCGCAACATCGCGATCACCGTGCTGCTGTTCGAACATCTGCAGAACAAGGCCAACGCCAGCCAGTTGAAGGAGGAGTTCCTGCGCGCCAGCCTCGCCGGCATCCTCGCCCGCCGCCTGGCGCTGGCGCTGCGTGCGCGCGATCTGGAGCAGGCCTTCATCTGCGCCATGTTCCACAATCTGGGGCGCCTGCTGGCGCAGTTCTACTTTCCCGAGGAGGTCGAGGAGGTCCGCAAGCGCCTGGCGCGCGCCGAGTGCAGCGAGGCGGTGGCGGTGCAGCGTGTGCTGGGCATCGGCTTCGAGGATCTGGGCGTGGGCATCGCGCAGAGCTGGGGGTTTCCGCCGCTCATCGTCGACAGCATGCGCGCGCTGGCGGCGGGCCCGGTGCGTATGCCGTCGACCCCGGAGGGCCGCCTGCGCGTGCTTTCCGGCTACGCCAACGAGCTGTGCACGGCGATCGCGGCGCACCCGCCCGAGCAGCGCGACAAGGAGATGCGGCGCCTGGCGCGGCGTTTCGCGGCCTCGTTGCCGGGCAGCGAGGAAGCGCTTGCCGGGGTGATGCGCGAAGCGGTCACCGAACTCGCCGAGTTCGCCCGCGTGATCCGGCTCAACCTCGGGCAGACCCAGTTCGGCCAGCAGCTGCGCCTGCTCGATCCCGCCGGTCTGCCCGCCGCGAGCGAGGGCGAGGGCGAGGGCGCCCCGGGGGTGCCCGAGGGCGCGCTGCTGTCGACGCTGGACACCGGCGAATTTGGCGAGGGCGGCGAGGGCGGAGCGGGCGCCGACCGGCGCACCGACGGCCAGGCGTTGCTCAGCGCCGGCATCCAGGACATCAGCAATGCTCTGGTCGAGGATTTCAAGCTCAACGACGTGCTGCGCATGATTCTCGAAACCATGTTCCGCGCGCTGCAGGCCGACCGCGTGCTGCTGTGCATCCGCGATGGCCGCAGCAACCAGATGCAGGGGCGCTTCGGCTTCGGCGAGGGGGTCGGCGAACTCGCGCGCCGCTTCCAGTTTCCGCTCGCCGGCGAGCTCGACATCTTCCGCGTCGCGCTCGATCAGGGCGCCGACATCCTGATCAGCGACATCGCCGAGCCGAACATTGCCAGCCGGATTCCGGCCTGGCTGCGCGAGGCCACCGCGGCGCGCACCTTCGTGCTGCTGCCGCTGCTCATCCGCGGCAAGCCGGTGGCGCTGATCTACGTGGAAAAAGCGCGCGCCGGCGCGATCCGGATCGCCCCCGCCGAGCTCGCCCTGCTGCGCACGCTGCGCAACCAGGCGGTGCTCGCGATCAAGCAGACGAGCTGAGCGCGCGGCCGCCGTTCAGCGCAGCAGCGGGCGGTCGGGCAGCTCGTTGCCGGGGGCGGTGCGCGCCGCGTCGCCGGCCGGGAAGTGGCGCTCGAGTTCGCGGCTGACGATGTCGATCGCCGCGCCGAGCCCTTCCTCGTGGCGGCCGGCGCGAAAGCTGTCGGTGATCGCGGCGAGCGCTTGCTGCCAGCGCTCGCGCCCGACATGGCGGGCGAGACCGCGGTCGGCGACGATCTCGATGCGGTGTTCGGCGAGCTGGAGATAGATCAGCACGCCGTTGTTGTGCTCGGTGTCCCACACCCGCAGCTTGCCGAACAGGCTCAGCGCGCGCGCATGCACGAGTTCGTCGGTGGAGAGCCGCTGGCGGAGCTGGCGCCACAGGTAGCCGAGCGGCAGGCTGGCTTCCACGCACAGGCAGATTTCGCCGCGGTGGCGCGACTCGCTGTCGCGGATGCGCTGTTCGAGGCGCTGCAGGGCGGCGGCGTCGAGGGCGCGGCGGGCGTCGCCGGCATCGAGCCACAGATGGCGCAGCACGCGTACGAAGACATTCATGCTCACCATCCTCCCGAGGCGCCGCCGCCGCCGAAGCTGCCGCCGCCGCCCGAGCGGAAACCGCCGCCCCCGCCGCTGCGTCCGCCGCCGCCCCAGATCACCGGACCGCCGCCGCGATAGCCGCCACCGCCGCCACCGAAGCGGCCTCCCCCTCCGCCGCCTCCACCACCGATGCCGATGGCGAGCACGAAGATCAGCGCGAGCACGCCGGCGGCGAGCGCGAGCAGCAGGCTGCCGGTGAGCAACTGGGTGAACAGGCCGGTGAGGCCGGCGGTGGCCGCCGAGCCGAGTTTGCGGCCGAGCATCGCGGTGAGCAGCGCGCCGGCGAAGGGCACGACCACGAACAGGAACACGGCGAGGTCCTGGAGCGTGAACGCGTCGCCGCCGCTCCCGCCGGCCGCGGGCAGCGGCAGATCCTCGCCACGGATGCGCGCCATCAGCGCATCCACCCCGGCGGCGATGCCGCCGGCGAAGTCGCCCTGGCGGAAAGCCGGGGTGATGAGGCGGTCGATGATCTGGAACGCGGCCAGATCGGGCACCGCGCCTTCGAGCGCGCGCGCGACTTCGATGCGCACGCGGCGGTCGTTCTTGGCGACGATGAGGAGCACGCCGTCGCCGACCTCGCGGCGGCCGATCTTCCACGCGTCGGCAACGCGGAAGGCGTAGGCGGCGATGTCTTCGGGCGCGGTGGTGGGGACCAGCAGCACCACGATCTGGGTGCCGCGCTCGGCCTCGAAGGCGGCGAGCCGGGCTTCGAGCGCCTGCAGCTGGGCGGCGTCGAGGGTGGCGCTGCGGTCGATGACGCGCGCGCTCAGCGCCGGTACCGGCTGCAGTGCCTGAGCGAGCGCCGGGCGTGCGGCGGCGAGCGCGAGCAGCGCGCCGGCCAGGCAGGCGAGGAGGGCGAGAAGGGGGGCGCGCGCCAGCGCGCTCGTCGGCATCGTCCGCTCAGCGCTGGCCCTGGGCGCCGGCGCCGAAATCGACCGTGGGCGGGCGCGCGATCTCGGCCTCGTTGGCCACGCTGAAGCTGGCCTTGGGCTCGTAGCTGAACAGCATCGCGGTCAGGTTGGTGGGAAAGCTGCGCGCCAGCACGTTGTAGTCCTGCACGGTCTGGATGTACTTGTTGCGCGCCACGGTGATGCGGTTCTCGGTGCCTTCGAGCTGCACGCGCAGATCCTGGAAGCCCTGGTTGGCCTTCAGGTTGGGGTAGCTCTCGGCGACCGCGAGCAGGCGCGACAGCGCGCTGCCGAGCTGGCCCTGGGCCTGCTGGAAGCGCTCCATGGCCTGCGGGTCGTTGAGCGTCTCCGGGGTGACCTGGATCGCGGTCGCGCGCGAGCGCGCCTCGATCACGCGGGTGAGGGTGTCCTGCTCGAACGCGGCCTCGCCCTTGACCGTGCTCACCAGGTTGGGGATCAGATCGGCGCGGCGCTGGTACTGGTTGAGCACTTCGGCCCATGCCGACTTGCTCTGTTCGTCGAGGCGCTGGAAGTCGTTGTAGCCGCAGCCGGTGAGGCCGAGGCTGAAGCCGAGCACGGCGACGAGGGCGAGGCCGCGGCTGAAGCGGCGCAGCAGGAGGACGACAGGGGCGTGCATGGCGGTTCCTTCTTGGGTCGAACGGGAAGCGTGGCTGCCAACTTTACCAGCCCGCGGCGCTCCGGCGGCAGGGGGCGGGGGTGCCGGGCTGGGGTCGGGCGCGGGGGCTCAGAACTTGTGAATAAATCTACTGCGCGAGCCGATGGCTGCGTTGCGTGGTGCTCGCTTCCTCACCTATCTATTTGATATGTCTCGGTCGCTGTGCGCCCCGCGCCTTGCCCTCGGCCCGCTCGCTACGATTTCTTCACAAGTTGTCAGCGCAGGGTCACCAGCTCCTCGGCGCTGGTGGGGTGGATGGCGAGGGTGTCGTCGAAGTCGGCCTTGGTTGCGCCCATGCGGATCGCCACCGCGAAGCCCTGCAGCATTTCGTCGGCGCCGCCGCCGATGATGTGGCAGCCGACGATGCGCTCGTCGGGCCCGGCGCACACCAGCTTCATCGCCGTCTTCGGCTTGTGCTCGGTGAGCGCGTGGTACATGGGCGTGAACCGCGCGCTGTAGATGCGCACGTCGTCATGGCGGGCGCGTGCTTCGTGTTCGCTGAGGCCTACGGTGCCGATCGGCGGATGGCTGAACACCACGGTGGGAATCAGCGCGTAGTCGAAGCGGCTATCGGTCTTGCCCTGGAACAGGCGGGCGGCGAGCTTGCGGCCGGCGGCGATCGCCACCGGGGTGAGCTCGGCGCGGCCGGTGATGTCGCCGATGGCGTAGATGCCCGGCACCGCGGTGTTCTCGAAGGCGTCGCTGCGGAGCGTGCCGTCGGCCTCGGCGGCGAGCCCGGCGGCGGCGAGGTCGAGGCGCGCGGTGTTGGCGCGGCGGCCGATCGCCCACACCAGGGCATCGGCTTCGAGTTCGCCCGCGTGCGCGCCCTCGCAGCGCTCGCGCAAGCTGCCGTCGGCGCCGCGTTCGAGGGCCTGCACGCGGGTGTCGAAGCGCAGCGCGACGCCGGCGTCCTGCATCTGCGCGGCGAGTTCGTCGCGGATCATGCTGTCGAACGGGCGCAGTACCTGGGCGCCGCGCACCAGCAGGGTCACCGCGCTGCCCAGGGCGTTGAACAGGCCGGCGAGTTCGACCGCGATGTAGCCGCTGCCGACCACCACCACGCGCCGCGGCTGGTGTTGGAGGGCGAAGAAGCCGTCGGAGGTCAGGCCCAGTTCCGCGCCCGGCAGTTCGGGCACCACGGGCTGGCCGCCGGTGGCGATGGTGATGTGGGCGGCGCTGTAGCGGCGGCCGTCGACGTCGACGGTGTGGGCATCGACGAAACGCGCGAAGCCGCGCACCACGGTGACCCCGGCCTTGTCCAGCATGCCGGCGTAGATGCCGTTGAGGCGGGCGATGTAGGCGTCGCGGCGTTCCTTGAGCGTGGCCCAGTCGAAGGCGTGGCCGTCCACGGTGAAGCCGTAGCCGGCGGCGTCTTCGAGCGCGTGCGCGATGCCGGCGGCGTACCACATGACCTTCTTCGGCACGCAGCCGACGTTCACGCAGGTGCCGCCGAGGCGGTCGGCCTCGATCAGCAGCACGCGCGCGCCGTATTCGGCCGCGCGCCGCGCGCTGGCCACACCGCCGCTGCCGCCGCCGATCACCAGATAGTCGTAGTCGTAGGCGTGGTTGGGGTCGTGTCGGGTCATCGGGCGGTCTCCTCGGAGATGGGTCGAAATGAAAGGCGGGCTGCGCGCGGAGTCCTGCGCCGCGCACCGCCCGGGGGCTTGAGCGCTGGTGGGGGAGTGGGCTGCGCGCCCGCGCCTTGCGGCCTCAGCCGCCCAGGCCGTGGCGCCGCATCCAGGTGCGGAACTCGTCGTCGGCGGCGGCTGGGCTGCGATTGTGGCCCACATGCTTGTCGCCCACGTGCGCGCGCAGGCGGGCAAGGTGCAGCAGCAGGTTCTCGGTCATGGTGTGGGCGGCGATTGCCGCCATCACTTCGAGACGGGCCTCGGCGTCGAGGCCGTGGTCGGCGAGCTGGCGGTCGATGTCGCAGAAGTGGCCGGCCATCAGCCGGCGCGCCTCGTGTTCGTCGATCGCGAGATCGCCGAGGTCGAGCGGATCTTCGGCTTCGATGTCGCTCATCAGGGCTTCGAGGGTGTGCAGGTTCATGACGGCCTCCACGGCGGTTGGGCGCCGGTTGGACAGCGCGCCCGCAGCCGGAGTGCCGCGGCCGCGCGCCGGCGGCGGCTCAGGCCTTGGGGCCGTAGCGCTTGAACACCGCGCGCGCGTCCTGCTCGGCGCGTTCCTGGGTGCAGAGCGAGGGATCGTCGTCGTGGCCGCTGAAGAAGTCGTCGGCCTGGGCGCGCATCACCGTGGCGATCGCGTCCTGTTCGCTGAGACCGTAGCGTTCGTAGATCAGGGTGGTGACTTCGTCGAGGTGTTCTTCGTAGGTCATGGGCGTATTCCGGCTGAGGTGAAGGGCGCGTGCGCCGCGGGCCGCAGTGTAGCCCGTGGCGGCGTCCGCTGCCCACGGCATTCGGCCGCGGCCTGCCTATACTGGGATGACAATCACAAGGAGGAGGCGGCCATGTCGGACCACGTCTACAAACTCGTCGAACTCGTCGGCTCGTCCTCGGTGGGCACCGACGACGCGATCCGCAACGCGATCGAAACCGCGGCCGCCACGCTGCGCCACATCGACTGGTTCGAGGTGGTGAGCACCCGCGGCCATGTGGTCGATGGCCGGATCGCGCATTATCAGGTGACGCTGAAGGTCGGCTTCCGCATCGAGGCGGGCTGAGCGGGTTCCGCCCGTGTCCTGCGCGCGGCGGCGCAGGGGTGGCCGGGGATCGGGGCCTGGTTTATGCTCGCAATTCTATAAACGAGCAGATATTCATAGAGCCAGACAATGGACCGACCCAGCCACCAACTCACCATGACCGTGCTGATGACGCCCGACATGGCCAATTTTTCCGGCAAGGTGCACGGCGGCGCCATCCTCAGGCTGCTCGATCAGGTCGCCTATGCCTGCGCCAGCCGTTATGCCGGGCAGTACGTGGTCACGCTGTCGGTCGATCAGGTGATGTTCCGCCAGCCCATCCAGGTCGGCGAACTGGTGACCTTTCTTGCCTCGGTGAATTTCACCGGCTCGACCTCGATGGAGGTCGGCATCAAGGTGCTCGCCGAGAACATCCGCGAGCAGAGCGTGCGCCACGCCAACAGCTGTTTCTTCACCATGGTCGCGGTCGATGAGCACGGCCACGCGACCCGCGTGCCGGCGCTCGAACCGCAGACCGCCGACGAGCGCCGCCGCCACGAGGCCGCGCGCCTGCGCCGCGCGCTGCGCCAGGAGTTCGAGTCGCGACGGCTGGCGCTGAAGCCGGAGCCGGCATGAGCGCGCCGCCGCTACAGCCGCGCAATCCGTTGCACGGCGTGACCCTCGAACAACTGCTGAGCGCGCTGGTGGCGCACCATGGCTGGCGCGAGCTCGGCCGCCGGGTCGACATCCGCTGCTTCAACCACGAACCCAGCATCGCCTCCAGCCTCAAGTTCCTGCGCCGCACGCCGTGGGCGCGCGCGCAGGTCGAGGCGCTGTATCTGGAACTGCTCGCGCAGCGCACGCGCTGAGCGCGCCGGCGCGTGTCGCCGCCGTTCAGGCGGCGAAGCGCACGCAGTTGATCGGCGGCAGGTGCGCCGAGAGGCAGCTCCACGCCTCGCCGCCGTTGTCCGAAATCCACAGCGCGCCGGTGGTCGAGCCCATCGCCAGACGCTCGCCGCTGTCGTCCACGGCGAGGCCGTGGCGGTAGATCAGGTCGTAGGTCGGCGCCTTCGGCAGGCCGTGATCGAGGCGTTCGAAGCTGCGCCCGCCGTCGCGGGTGCGGGTGACCACCTGGTGCGCATCCACCGGCACGCGGCAGTCGTCGCGCGCGGCGGGGACGAACCAGGCGGTGTCGGGCGTCTGCGGATGCGCGGCGACCGCGAACCCGAACGACGACGGTTCGGCCCGCAGCGCCTGCCAGCGCGCGGCGCCGTCGGTGGAGCGGAAGATGCCGCAGTGGTGCTGCAGCCACAGCGTGTCGGGGGCCGCCGCACAGTGGGCGACGCGGTGCACGTCCTGCACCTCGGGGTCGTCGCGCAGTTCCGCGGGCATGTAGTCGGCGTGCAGGCCGTTGGTGCACGGCGTCCAGCTCGCGCCGCCGTCGGTGCTGCGGTGCAGGCCGCCGCTCGACACCGCGATCGTCAGCCGCCGGCTGTCGCGCGGATCGACGCAGATCGAATGCAGGCCGGGGTAATCGTAGCCGCCGCCGAGCCAGCGCCGGCGTTCGGGGCGGTCCCACAGGGCGCGCACCAGCGCCCAGCTGTCGCCGCCATCGTCGGAGCGGAACAGGCCGCCGGGGATGGTGCCGGCCCACAGCACGCCGGGCTGGTCGGCGCCGCCGGCCTCCAGCGTCCATAACTGCACCAGCGACCACGGGCAGTCCGGGGGCAGGCCGTCGTCGGTCGCTGCGGGCTGGGGCGGATAGGCTGGCGCGGGGATTTCCTCCCAGCCCTGGTTGCCGCGCGCGCGGTGCAGCTTGACGCCGAAATGGCCGAGATTGAGCGCCACGTAGAGGCTGCGGTCGCGCGCGTCGGGGAGCAGCGCGCTCACCGGCTCGCCGAGGAAATGCACGCCCGCGGGTTGCCACGGCGGGCTGCCCGCGGCATGGCGGGTAAAGACGAAAAGGCCCTTGCGGGTGCCGACGTAGAGGTGATCGCTCATCGGTGTGCTCCGGATCTGACCGTGCCGCGGGTGCCTGGCGTGGCCGCGCCTCAGCCGCCCGACAGCGCCTGGACGACGTAGATGCGCGAGTCGGCGCCCACCGCGTCGGACAGGTGGCGGCGGTCGCACAGCGCGCGCTCGTCGATGAACACCGCGACGTGGCGCCGCAACCCGCCCTGATCGTCGACAACGTAGCTGCGCAACGGCGGTGCGGCGGCGAACGCGGCATCGAGGGCGGCGGCCACCGTGGCCGCGTGCACGTGCTGCGGCGCGCACGGGTGATGGCGCTGGAGGGCGGGGGCGAAGACGACTTCGGCCATGGCGGCTCGACGGGGCGTTGAATTCAGGGGCCGGGGATCGGCGACCGAGGCTCCCGGGCTGGGGGCCGGCGGCTGCCGGCCTGATCCAGTGTAGCCCGCGTGGCGGAGATTGCCGGACGCGGGGGTGTCGAACACCTCGCCGCTCAGCGCAGGAAGCGGCCGTTGCGCGACAGGATGGTGAGTTCGACGAAATTCGAGCCGTTGTGGTTGCCGGGGGCGAAATTCACCCGGAAACCGCCGACGTCGTAGTTCTGCAGGCCTTCGAGCGCGTTCATCAGATCGTTGCGGGTCAGCGCCTTGCCGCTGCGGCGCAGGCCTTCGACGAGCACCTTGGCGGCGATGAAGCCTTCCAGCGCGGTGAACGAATAGCGCTCGGCGCCGGCCTGCTGCGCGAGCTGCTGGTACTGGCGGACGACGGTTTCGGTGCCCGACCACGGGAAGGGCACGACCTGGGAGATGACCACGCCGACGCCGTCGTCGCCGAGTTCGTCGGCGAGCGCCTGGCTGCCGACGAAGGACACGTTGTAGAACTGGCTGGCGGAGCCGGCCTTCTTCATTTCGCGGATCAGCGCCGCACAGGATTTGTAGGCGCTGATCTGGATGATCGCGTCGGGCTTGACCGCGAGCAGGCTCTTCGCCGCGGCGGCGACGTCGGTGGTGTTGCGCTCCACGGTGGCGGTGGCGCTGACCTTGAGGTTGCGCCGGCTCATCGCGCGTTCCACGCCCTCGAGCCCGGCCTTGCCATAGGCATCGTTCTGGTAGAACACGGCGATGTTGCGCACGCCGGTGGTGACGAGCTGGTTGACGATGTGCTCGGTCTCGTCGAAATAGCTCGCGCGGATGTTGAACACCTGGCGGTTGTGCGGGGCGCGCAGCAGTTCGGCGCCGGTGTAGGCGCCGACGAAGGGCACCTGGGCCTCGTTGACCAGCGGCAGGGCGGCGGCGCTGGTGGGGGTGCCGACGTAGCCGAAGAGGGCGAAGACCTGCGTCTCGCCGAGCAGCTTCTTGGTGTTGTCGACGGTGCGCGTGGGTTCGTAGCCGTCGTCGAGGGTGATCAGTTCGACCTTGCGGCCATTGACGCCGCCCTGGGCGTTGACCATGTCGAAATAGAGCTGGGCGCCGGCGCGCATTTCGGTGCCGAGGGCCTGGGCGGGGCCGGAGAGCGGCGCCGACTGGCCGAGCACGATGCGGTCGTCGGTGATGCCGGGGGTGGAGGCGACGGCGCCGAGGCTGGAGGCAGCCAGGGTGGCGAGCAGACCAAGGGTGCGAGCGAGCTTCATCGATTTTGCCTTTTGGGTGACGATGCCGGGTCGAGCTGGCCTATGACATCGGCCAGTCGGGGCGATTCTGGCATATCTCGCAACGCCGCACCCTCACGCCGCGCGGCGTGCTCGGCGGCGGCATCGGGCGCCTGCGGTGCGGTGTCGAGGCGGGCGAGTGCGTCGGCGATGGGCTCGACCGCGACCGGGCGGACGAGGCGGGCGAGTTCGCGCCCGCCATCGAGGAAGATCAGCGTCGGCCACAGCTTGACGCCGAACGAACGCCCGAGGCGGCGACCGGGGCCGTCCTCGATGCGCAAGTGGCGGATGCGCGGATGCGCGGCGAGGGCGCTGGCGATCAGCGGCGCCACGGCGCGGCAGTGGCCGCACCACGCGGCGCCGAACTCGAGCAGCAGCGGTTCGCGCAGGTCATCGATTTCGGCGCGGCTGGGTTCGGTGCCTGGCGGGAGCGCGGACATGATCTTCCGGGAGGGGGCGGGCGCCTGCAGCGGGCGGCGGTGCGCCGGTTCAGGGCGATGGCGGCGGCGTGGCGGGGCCGGCGTCGCCGCCCAGGGTGAACCAGAAGCGCGCGCCGATGCCGACTTCGCCTTCGGCACCGACTTCGCCGCCGTGGCGGCGGACGATGCGCGCCACGGTGGCGAGGCCGATGCCGGTACCTTCGAACTCGCGCACGCCGTGCAGGCGCTGGAAGGCGCCGAACAGCTTGTCGCGGTAGCGCATGTCGAAGCCCGCGCCGTTGTCCTCGACGCAGAACGCCTCGCCCGCGGCGGTGTGCATGCGCCCCACGCGGATGCGCGCGGGGTCGCGCCCGGCGGAGAACTTCCAGGCGTTGCCGAGCAGATTGGCGAGCACGATGCGGATCAGCCCCGGATCGGCGCTGGCGACCAAGTCGTCGGCGATGTCCACCTCGACCCGGCGCTGCGGCGTCTGTTCGCGCAGCTCGGCGACGAGGTCGTGGGCCAGCGCGCCGATGTCGACGCGCTCGCGGTGCAACGGCTGGCGCGACACCCGCGCCAGGTCGAGCAGATCGTCGATCAGCGTGCCCATGCGCTGCACCGCGGCGCGCATGCGTCCGAACAGCATGCGCGCCTCGTCGTCCGGGCTGTGTTCGTAGCGCTCGGCGAGCAGCGCGCTGTAGCCGTCGATCGCGCGCAGCGGCGAGCGCAGGTCGTGCGACACCGAATAGCTGAAGGCCTCGAGTTCGTGCAGCGCGGCGCCGAGCTGGGCGGTGCGCTCTCCGACGCGCGCCTCGAGTTCGCGGTTGGCTTCGCGCAGCGCGGCCTCGGCGGCCTTGCGCGCGCTGATGTCGCCGATCGAGCCCACCATGCGCCAGGCCTGGCCGTGCTCGTCGCGCAGGGCGAGGCCGCGCGCCAGCATCCACAGGTAGTGGCCGCTGGCGTGGCGCACGCGGTATTCCATCTCGAAATGCGGCGTGCGGCCTTTTAGGTGCTCGATCAGGATGGCGCGGAACAGGGCGCGGTCGTCCGGATGCACATGGCTCATCCACTCGTCGCTGTTGGTGCGGGCGGCGCTGTCGTCCAGACCGAGGAGTTCGAGCAGGCGGCTGGACAGATAGAGGTCGCGGCTCACCGGATTCCAGTCCCACAGCCCTTCGTTGGTGCCGCGCATGGCCAGCGCGTAGCGCGTTTCGCTCTCGCGCAGCATGGTCTCGGCCTCGTGCTGCGCGGTGATGTCCTCGACGATGGCGATGCCGGCGATGATGCGGCCGCTACCGTCGCGCACCGGTGTGGCGTTGAGGCGGATGTGCAGGCGGCGGCCGGAGAAGGTCGCGTGGTAGGGGCCCTTGTACTGCGCCGGGCTGCCGGCGAGTGCGCTGCGGAAGGTGGGGGTCAGCGACTGGTCGTGCAGGGTGTGCATGTCCAGACCGTCGAGGCGTTCGTCGGGGACTTGCAGCAGGGTCGCCAGGCAGTGGTTGTGGTAGGTGATGTGCAGACCCGGGTCGAAGCGGAAGATCGCCATCGGCGCGTGTTCGACCAGGGTGCGGTAAGGCGAGGCGGCGTCGGCCGGCGAGTCGAAGGTCGCCGCGCGCAGCGAGCGCCCGGTGGCCGCGCCGAGCGCGGGGGCCGCCCCCGGGCGCAGCAACAGCGCAAGCAGGGCGGCGCCGAGCGCGAGCAGCCCCCACAGCCGCAGCTCGGGGGCGAGCGCTGTGCTGAGCAGGAT
>JAEWVQ010000082.1 GCA_023459095.1 Pseudomonadota bacterium | reverse complement strand
ATCCTCGCCAGCCTGTTCCCGGAAGCGAAATTCATCCTGGCCCTGCGAGACCCGAAGGCGCGCGCGCTTTCCCTTTACCAGCAAATGCGGCGGGCCGTGCACGCGGACGGGCAACCCATGGAACTGGCCGAGTGCTTCCATTCGGCGCTGGCGCTCGAGGCGGAGCGCTTTGCGTCGCCGGCGTTCCGGCAGAATTGCCGGCACTACTTCTGGAATTTCATGTACATGCGTTCGTCGATTTATGACGAACAGCTCGCGCGCTATCTGCGTTTTTATCCGCGCGAGCGCTTTCTGGTGACGAGTCTCGCCGAGTTGCGGACGAATCCGGCGGGTGTCGTGCAGTCCATCGCTGAATTTCTCGAGCTCGATAGCGCTGGCTTCGGCGATGGCATTCCGTACGCCAACGTCGCGCCTGCGTATGACGCCGACTTTGCGCCGGAGAGCCTTGCGTTGATGGACGCGCAGTTTGGCGACCTCACGGAGCGCGTGGACCGCCTCGTTGGCCGCGCGCTGGACTGGTCGCTTTGAACTCAGGCTTGGCGGTTTCGAGCAAGGCGATGCCGTCGACGGCTTGCGCATCGTCGGGGGCGCGGCCGATTGCGGTTCGGTGCCGACCGCCGGCGCGACCGGTGGCAGGATGCGCGTCTTTCGCATTTCCCCGGAGGGACAGATGAACAGGAGAGGTTTTCTGGCGTGCTCGGCGTCGGTCGCGGTGCTGGGCGCGTGGCGTGCCGGCGACGTGCTGGCCGCGGCGCCGGCGGTGGAGGCGCGCTTGCGGGCGCTGGAAGAGGCGGCGCGGGGGCGGCTGGGCGTGCAGGTGATCGACACCGGCAGCGGCGCGCAGTACGGCTACCGCGCCGACGAACGCTTCATGATGCTGAGTACGTTCAAGACGCTCGCCTGCGCGCTGGTGTTGCACCGCGTGGAGCGCGGCGAGGACTCGCTGGCGCGGCGGATACCCCACGGGCGCGAGGACCTGCTGCCGTGGTCGCCGGTCACCGCGCCGGCCGTGGGCGGCGAGGGCCTGAGCCTGGGCGAGTTGTGCGCGGCCACCATCACCACCAGCGACAACACCGCCGCCAACCTGATTCTCGCCAGCTACGGCGGGCCGGCGGCGCTCACCGCCTATCTGCGCGCGCTGGGCGACGCGGTGACGCGGCTCGACCGCATCGAGCCGGCGCTGAACACCGGCAAGGCCGAAGCCGGGCTGGATACGACCACGCCGCGCGCGATGGCGCAGACGATGCGCACGCTGCTGTTCGGCGACGCCCTAGCGCCGGCCTCGCGCACCCGGCTCGCCGACTGGCTGCTCGCCAACACCACCGGCGGCAAGCGTCTCAAGGCCGGCCTGCCCGCAGGCTGGCGGATCGGCGACAAGACTGGCACGCACGCGAACAGCGCCAACGACGTCGGCGTGATCTGGCCGCCCGGGCGCGCGCCGCTGATCGTCGCTGCTTATCTCGCGGACTCCGAGGCGGACGCCGCCACGCGCGAAGCCACGCTGGCCGCGGTAGGGCGGCTGGTGAGCGAGCTTGCGGGCTAGGGCGGCCGGGCCCGACCGTTGTGTGCGCCCGCGGGTGGAGCGCGTGAAGCGGCCCGGGCACGCCGTGCTGCGCATGCCCGCCACAGTGCGGGCGCGGGCCTCAGGGGCGCTGGGGGCCGGTCTTGAGCGTCTTCATGAACTGGGCGAAGTGCGGCCGAAATTCGGTGAACAGGGGGTTGTTCTTGTCGGTCAGCATCACCTCGCCGAACAGCTTGAGGCCGAGGCCGAAGGCCGCCGCGCTCTCGTCGGTGAAGTCGCCCCGTGTGCGCAGGCGCTCGACGATGGCGATGATGTCGTCGTGGTTGCCGGTTTCGAACTGCAGCGGCTGATGGGGGGACGGGGCGCCGTGCGCATCGGCGAGGTGTTCCAGGGTGACGCGGTAACGGTGTTGTTTCATGGGCGTTCCTGCTGCGGTTGAAAGGACGCCGCGGCGGTGACGGCGTCGGGGCGTGGCGGGGTGCTCCGCGGGTCCACGCCGAGGGGGGGCGCGCGTTGATGTAAAGGCGCGGCGAGGCTCGGTCGCTCGGCGAGTGTATCGAAATCTTCCGATTGGTGCATCGATGATAGTCGATATATGATGCGGTGCATCATCCGGTCGGCGGCGCATGAAGCCGGGCAGGGGCACAACCGCCTGCCGGGCGCGGGCGCGGCGGCCGGCGACCTTTCCGGAGCCCTGCCTTGTCCGTTCATCCTTCTTCGCCTCCCCAGACTTCGCCGAACGACTGGTCGCCCTTCCTGTGGGTGGCCGCGGCGCTCGTCGCCGGCACCATGGGCACCGCGCTGGCGAGCCCGCTGTATCCGCTGTACCAGCAGGCGTGGGGGTTTCCGGCGAGCACGATCACCGAAATCTTCGTCAGCTACATGTTCGGGGTGATGGCGGCGCTGCTGTTTCTCGGCCGCCTGCCCGACCACTACGGCGAACTGCGCGTGCTGCGCGCCGGGCTGGCGCTGATCGCGCTCGGGCTGGCGCTGTCGGCGGCGGCGCCCGGGGTGGGCTGGCTGCTCGCCGGGCGGGTGGTGATCGGGCTCGCCTCGGGGCTCATCACCACCTCGGCGATGGCGGCGCTGGTCGATCTGGAGCCCACCGGCAACCGCGCGCGGGCGATGCGCATCGCCTCCACCACGAGCGTGATCGGCTTCGGCCTGGGGCCGCTGGTGGCCGGGGTGATCGCGCAGTTTCTGCCCGCGCCGCTGGTCACCGCCTACCTCGTGGTGCTGGCGCTGGTGGCGGTGGTGCTGGCGGCGCTCAACCGCCTGCACGCGGGGCCGCGGCGCGGCGGGCGGCTGTCGCTGCGCCCGGCCTTCGTGCTGCCGGGGGCGGCGGCGCGGCCGGCGTTCGCGGTTGCGGCGGCGGCGGCCTTTCTGGTGTTCGCGCTGTTCAGCCTGTTCGCCGCGCTCGCGCCCTCGTTCCTGAACGAGATGCTGCCGTGGCAGGGCACGGCGATCAGCGGCGCGTCGATCGCCGCGGTGCTGTTCGTCTCCGGCGCCACCCAGCTGGTGCTGCGCGGGGTCACCGTGCGCCGCGGCATGAGCGTGGGGCTGGGGGTGCTCACCGCCGCCGTGGGCCTGCTCGCGCTGGCGCTGGCGGTGCATTCGGCGCTGCTGTTCGCGGCGAGCGACGTGCTCGTCGGCGTGGGCCACGGCATCGCCTTCATGAGCGCGATGGCGATCGTCAATCAGGTGAGCGCGGGCGCCGAGCGCGCGGGGATCTTCGCGTCCTTCCTGAGCATCGGTTACATCGGCACCATCGTGCCGGTGCTCGGCGTCGGCCTGCTCGCCGACCGCATCGGCGTGCTCGGCGCGGTGATCGGCTTCTGCGCGCTGTTCGGGGTGGCCGCGCTCGTGCTGCTGCAGCGCAGCCGGCGGGTGCTGGCAGCGGGGTGAGGTTGCGCCGGGAGGGCGGCGGCCCGCGCCCGCCGCGGGCGGGCGTTCTTGACATGCGCCGCGCGCGGCGGCTATAGCCACTGAACAAGGCCGGTGCGGGGCCGGTTGTCGGGGGAGGGCGCGATGCGCGGCTGGGCGCTGGTTTTCGTTCCTGTTCGCTGCCGGCGAGGGCGTCCGTGAGCCTCGATCCGCAACTCTCCCTGCTCGCAGCCATCGTCGTGCTGCTGATCGGCACCGTGGTCAATCGCGCCGTTCCGGTGCTGTCGAAGTACAACATTCCCGATCCGATCACCGGCGGCCTGCTGTTCGCGGCGCTCGCCGCCGGGGTGTTCGCGGCGTCGGGCTTCAAGGCGAACATCGACCAGAGCATCAAGCCCCTGTTGCTGCTGATGTTCTTCTCCGGCGTCGGGCTGTGCGCCGACCTGCGCACGCTGCGCCACGGCGGCAAGGCGCTGGCGGTGTTCCTGGTCCTGCTGTTCCCCTACATCCTGGTGCAGAACCTGGTGGGCGTGGGGGCGGCGATGGCGCTCGACCTGCATCCCATCTTCGGCCTCGTCGGCGGTTCGATCACGCTGGTGGGCGGCCACGGCACCGGCGCGGCCTACGCCGAACGCTTCGCCGAGGTGAACAACCTGCAGTTGGTGATGGAGTTGTCGATGACGGTGGCGACCGTGGGCCTGATCGTCGGCGGCATCATCGGCGGGCCGGTGGCGCAGTATCTGATCAGCCGCCACCGCTTGCGCTCGAATGCGGAGCTTGCCGCCGAGGCGGCCGAGGCCGCCCATCAGCCGCAGGCGGTGGCGCCGCCGATCACCGCGGTGGGGGTGATCCTGTCGCTCGCCGGCATCCTCGCCGCGGTCGCGCTCGGGCGCTGGGCGGCGGCACGTTTCGGCGGCGGCTCGATCACGATTCCGGGTTTCCTGTGGTGCATGATGATCGGCATCGCGATCCGCAACCTGCTGCCCTTTGCCGGCATCCGCTTCGACGACCGCGCCTCCGACCTGATCGCCAGCGTCTGCCTGTCGCTGTTCCTGGTGATGACGATGATGGCGCTCGATCTGGTGGATGTGGCGCTCTCCACCGGCCCCTTCCTGCTCATCGTCGCGCTGCAGGTGGTGTGCATCGTGCTGTATGTGGTGCTGGTGTGTTTCCGCTTCATGGGGCGCGATTACGAGGCAGCGGTGACCTCGGCGGCGTTCATCGGCTTCAACATGGGCTCGACCGCGACCGCGATGGCCAACATGCAGGCGATCACCGCCCGCCACGGGCCGGCGCCGCAGAGCTATCTGATCGTGCCGCTGGCGGGCGCCTTCTTCGTCGATCTGATGAACGCGCTGCTGCTCACCCTGATGCTCGCGCTGCCGTTCATGGGAGGCTGACCGTGCGCCGCGTGCTCGTCCTGTTCGCCGTTCTGCTGCTCGCCGCCTGCGGCGGCGGACCCGACGCGCCCACTCTGCGCCGCGATGTCGAGGCGCGGCTGGCGCAGGCCTTGCCCGCGGGCACGCTGACCCTGGTGGAGCTCACCCGCCGCGGCTCGCAGGCCGACACCCGGGCGCCCGCCGGCGAAACCCGGCGCACGCTGTATTTCGACGCCGTGCTGCGCGTCGAGCGCGATTTCGACTTCGGCGCCTGGGATGCGCCCGGCGTCGCGGCCCTGGTGTCGGCGCTGGGCGCCGGCCCCAAGGGCATCAGCGGCCTCAATTCCGACGGCAACCAGGCCGGCGACCTCATCGCCGCCCACGGCACCGCGCTCTACCGCGCGGAGGGCGAGGCCTGGGTGGCGGTGACCACCGGCGGCTACCGCCCGGCCACCGCGCCCGCCTACGCGACCAACGAGCGCCAGGGCGCGGGGGCGATCCTCGACGCCATGCGCAAGGTCGTCGATTCGGTGCCGCAGGACGCCGCGCCGGCGCAGCGCGCGGTGATCGAACAGGAACTCGCCGCCGCCCACGCCGCGATCCGCGCGCGTCTGGCGCGTGCCGCCAACGGCTACGCGATCGCTGCCGGCGGCGAGCACGGCCAGTATTTGCGCTTCGCCCGCGCTTTGTCGGACGACGAGCAGGCGCGCACGGTGCCGCTGATCACCCGCGGCGGCGATGAGAACCTGCGGTTGCTGCGCGAGCGCAAGGTGTCGCTCGCGCTCGCCCAGGGCGATGCCGCGCTCGACGCCTATGCCGGCACCGGCACCTTCTTCGGCGACGGTCCCAACGACACCCTGCTCGCGATCGGCAGCCTGTACCCGGAGCCGATGCACGTGCTGGTGCGCGACGACAGCGGCGTGCGCATGCTCGCCGGGCTGAAGGGCAAGCGCGTGGCCATCGGCCTGCCGGGCGCGGCCTCGCGCACCACCGCGCTGCGCGTGCTCGAGGCCCACGGCCTGGGGCTGAGCGACATCGAGGCGGTGGAGCTGAGCATCGGCGACGCGCTCATCGCGCTGCGCCAGGGCAATGTCGATGCGGTGATGCAGGTCATCGGTCTGCCCGCGGACAGCATCCGCGATGCCCTCGTCGACGTGCCGTTGCGCCTGCTGCCGCTGTCGGCGCCGGCGGTGGCGAAGCTGGTGGCGGCGAACCAGGGCTATTTCGCCTACACGATCGCGCAGCGCAGCTATGCCACCCAGGACGAGGACGTGGCCACGGTGGCCACCGCCGCGCTGCTGCTGGTCGCCACCGACCTGTCGGAAACCGAGGTCGCCGCGGTGACGCGCTTCGTGTTCGGGCGCGGGCGCGATTTCGCCGCGCGCGGCAGCGCCCAGGGCACACAGGTGTCGGCGGCCACCGCGCGCGCCGGGCTGCCGGTGCCGTTGCACGTCGCCGCCGCACGCGAACTCGATGCGCTGCTCGCCGGCGGCAGCACGCGCGGCGGCAGTCGCTGAACGAGGATGGGCGCGCGCGGGGCGCGCAGCCGGACGGCTGCGGCAGGCCGGCTGCCGTTTCTCGGCGGCAGGAGGAATTTTCTACGCCGCCCTTCGGCGGCAGGAGAACGTTTTGCGCCGCCTCTCGGCGGCGCGGGGACGGCGGCAACTGGGCTTCAGGCCGTCCACACCTGGCCGCGACGGTCTTCCACGCGCTTGGCCTTGTGGGTGGCGCGCGGCAGGGTGCCGGGGTCGAGGATGGAGACGTGGGCGCCGACGCCGGTCACCGCCTTGATGCGGTCGCGCAGGCGCTCGCCGAGCGCGTCGGCGGTGCCGCCGTAGCCGGCGGCGTGTTCGACCTCGACGGTGAGGCGGTCGAGGTGGTCGACGCGGTCCACCACCAGGCGGTATTCGCCGCTGAAGTCGTGATCCTTGCGCACCAGCGCTTCGACGTCGCTGGGGAAGATATTCACGCCGCGGATGATCAGCATGTCGTCGCGCCGGCCGTGCACGCCGAGCAGGCGCTGGCTGGTGCGGCCGCAGCCGCAGGGCTCCTCGGTGAAGCTGACGATGTCGCCGGTGCGGAAGCGGATCAGCGGGCGCGCGCGTTTCTTCAGCGTGGTCAGCACCATTTCGCCACGTTCGCCGGGGGCGACCGGCTCACCGGTCTCGGGGTCGAGCACTTCAACCAGGATGTGGTCTTCCGCCCAGTGCAGGCCGTCCTTTTTCTCGCACATGCCGGCGCACGAGCCGAAGATGTCGGAGAGGCCGTAGTAGTCGTACACCTCGGCGCCCCACAGCCCTTCGATGCGGGCGCGGGTCTCGGGGATGGAGCCGCCGGGTTCGCCGGCGACGAAGATGCGCCTGACTGCCAGATCCTTCTTCGGATCGATGCCTTCCTTCTGCGCGGTTTCGCCCAGGTACCAGGCGTAGGACGGCGTAGTCCAGATCGCGGTGGCCTGGAACTGCTTGAGGATGGCGAGCAGGCGCTCGGAGGGCACGGTGCCGGCGTGGATGGTGAGCGCGCCGAGCTTCTGCGCGCCGAG
Organism: Pseudomonadota bacterium; assembly: GCA_023459095.1. Classification (GTDB taxonomy): domain Bacteria; phylum Pseudomonadota; class Gammaproteobacteria; order Burkholderiales; family Rhodocyclaceae; genus JAEWVQ01. Next base: position 1,053 of record JAEWVQ010000082.1, on the reverse strand, counting down.
CACGCAGGGGCCGCCGATGAACAGCGAGAAGTTCAGCGAGTGCGCGTAGCGGTCGTCCGGGCGCAGGCCGGACGACCAGAACTGGCGCGCCTCGTAGTCCATCCAGTCGTCGAAATCCTGCTGCGTGAACGGCGATACCGTGGGCACGCCGGTGGAGCCGGACGAGGCCGACACATAGACCACGTCGCGCTCGGGCACGGCGACGAGGTCGCCGAGCAGCGGCCGGGCTTCCTGGCGCTCGCGGATGACCTGCTTGTCGAGGGTGGGGAAGCGGCGGATGTCGTCGAGCGTCTTCAGATCGTCCGGGCTCACCCCGGCGGCGTCGAAGCTCGCGCGGTAGTAGGGGGAGTGGTCGTAGGCGTGGCGCAGGTGGACCTTGAGCAGGTCGAGCTTGAGGGCGTTCCAGTCGGCGCGGCTCTGGGTTTCGAGTTTCTCGTCCCAGTACTTGCGGTCTTGCTGACTCATTGATGCATGTCCTTGATTCTGTGGGTTCGCTTCGGAACGTGTGAATAGGATTTCTTCACAAGCTCTCAGTTCTCCAGGCGCGGCTGCCAGGCGGAGAACGGCGCCTCCTCGTAGCCGGCGGCGCGCACGTAGTGCCCCAGGCGCAGCCATTCGGCCGCGGGCAGGGCGCTGCCGATCTGACGGGCGACGGGCAGACCGTCGAGATCGTAGAACACCACGGTCGGCAGCGCGAAAACGCGCTCGCGCCGGGCGAAGGTCGATTGCGTGGTCGCCGCGCCGTCGAAATCGACGAGGGCGCCGGGCTCGTCGGCCATCAGTGCGACAGCCACGAAGTCGCGCTGGTAGGCGTCGCGCAGCGCTGGTTCGGTCAGCGTGGAGGCGCGCAGTTTGGCACATTCGCCGCAGCCGTTCATCTCGTAGAGCACGGCGACGGCGTGTTTGCCTTTGGCGCGGGCGCGTTCGAGCGCGGCGCGCAGGTCGGCGGTCGGCGCGAAGAAGCCGTCGTGCCGCGGGCCGCCGGCAGCGCGTGCGCCGTCGTCGGCGAACAGCGCGACGAGGAGCGCGAACGCGCCGGCAAGGCCCAGCCAC
>JAEWVQ010000081.1 GCA_023459095.1 Pseudomonadota bacterium | reverse complement strand
GCCGCGGCCTTCGTCGCCGCGCCCGACGCCGGCAAGTGGTTCGCCGACCTGTACGCGCTCGCCCGCCTGCGGCTCGCCCGCTGCGGGGTGGTGAGCGTGTACGGAGGTGGTGCGTGTACCCATGCCGACGGCGCGCGCTTCTATTCCTATCGGCGCGACAGCGTCACCGGGCGTTTCGCCTCGCTGGTCTGGCGCCTGCCCTGAAGCGGTGCATGCCCGCCACGCAGGTGGGGCGGCGCCGGTCGCGCCTATTCTTGCGGCATCCGCGCTATTGCTCGGCGTCGGAATCGGCTCTATCGTTGAGGCTCTCGTCGCGGGCGCGGGCGGCGCGCCGTCTGGCCCGGGTGCCGAACAGCCACAGGAAGAGGGCGAGCGGCGCAAGTCCGAAGAACACGAAAGTCAGCACGCCGCCGACCACGGTGTCATCGGACACGGCGGCGAGCAGGGCGACATAGAGCCAGGCGATCGCAATCAGGTACATGGGCCGATTCTACCTTTCGGTCCGCGGTCCTGCGTCTGGCGGATCGAACACGGCATGGGGCGGCCTGATGCGTGACGGTTGCACCATCCTTTGGAGGGGTAGATGTCCGACACGAACGACAAGGGTACGAGCGCCGCGATGCAGGCGATGCTGATGGCCGGGCAGGCCATGGCGCAGAATTTCTTCGATCTCGTCGCCAAGCAGCACGCGGCGATAGGCGATTCCTCGGGGGTGGCGGCCGGGCGCCTGCCCTTGCCCGAGACCGAACGCTTCGCCCGCATGCAGAAGGATTTCGCGGAGAAGCACGTCGCGCTGTGGTCTGCGCTGCTCGGCAAACCCGCCGACAGGCCCGCGACGCCGGTGGTGGAAGCGGAGCCGGGCGATCGCCGCTTCAATGCGCCGGAATGGTCGGCGAGCCCGGTGTTCGATTACGTGCGTCAGGCCTATCTGCTCAATGCGGGCTTCCTGCGCGAGGTCGCCGAGGACATGCCGATCGCCGACGGGCGGGCGAAGTCGCGCATCCAGTACCTGACCCGGCAGTACATCGAGGCGCTGTCGCCGAGCAATTTCGCCGCCACCAACCCCGAGTTCATCAAGACCGCGCTCGACACCCAGGGCGAGAGCATCACCCAGGGGGTGCGCAACCTGATCGACGACCTCGAGAAAGGGCGTATCTCGATGACCGACGACAGCGCCTTCGAGGTCGGGCGCAATCTGGGGGTGAGCCCCGGCGCGGTGATCCACGAGAACGAGCTGATGCAGCTGATCCAGTACGCGCCGCTCACCGACAAGGTGGCGCAGGTGCCCTTGCTGATCGTGCCGCCCAGCATCAACAAGTTCTACATCATGGACCTGCAGCCCGAGAACTCGCTGGTGCGTTTCATCGTCGAGCAGGGCTTCACCGTGTTCCTGGTGTCGTGGAAGAACCCGCAGGCCGCGGAGGCGCATTTCACCTGGGACGATTACCTCGAAAAAGGCCCGCTGACCGCGCTCGAGGTGGTACGCGCGGTAACCCGGGTGAAGAAACCCAACGTGCTCGGTTTTTGTGTGGGGGGCACCATTCTGGGGTCCGCACTCGCGGTGGCGAAGGCGCGCGGCGAGGATCCGGTGAGCAGCATGACGCTGATGACGACGTTGCTCGATTTCGCCGATGCCGGCGAGCTCGGCTGCCTCGTCGACGAGGCCAGCGTCACCGCGCGCGAGGCCGCGATCGGCAAGGGCGGGCTGCTCAAGGGTCAGGAACTGGCGAACGTGTTCTCGTCGCTGCGCGCCAACGACCTGATCTGGCAGTACGTGGTCGGCAACTACCTGAAAGGCGAAAAGCCGAAGGCCTTCGACCTGCTGTACTGGAACGCCGATCCGACCAACCTGCCCGGGCCCTTCCTCACCTGGTACCTGCGCAACATGTACCTGGAGAACAACCTGCGCGTGCCCGGGCGGCTGAAGATGCTCGGCCACAAGGTCGATCTGGGCAAGATCGATGTGCCCGCCTACCTGATGGCGGCGCGCGAGGACCACATCGTGCCGTGGAAGAGCGCTTACCTGGCGCGGAACCTGCTGGGGGGCGAGACGACCTTCGTGCTCGGTGCCAGCGGCCATATCGCCGGGGCGATCAATCCGGCGTCGAAGAACCGCCGCAGCTACTGGAGCGGCAGCGCGCAGGTCGCCGATCCGGACGAATGGCTGGAACAGGCCGTCGAGCACAAGGGCAGCTGGTGGCTGCACTGGATCGAGTGGCTGAAGCCGCATGGCGGCAAGCTGGTGGCCGCGCGCGGCCGCCTCGGCAGCACCCGATACGAGCCGATCGAGCCCGCGCCAGGGCGCTACGTGAAGGAAAAGGCCTGAGCGCAGCGCACGGATTTGTCGGAGGCAGCGGGATGGGCGGGGCCGCTGCCCTCAGGAAAAGCCCCCCCGGACACACCCGAATGGGAGAGGAGGAAACAATATGTCCAGAGTTGCGCTGGTTACCGGAGGTATGGGCGGTCTCGGCGAGGCGATCTGCATCAAGCTCGCGGCCCTCGGCTACAAGGTGGTGACGACGCATTCGCCCGGCAATGCGAAGGCGGCGGAATGGCTGCAGGCCATGAACAACATGGGTTATGGCTTCAAGGGCTACCCTTGCGACGTGTCCGACTTCGAGTCGTGCAAGGCCTGCGTCGAACAGGTCACGCGCGAGGTCGGCCCGGTCGACGTGCTGGTCAATAACGCCGGCATCACCCGCGACATGACCTTCAAGAAGATGACCAAGGCGGACTGGGATGCGGTGATCAGCACCAACCTCGACTCGGTGTTCAACATGACCAAGCAGGTCATGGACGGCATGGTCGAGCGCAAGTGGGGGCGGGTGATCAACGTGTCGTCGGTGAATGGCCAGAAAGGGGCATTCGGTCAGACCAACTACTCCGCGGCGAAGGCCGGCATGCACGGCTTCACCAAGGCGCTGGCGCTGGAGGTGGCGCGCAGCGGAGTGACCGTCAACACGATCTCGCCGGGCTACATCGGCACCAAGATGGTGATGGCGATTCCGCAGGAAATCCTCGAATCGAAGATCCTGCCGCAGATCCCGGTGTCGCGCCTCGGCAAGCCCGAGGAGATTGCCGGTCTGGTGGCCTACCTGTCGTCGGAGGAGGCCGCCTTCGTCACCGGGGCGAACATCTCGATCAACGGCGGTCAGCACATGTTCTGAGCGATCCTGCGCTCGTTTTGCCCTGCACGGCGCCCCTTCCCGGGGCGCCGTTTTTGTTTGCATATTGCGATGCAGCAAGTGTTTCGGGTTGTGTTTATAATGCGTGAGGCAGTGCCCCTGATGCGCTGCCGCAAACGAAGGCCCGGATCGTACTGGACAATGGCGGTGCCGCCCGGGAACCACAACCTGCAGCTGAAGGAATCAATGATGACCCAGAAAGTCGCACTCGTTACCGGCGCCATGGGCGGTCTTGGTACGGCGATTTGCCAGTCTCTGGCCAAAGATGGTTTCAAGGTGGTGGCCAACTGTCTGCCCGCCTATCCGCAGAAAGAAGAGTGGCTCGCCCAGCAGAAGGCGCTCGGCTTCGATTTCGTCGCCGCGGAAGGCGATGTTGCCGACTACGAGTCGAGCAAGGCCATGGTTGCCAAGGTCGAGGCCGAAGTCGGCCCGGTCGATGTGCTGGTGAACAACGCCGGCATCACCCGCGACAAGTTCTTCCCCAAGATGGAAAAGTCGCAGTGGGACGCGGTGATCAACACCAATCTGAACAGCCTGTTCAACGTCACCCATCACGTGTCGCCGAAGATGGCCGAGCGCGGCTGGGGGCGGATCATCAATATCTCCTCGGTCAATGGCGTCAAGGGCCAGGCCGGGCAGGCCAACTACTCGACGGCGAAGGCCGGCGTGCTCGGCTTCACCAAGGCGCTGGCGCAGGAACTCGCGACCAAGGGCGTGACCGTCAATGCGATCGCCCCCGGCTACATCGGTACCGACATGGTGATGGCGATCCGCGACGACATCCGTCAGGCGATCACCGACTCGGTGCCGATGAAGCGCCTGGGCAAGCCCGAAGAGATCGGCGGCCTGTGCGCCTACCTGGCCTCCGAGCTCGCCGGCTACATCACCGGCTCGACGATCAACATCAATGGCGGCCTGCACATGTGCTGAGGCCGTGAGCGGACACTGGCCGCCGTGCTTAACCCCGTCCTCTGGCGGGGTTTTTCTTTTCGCGGCGCGGTATAATTTCGCCACAACTGAGAGCGGGACCGACCGCCGCCGAGGAGATTGAAACCATGGCCGAACAAGCGCGCCTGATCAAGAAGTACCCGAACCGCAGGCTTTACGACACCCGCACCAGCTCGTACATCACCCTCACCGATGTCAAGGAGCTCGTCCTCAGCCACGAGGACTTCCAGGTCGTGGATGCCAAGACCGGGGAGGATCTGACGCGCAGCATTCTGCTGCAGATCATCCTCGAGGAAGAGGCCGGCGGTGCCCCGATGTTCACCAGCGACCTGCTCGCGCACATGATCCGTTTCTACGGCAATGCCATGCAGGGCATGATGGGCAAGTACCTTGAGAACAACATCAAGGCATTCACCGACATGCAGGGCAAGCTCCAGGAGCAGGCCCGTGGCCTGTATGGCGAGAACAGCCCGGTGAGCCAGGATCTGTGGGCGCAGTTCCTGAACTTCCAGGGGCCGGCCCTGCAGAGCATGATGGGCACCTACGTCGAGCAGTCGAAGAAGATGTTCCAGCAGATGCAGGAGCAGGTCGAAAGCCAGACCCGCAATATGTTCACCGGCTTCCAGTTTCCCGCCTACACGAAGCCGCCTGCGAAGGACGCAAAGGACGACAGGGCGGTGGAAGCCGCCGAGCCGGCCGGCAAGGCCCGCGCCGATAAATAAAACACGCAACGCCCCCGCTTCGGGGGCGTTTTACCTGACAGGCAGTACCCCAGCATGACCTCCCAGAAACTCCCCGGCGTGCCGCGCGTCGGCTTCGTCTCTCTTGGCTGTCCGAAGGCCACGACCGACTCCGAACACATCCTGACCCGCTTGCGCGCCGAGGGCTATGCGATTTCGGGCAGCTACGACGAGGCCGACATCGTCGTGGTCAATACCTGTGGCTTCATCGATGCCGCGGTCGAGGAGTCGCTCGACGCGATCGGCGAGGCGCTCGCCGAGAACGGCAAGGTCATCGTCACCGGCTGTCTCGGCGCCAAGGACGGCGTGGTGATGTCGGCCCATCCCCAGGTGCTGGCAGTGACCGGACCTCATGCCACCGAGGAGGTCATGCAGGCGGTGCACCAGCACCTGCCCAAGCCGCACGATCCGTTCTCCGACCTGGTACCGCCGCAGGGCATCCGGCTGACGCCGCAGCACTATGCCTACCTCAAGATCTCCGAGGGCTGCAACCATCGCTGCACCTTCTGCATCATTCCGTCGATGCGCGGCGATCTGGTGAGTCGCCCGATCCACGAGGTGATGCGCGAGGCCGAGGCCCTGGCCGACGCCGGTGTCAAGGAAATCCTGGTGATCTCGCAGGACACCTCGGCCTACGGCGTCGACGTCAAGTACCGCACCGGCTTCTGGGGCGGCAAGCCGATGAAGACGAAGCTCTTCGATCTGGCGAACGCGCTCGGCGAACTCGGCATCTGGATCCGTATGCACTACGTGTATCCGTACCCGAGTGTGGACGACCTGATCCCGCTGATGGCCGAAGGCAAGATCCTGCCCTACCTGGATGTGCCTTTCCAGCATGCCAGTCCGCGCATCCTGAAGGCGATGAAGCGCCCGGCCAACGCCGAGAACGTGCTCGAGCGCGTGCGCAAGTGGCGCAGCATCTGTCCCGAACTGACCATCCGCTCGACCTTCATCACCGGCTTCCCTGGCGAGACCGAGGACGACTTCGACGAGCTGCTGCGTTTTCTCGAGGAGGCCCAGCTCGATCGCGTCGGCGCCTTCGCCTACTCCCCGGTCGAAGGCGCGGCCGCCAACGAACTGGCCGATCCGGTGCCGGATGAGGTGCGCGAGGAGCGCCGGGCGCGGCTGATGGACTTCCAGGAGGACATCTCCACCCAGCGCCTGGAGGCCAAGATCGGACGCGAGATGACGGTGCTGGTCGACGACATCGACGAGGAGGGCGCGATCGCACGCTCCGCTGGCGACGCGCCGGAAATCGACGGCCTCGTCGTCATCCCCGACGGCGAGGGGCTGGCGCCGGGCGACTTCGTGCGCGTGCGCATCACCGACTGTGATGTGCACGACCTCTACGCCGAGCGCCTCGACTGAGTCCGGATCGCCTGATGAGGGAGCCCCTGCCCGCGCTGCCTGCCGCCAATGCGCCGGTGATCGGGCTGGCGCTGGGGAGCGGTGCGGCGCGCGGTTGGGCGCACCTCGGCGTGTTGCGCGCGCTGGCCGCCGAAGGGGTGGTGCCGGCGGTGATCTGCGGCTGCTCGATCGGCGCGTTCGTCGGCGCTGCAGCGGCCTCGGGGGAGCTCGACAAGCTCACCGAATGGGCCGAGGGGCTGAAGTGGCAGGACGTGGTTTCGCTGCTCGACGTCAGCCTGCGCGGTGGTCTGATCAAGGGCGAGCGGCTGATCCAGTATTTCGAGCGCAATTTCGGCGACCGCGATTTTGCCGAACTGCCGGTGCGTTTCGCCTGCGTCGCCACCGAACTGGCCAGCGGGCGCGAGCTGTGGCTGCACAGCGGCAGCGTGTCGGAGGCGGTCAGGGCGTCGATCGCCTTGCCTGGGCTGATGACGCCGGTGCTGCGCGGCGGCCAGTTGCTGGTCGACGGCGGGCTGGTGAACCCGGTGCCGGTTTCGTTGTGCCGGGCAATGGGCGCCGATGTCGTTATCGCCGTGGACCTCGGCTCGGATACCGTGGGCAAGGCTTGGCACCGCGGCGCCGCGGTGCCGCCGCCGGTCGAGGAGACCGCGGCGAACTGGGCTGATCGCCTTCTGGCGCGATTCGGTCGCGGCATGAACGGACACGGCGACGCTGCAGCGGCGGCAGAGGCGAACCTGCCTTCGCTGGTCAGCGTGCTCAGCGCGAGCATCAACATCATGCAGGTGCGTATCGCCCGCAGCCGGCTTGCCGGCGAGCCTGCTGACGTGCTTATCGCGCCGCGCGTCGGCCAACTCGGTCTGATGGATTATCACCGCGCTGCGGAGGCGATCGCCGAAGGCGAGGCCGCCGTGGCGCGCATGCGCCCGCTGCTTCACTACGCGCTTGGACGGAGTGCGGAAACCGGCTGACGGGCGCCGCATCGAGCGGAGAAACGCATGGATCCCTTGTTGCAGGCATTCGCCGATGCGATCGGTGTCGAGCATGTTCTCACCCGGGACGACGAGGTCGCCCCTTACCTTACTGACTGGCGCGGCCGCTACCATGGTCGGGCGCGTGCGGTGCTGCGCCCGGCCGACGCTCCAGCGGTGGCGGAGGTCGTGCGCCTGTGCGCGCAGGCCGGCGTCCCGGTGGTGCCGCAAGGGGGCAATACCGGTTTGTGCGGCGGGGCGACGCCGCTGGCTGACGGTCGTGCGGTGGTGCTCAGCCTGGGACGCTTGAACCGCATCCGCGCGCTCGATCCGGATAACGACACCCTGTGCGCCGAAGCCGGCTGCACCCTGGCCGCGGTGCAGACTGCGGCCGAGGGGGCCGGGCGCCTGTTCCCGCTGTCGCTCGCCTCCGAAGGCAGCTGCACGATAGGCGGCAATCTGTCGACCAATGCAGGCGGCGTGCAGGTGCTGCGCTACGGCAATGCGCGCGACCTGGTGCTCGGCGTCGAGGTGGTGCTGCCCGATGGCCGGCTGTGGAGCGGGCTGCGCGGGTTGCGCAAGGACAATACCGGCTACGACCTGAAGCAGCTCTTCATCGGCGCCGAAGGAACGCTGGGCGTGGTCACCGCCGCCGTGCTCAAGCTCTTTCCGGCGATCCGCGCGCGCGCCACGGCTTGGGTGGCAGTGCCCGATCCGCATGCCGCAGTCGCGTTGCTGCGCCATCTGCGCGCCACCTGCGGCGACCGCGTGAGCGCTTTCGAGATCGTCGGCTGCAATGCGCTCGAACTCGTGCTCGAGCACATTCCTGGGGCGCGAGCACCGCTGGCTGGCAGGCGGGCGTGGAGCGTGCTCGTCGAACTTTCCGACACCCTGGCCGACGGCGGTCTCGATGCGGTGCTCGCGCGCGAACTGAGTGCGGCCCTGGAGGCGGGGCTGGTGTCCGATGCCGTGCTTGCGCGCAGTGTTGCCGAGGCGCGGGCGCTGTGGGCGCTGCGCGAGAATATTTCCGAGGCGCAGCGCATTGAAGGTATCAGCATCAAGCACGATATTTCCGTGCCGGTTGGCCGGATCCCGGAGTTCCTCGAGCGCGCCGAGCGAGCGCTGAGCGCGGCTTGGCCGGGGCTGCGCATCGTCGCTTTCGGGCACATCGGCGACGGCAATCTGCACTACAACCTCTCCAAGCCCCTGGCTGCGGACAATGCCGCTTTCGTTGCCCGGACGGCTGAGGTAAATCGTATCGTCCATGAACTTGTCGTCGCGCTCGGTGGTTCCATTTCGGCGGAACATGGACTGGGGCAACTCAAGCGCGACGAGGTGCTGAACTACAAGAGCGCGATCGAGATGGAAATGATGCGAGGAATCAAGCGGGCGCTGGATCCCGCCGGATTGATGAATCCGGGGAAGGTGCTTTAAGCAATTGGCTGGAAGCGTATTTTTTGGGGCTGCGCCACCGGGAGATCCTCGGTGCGGGCGATGCGGGAAGTGAAAAGAGAGAATTTAAAAAGCGCTTTACAAGTGGCTGATCTCTTCCTATAATGCGCACTCTTTCGACGGGGGTATAGCTCAGCTGGGAGAGCGCTTGCATGGCATGCAAGAGGTCAGCGGTTCGATCCCGCTTACCTCCACCAGTCGATAAGAATAGGTCCCCATCGTCTAGAGGCCTAGGACACCGCCCTTTCACGGCGATAACCGGGGTTCGAATCCCCGTGGGGACGCCAGTTTAAGTGCGCTGGCGAAGCGAGCGCACAGAATCAGTCTAAGACTGATTGCAGGTTTGTGTGGAGTGGTAGTTCAGTTGGTTAGAATACCGGCCTGTCACGCCGGGGGTCGCGGGTTCGAGCCCCGTCCACTCCGCCAGTTTCAAAGCAGGATGATAATCCTGTAGCTTTGGAAAATTTTCCAAAGTACTTGCGGTGAGCTTGATCAGAAGCTATAATCGCTAGCTCTTGTGGGGGTATAGCTCAGCTGGGAGAGCGCTTGCATGGCATGCAAGAGGTCAGCGGTTCGATCCCGCTTACCTCCACCAAAAAGTTATTGAAGTAATAGGTCCCCATCGTCTAGAGGCCTAGGACACCGCCCTTTCACGGCGATAACCGGGGTTCGAATCCCCGTGGGGACGCCAAAACAGGCGAATTGGTATAGCGCAGCCAATTCGGGTCGGCGAAAGTCGATGCAGGTCAGCGCGGAGTGGTAGTTCAGTTGGTTAGAATACCGGCCTGTCACGCCGGGGGTCGCGGGTTCGAGTCCCGTCCACTCCGCCAGTAAAAGGAAAAAGGGAACCGTAAGGTTCCCTTTTTTTGTTCACCGGCTTCCCGCGCTGCTGTCTGGCCGTCTCCGGCGCTGGCATCGGGGGCGCCGATGCGCTACATTCTGTCCATACGGACTGGTATGGATCGAGAAGCCGGTTCGTCCTGTCAATGAGGAGATTTTTATGGGTATCAGCAAGATCGGCGTGGTCGGTGCGGGCACGATGGGAAATGGGATCGCTCAGGCGTTCGCTGCGAGCGGTTTCGATGTGGTGATGACCGACGTCGCCGAGGCCTCGCTGCAGCGTGGCATCGCCACCATCTCCGGCAGCTTTGACCGGCTGCTGAAAAAGGAGAAAATGAGCGTCGCCGAGAAGGATGCCGCGCTTGCCCGCATTGCCACGTCCACCGATGTCAAGGCGCTGGCCGATTGCGACCTCATCATCGAAGCGGCAACCGAGAACCTCGAGCTGAAGCTGAAAATCTTCGCTCAACTCGACGCCCTGGCCAAGCCGGAGGCGGTGATCGCCAGCAATACGTCGTCGATCTCGATCACCAAGCTCGCGGCCTCCACTCAACGTGCGGACCGCGTCATCGGCATGCACTTCTTCAATCCGGTGCCGGTGATGGCGCTGGTCGAGTTGATCCGCGGCCTGCAGACCTCGGACGAGACCTATGCGGCGGTCGAGGCGGCGGCTAAGGCGGTCGGCAAGACGCCGGTTCAGGTGCGCAACAGCCCGGGCTTCGTGGTCAATCGCATGCTTTGCCCGATGATCAACGAGGCGATCTTCGCGCTCGGCGAAGGACTCGCGACTGCGGCTGAAATCGACGAGGCGATGAAGCTGGGTTGCAACCATCCGATCGGGCCGCTGGCGTTGTGCGACATGATCGGTCTCGATGTGGAACTGGCGGTGATGCAGGTGCTGTTCGAGGGCTTCAAGGACCCGAAGTACCGTCCTGCGCCCTTGCTCGTGGAAATGGTCGAGGCGGGCTATCTCGGGCGCAAGACCGGGAAGGGCTTCTTCGATTACGCGAAGTAAGTGGGAGCAGGGCCGTCGCGGTCCGCCCGCGACGGCCCCCGTCGGCAGCAAAGGCCGGGCACAAAAGCGCCACTCGACGAGTGGCGTTTTTTAGTGCCGCAGTGGGTTCAGCCGCGGCCTGAGCGCATCGCGTCGAAGAACTCGGCGTTGCCCTTGGTGGCCTTGATCTTGTCGAGGAGAAACTCCATCGCGTCGATGTCGTCCATGCCGTACAGCAGCTTGCGCAGGATCCACACTTTTTGCAGCACGTCCGGCTTGAGCAGCATCTCCTCGCGGCGCGTGCCCGAGCGGTTGACGTTGATCGCCGGATAGACGCGCTTCTCGGCCATGCGGCGATCGAGGTGGAGCTCCATGTTGCCGGTGCCCTTGAACTCCTCGTAGATCACGTCGTCCATACGGCTGCCGGTGTCGATCAGCGCGGTGGCGATGATGGTCAGCGAACCGCCTTCCTCGATGTTGCGCGCGGCGCCGAAGAAGCGTTTCGGCTTCTGCAAGGCGTTGGCATCGACGCCGCCGGTGAGCACCTTGCCCGACGCCGGCACCACGGTGTTGTAGGCGCGCGCGAGCCGGGTCAGCGAGTCGAGCAGGATGACCACGTCGCGCTTGTGTTCGGTAAGGCGCTTGGCCTTCTCGATCACCATTTCCGCGACCTGGACGTGGCGCGACGCGGGTTCGTCGAAGGTCGAGGCGACGACCTCGCCCTTCACCGAGCGCTGCATTTCCGTGACTTCCTCCGGACGCTCGTCGATGAGCAGCACGATCAGCGCGACATCGGGATGGTTCGCAGTGATTGCGTGCGCGATGTGCTGCAGCATCACCGTCTTGCCGCTCTTCGGCGGGGCGACGAGGAGGCCGCGCTGGCCCTTGCCGATCGGCGCGATCATGTCGATCACCCGGCTGGTGATGTTCTCCTCGCCACGGATCTCGCGCTCGAGCTTGAACATCTCCTGCGGATGCAGCGGGGTGAGGTTCTCGAACAGTATCTTGGTCTTGCACTCCTCCGGAGGGCGGCCGTTGATCTTGTCGAGTTTCACCAGCGCGAAGTAACGCTCGCCGTCCTTCGGCGTGCGGATCTCGCCCTCGATGGTGTCGCCGGTACGCAGATTGAATCGCCGGATCTGCGAGGGCGACACGTAGATGTCGTCGGTGCCAGCCAGGTAGGAGGTATCGGGCGAACGCAGGAAGCCGAAGCCGTCGGGCAGCACTTCGAGTGCGCCGTCGCCGTAGATCGGTTCGCCCTTTTTCGCGCGATTCTTCAGCAGCGCGAAGACGAGTTCCTGCTTGCGCAGCCGGTTGGCGCCCTCGACGTCGTTTTCCACGGCCATCGCCAGCAGTTCGCTGACGTGCAAGGCCTTCAGCTCCGACAGGTGGAGTGCGGCGGCTGCGGTGGATTCGGCGGACGAGGACGAGCCTTCCTCATACGACCCTTCGACGTCGAAGAGATCGGAATCGGACTGGGGATTCTGGGGGTGATTACCGTCGCGGTTGCGCGCGCCACGGCGACGTGCGCGCGAGGCTCCGCGAGAACGGGCCGGAGTCGATTCCGGCTTAGATGTTGCTGTCAATGAAGGCGGTCAGTTGAGATTTGGAAAGGGCGCCAACCTTGGTCGCTTCGACGTTGCCGCCCTTGAAGAGCATCAGGGTCGGAATGCCGCGGATACCGTACTTGGCAGGAGTTTCCTGGTTTTCGTCGATGTTGAGCTTGGCCACCTTGAGCTTCCCGGCGTAGTCCTTCGCGACTTCGTCGAGGATCGGTGCGATCATTTTGCAGGGGCCACACCATTCAGCCCAGTAATCGACCAGCACGGGCGTCTGGGACTGCAGCACTTCGGACTCGAAGTTGCCGTCGGTCACGTAATGAATATGCTCGCTCATGATTCCTCACGTCAGGGGGGAGGTTCTTGCGTATTGCTTGGGCTTGGGGGAGGTGGGCCGCGGGTGCCCGTTCGACCGGAGCGCATGGACACGCCCCAGATGAAAGTAGTTGCGAAGGTATGCGATGAAACGTCCGCAGTCAACAAAAAAGGGCGTGAATCAGGGCAGGACGCCCCCGCTTTGTGACGAAAGTGCAAGTCACTGGACTATATTGTCGCCTATCGTGACCACAGCACGCTTCGCTGCGGCACGTCCATCGACGAGAGTAGAACCATGGCTTATGTTGTTACCGAATCCTGTGTCCGCTGCAAGTACACCGATTGCGTGGACGTGTGCCCGGTGGACTGTTTTCGCGAGGGCGCCAACTTCCTCGTGATCGACCCGGACGAGTGCATCGATTGCACGCTGTGTGTCGCCGAATGCCCGGTCGAGGCGATCTATGCCGAGGACGACGTCCCGGCCGGACAGGAGCACTTCATCGCGCTCAACGCCGAGCTGGCCAAGCAGTGGAAGCCCATCGTCGAGCGCAAGGAGCCGCTGCCCGACGCCGAGGAGTGGGCGAAGGTCAAGGATAAGCTCGACCAGCTCGCGCGCTGAAAGGCCGCCGGAGCGTGGAGCGGACGTCTTTTCCGGCCTCGGCGAATGCACTACCATGGGGCATCGCCGTCACTTAACGATGAACAGAGGATAGGACATGCTGGTAAGCGAGATTCTCGCGATCAAGGGCAAGGTGCTGTATACGATCGCACCGACCCGGAGTCTGGCGGAGGCGGTGACGATCATGACCGAGCAGGACGTCGGCTCGCTGGTCGTGTTCTCGCAGGGGCAGATGACCGGCATCCTGACCTTCCGCGAAGTGCTTCGAGGCGTGCACGCTGGGGGCGCGGGATGGGGTGAGGTGACGGTGGAGAAGGTCATGCTGACCGCGCCGCTCACTGCCGCGCCCGGCATGGAGATGGACGAGCTGCGCCGCCTGATGGTCGATCATCACCAGCGCTACATCCCGGTGATGGATGGCAGCACGCTGCTTGGCGTGGTCAGCTTCCACGACGTCGCCAAGGCCGTGCTCGAGGAGCAGAGCTTCGAGAACCGGATGCTCAAGAACTACATCCGGAACTGGCCGGCAGAGGACGGCGAGGGCTGAGCGAGAAGCCCCCGGGAATGCCGTCCGGCGCCGCAACCGTGGAACCGGTCGGCGTCGGTGTGATCGGGTTGCTGCTGTTTTCCGCTCCGCGGTGATAAAGTCGGACGGACGTAGTCGAAGTACACGATGCCCGCGCAAGACGGGCGCGACTCTGGTTGGAATCGGGCGTGGCCATGGGCCGCGCTGCGCCTTGGGAGGGCGGATTCGGGGCGGCAGGTGCCGCTCCGGAGCTTTTTCCAACAAAAGGAGGAGACAGCGTGGAAAAGATCTGGCTCAAGAGTTATCCGCCCGGCGTGCCCGCCGAAATCGACGTCAATGAGTTCCGCTCCCTGGGCGACCTGTTCGAGCAGGGGGTGCGCAGGTTCGGCGCGCGTACGGCTTACGTCTGCATGGGCAAGGGGATTTCCTATGCGGAGCTCGACAGCTTGTCGGCGCACTTCGCCGGCTATCTCCAGGGGGTGCTGAAGCTGCCGCGCGGCGCACGCGTGGCGCTGATGATGCCCAACCTGCTGCAGTACCCGGTGGCGATGTTCGGTGCCTTGCGTGCGGGCTACACCGTGGTCAACGTCAATCCCCTCTACACCGCGCGCGAACTCGAGCACCAGTTGCGCGACGCCGGTGCTGAGGCGATCGTGATCGTAGAGAATTTCGCCCACACGCTGGAGCAGGTGCGCGGTCGCCTAGAGCTCAAGCACATCGTGGTCACCAGCCTGGGTGAAATGCTCGGTTTCCCGAAGTCGGCGATCGTCGATTTCGTCGTGCGCCGGGTCAAGAAGATGGTGCCGGCATGGCGTCTGGCGGGCGCGGTTCCTTTCTCCACCGCGTTGCAGCGCGGCGCCGGGCATCCGCTGCGCGCGGTCGATGTCGGCCACGACGACATCGCCTACCTGCAATACACCGGTGGCACCACGGGGGTGGCGAAGGGGGCTATTCTCAGTCACGGCAACATCATTGCCAACCTGCAGCAGGCTCATGCGTGGATTCGGCCGTTCCTCAGCGAAGGCGGTGAAATCATCATCACCGCGCTGCCGCTTTATCACATCTTCTCGCTGACCGCGAACTGCCTCACCTTCTTCAAGATCGGCGCGACCAACGTGCTCATCACCAATCCGCGCGACATTCCCGGTTTCGTCAAGGAACTCGCCAAGCACCGCTTTACTGCGATCACCGGCGTCAATACGCTGTTCAACGCCTTGTTGCACAACCCGGATTTCGCCAAGCTCGATTTCTCCAGCCTGCACATCACCCTCGGCGGTGGCATGGCGGTGCAGCAGGCGGTGGCGGAAAAGTGGAAGACGGTCACCGGCAAACCGTTGGTGGAGGCCTACGGCCTGACCGAGACCTCGCCGGCAGTGGCGATCAACCCGCTCAACCTGCCCGAATTCAATCATTCAATCGGTCTGCCGGTGTCGTCGACCGAGGTCAGCATCCGTGACGATGACGGCATCGAGCAGCCGATCGGGCAGCGCGGCGAGTTGTGCGTGCGTGGTCCCCAGGTCACGCGCGGTTACTGGAATCGGCCGGAAGACACCGCCCGCGCATTCACGGCCGACGGCTTTCTGCGCACCGGAGACGTAGCGGTGATCGACGCCCAGGGCTTCCTGCGCATCGTCGATCGCAAGAAGGACATGATCCTGGTGTCCGGTTTCAACGTCTATCCGAACGAGGTCGAGGACGTCATCGCCAGTCACCCCGGCGTCCTCGAGGTCGCCGCGGTCGGTGTGCCCGACGAGCGCAGCGGCGAGGCGGTGAAGGTGTTCGTGGTGAAGAAGGATCCGGCGCTGACCGAGGCCGCGCTGATCGCCCACTGCCGCGAGAATCTGACCGGCTACAAGGTGCCGCACAGCATCGAGTTCCGCGAAGAATTGCCCAAGACCAATGTCGGCAAGATCCTGCGCAGGGTCTTGCGGGACGAGGCCGAGGCGGCAATGCACTGATGCTGTCGTGCACAAAATACTTGTGCCCGAGTGCGGTTTCGTGATCTGATCTGAGCCCTGAACTGACCTGTCTGCACATGACCATTCGCCGCGTTTCCTTCGTAGCCCTGTCCGTACGCGTAGTAGTAGGCGTAGGCAGTCGCGCGTCGTAGCGGGTCAGGGCACAGCAACACCGAATCCAGAACCCCCGTCGGCGCAAAGGCCGGCGGGGGTTCAGTTTTTTGTGCGCAGCCGGTCCGAACGTCGCAACTCACTCCGAGGAGAAGAAGATGAATCAGATGACCGGCGCGCAATTGATCGTGCGCCTGCTCGAACGTCAGGGTGTGCGCACCATTGCCGGGATTCCGGGCGGTGCGATCCTGCCGCTTTACGATGCCCTCTCGGGCAGCGAAATCATCCATCACGTGCTGGCGCGCCACGAGCAGGGTGCGGGTTTCATGGCGCAGGGCATGGCGCGGGTGTCGGGGCGGCCCGAGGTGTGTTTCGCCTCCAGCGGCCCGGGGGCGACCAATCTGGTCACCGCGATCGCCGATGCCATGCTCGATTCGATCCCGATGGTGGCGATCACCGGCCAGGTGCCGCTGTCGATGATCGGCACCGATGCCTTCCAGGAGGTCGACATCTACGGCATGACCGTGCCGATCACCAAGCACAACTTCCTCGTGCGTTCGGCCGAGGAGTTGCTCGAGGTGATTCCGGCGGCGTTCCGCATCGCGATGTCGGGCCGCCCTGGGCCGGTGCTGGTCGACGTGCCCAAGGACGTGCAGAACCAAGTCATTGCCTTCGCCGACTTCCCCCCGCCGGCGGTGCCCGATGCCGTTCCGGTGCTCGATGCGGCGCTGATCGAAGCCGCCGCGCGCATGATCAACGAGGCGGCGCGGCCGGTGCTCTATCTGGGTGGCGGGGTGATCCATTCGGGCGCGGCGCAGCAGGCGGTGACGCTCGCCGAGCAGGCCGGCCTGCCGACCACGATGACGCTGATGGCACTCGGTGCGATGGCGCTCGACCACCCGCTGTCGATCGGCATGCTCGGCATGCACGGCGCGCGCTACACCAACTTCGTGCTCGAAGAGTCCGACCTGCTGATCTGCGTCGGCGCCCGCTTCGATGACCGCGCCATCGGCAAGGCCGCGCAGTTCTGTCCGAACGCGAAGATCATCCACATCGATGTCGATCCGTCCGAGCTGCACAAAATCAAGAATGCCCACGTTGCGATCAACGGCGACGTCGGCGCCGTGCTCGAGGCTTTGCTGCCGCAGGTCAAGGTTCAGTTGCGCAAGGACTGGCTGGCCACGGTCGAGGATCTGCGCACGCGCTTTCCGATGCAGTTGCCCGGTGCCGACGACGCGCGCAGCCATTACGGCCTGATCCATGCGGTGGCCGCGGCGCTCGACGACGAGGCGGTGATTACCACCGATGTCGGCCAGCACCAGATGTGGGTGGCGCAGGCCTATCCGTTCCGCCGTCCGCGCCAGTGGCTGACCTCGGGCGGGCTGGGCACGATGGGCTTCGGCATGCCGGCGGCGATCGGCGCCGCGCTCGCCGAGCCGGAGCGTACCGTGGTGTGCTTCTCGGGCGACGGCAGCCTGCAGATGAACATCCAGGAGTTCGCAACGCTGGCCGAGAACGATCTGAACGTGAAGATCGTGCTGATGAACAACAACTCGCTCGGCCTCGTCTATCAGCAGCAGAACCTGTTCTACGGCAAGCGCGTGTTCGCCTCCAAGTACCGCGGCGCACCGGACTTCCTGAAGATCGCCGAGGGTTACGGCCTCGCCACGCTCGACCTCGACGGCGCCGCCGATCCGCGCGCCGCGCTCGCGCAGGCGCTGCAGACGCGCGGACCGTGTCTGATCCACGCGTCCATCGACCGCGAGCAGTTCGTCTATCCCATGGTGCCGCCGGGTGCCGCCAACACCGAAATGATCGGAGGCTGACAATGATCGAGCAAGTCGCAGACCCCTTGCCGCAAGCCAGTTGCGCCAAGGTCGTGCTGGAAATCGATGTGAACAACCACCCCGGGGTGATGAGCCACATCTGCAACCTGTTTGCGCGGCGCGCGTTCAACGTCGAGGGCATCCTGTGCATGCCGCTCAGCAACGGCCAGCGCAGCCGCATCTGGCTGCTGGTGTTCGAGGATCAGCGCCTGGAGCAGATGCTGCGCCAGCTGGAGAAGCTCGAAGACGTGCTCGCCGTGCGCCGCCATGGCGCCGAGCACGAGGTGTTCGAGCGCCTCGAGGACTTCTTCCACTGAGCGTCTGCAGCCGCCGTTCGGCCCCGCCCGGGCCGGGCGGAGCGCTGTGCTAAACTCGGCCAACCGCCCGGCGCTCGTTTCTGCGCCGGGCGCTTTTCTTAGCTCACGGGTTCGTCCATGTCCGGCAATACTATCGGCACCTTGTTCTGCGTCTCGTCCTTCGGTGAATCCCACGGGCCGGCGATCGGCTGCGTGATCGATGGCTGCCCGCCGGGCTTGGCGATCACCGCGGAGGACATTCAGCACGAGCTCGACCGGCGCAAGCCGGGCACCTCGCGCCACGTCACCCAGCGCCGCGAGCCGGACGAGGTCGAGATCCTGTCGGGCGTGTTCGAGGGCCGTACCACGGGCACGCCGATCGCACTGCTGATCCGCAATCAGGATCAGCGCTCGAAGGATTACGGCAACATCGCCGATACCTTCCGCCCGGGGCACGCCGACTACCCCTATTGGCAGAAGTACGGCATCCGCGACTACCGCGGCGGCGGGCGCTCGTCGGCGCGCGAGACCGCGGTGCGCGTTGCCGCGGGCGCGGTGGCGAAGAAGTGGCTGGCGGAAAAGTACGGCATCGTCATTCGCGGCTACATGGCCCAGCTTGGCCCGCTGGCGATCCCGTTCGAGTCGTGGGACGAGGTTGGGCGCAATCCCTTCTTTGCGCCCAACGCCGGCATCGTCGCCGAACTCGAAGCCTACATGGACGCGCTGCGCAAGTCGGGCGATTCGATCGGCGCACGCATCAACGTGGTCGCCAGCGGCGTGCCGGTGGGCTGGGGCGAGCCGGTGTTCGACCGCCTCGACGCCGACATCGCCTACGCGATGATGAGCATCAACGCGGTCAAGGGCGTGGAGATCGGCGCCGGGTTCGGCGCCGTGGCGCAACGCGGCAGCGAGCACGGCGACGAACTGACCCCGGCCGGCTTCCTGTCCAACCACGCCGGCGGCGTGCTCGGCGGTCTCTCTACCGGGCAGGACATCCTGGTGAGCATGGCGATCAAGCCGACCTCGAGCATCCGCCTCGACCGCCGCTCGATCGACCGTCAGGGCGCGCCGGTGGTGGTCAATACCCATGGCCGCCACGACCCCTGCGTCGGCATCCGCGCCACACCGATCGCCGAGGCCATGCTCGCGCTCGTGCTCATCGACCACGCGCTGCGTCACCGCGCGCAGTGCGGCGATGTCGCCACCGCGACGCCGCGGATCGCCGGTCTGGCGCCGGACGGGCAGCAGGCGGTACCGTCGCCGCGGCGCTGAGCCGCCTCCGCGGCCGAGCATGCTGCCCTACTGGCGGCTGTCCGCCTATTACTTCGCCTATTTCGCCTTTCTCGGCGCGTTTTCGCCGTACTTCACGCTGTATCTGAAGTCGCTGCGCTTTTCTGCCACCGACATTGCCCTCCTGATGGCGCTGATGCAGGCGATGCGCGTGCTCGCGCCCAATCTGTGGGGCTGGCTGGCCGAGCATCTGGGCGTGCGCGTGCCCATCGTGCGGCTGTCGGCGGCGATGAGTCTGGCCGGGTTCTCGGTGTTCTTCTTCACCGCCGACTTCGGCGGCGTGTTCGCCGGCATGGCGCTGATGGCGTTTTTCTGGAGCGCGGCGCTGCCACTGATCGAGAGCGTGACCTTCGCCCATCTCGGCGCGCAGGGGCATCGCTACGGCAGCATCCGGGTGTGGGGGTCGGTGGGCTTCATCACCGCGGTCCTGGGGCTTGGTCTGGCGCTCGACCGCTTTGCTGCCGACGCGGTGTTGTGGTTCACGATGAGCGTGCTCGCGGCGATCCTGCTGTGCGCGCTGCTCGTGCCGGAGGCCGCCCGCCCGCCGGAGGCACGCGCGAGCGCCTCGCTCGGCGACACGCTGCGCCGCCCGGAGGTGCGAGCCCTGCTCGGCGCCTGTTTCTTCATGGCGGCGGCGCATGGCGCGTTCTACGTGTTCTTCTCGATCCTGCTGGTGGACAACGGTTACGATGGGGCGCAGGTCGGCGCGCTGTGGGCGCTCGGCGTGCTCGCCGAGATCGGCGTGTTCATGTTGATGCCGCGCCTGATGAAACGCGTCGCGCTGCGCACCGTGCTGCTGGC
>JAEWVQ010000080.1 GCA_023459095.1 Pseudomonadota bacterium | reverse complement strand
GTGCAAACTGGTTAAAGGGCGGGGCGTTCCGTTGCCGCTGCCGGGGGCGTGCCGGGTCTAATCCATTCTGGTGATGAAGTCGCATCCGGGGCGTGGCAGAGTCGGCGCCAGGACCGATCACAGCGGTTGCCGATGCAGCAGCCGCCCAGCACAGACCACCGATAGAGGGGACGATGAAGAACGACGGAGCCGGCGCACCGACGCCGGCGTCGCCGGGCTTGCGGGTGCCGCTGCGCGCGCTCGATCCCGGCGATCGCGACGCGCTGTTCGGGCGCGCCGCGCTCGATTTCGGCGACTACGACCGCCTGGTCGCGATGGTGTATGCCGGCACCCAGGAGACCGTGCCGTGGATGCGCCTGCTGGAGGCGCTGCGCGAGCGCCTGGGGGCGAACTACGTCACCCTGATCCTGCGTTCGCAGCGCGAGGGGCAATCCTTGCAGGTGGTGTTCGCGGGCGAGGCGCGCCCGGCGATCGTGCAGCCTTACGAGGCGGAGCTCGCCGCGGTCGACCCCTTCGTCAATCTGCCGCGCGATCGCACGGTGATGCTCGACGAGCTGATCGACGAGGAGGCCTGGCAGGCGGGGGTGTATTACCGCGCCTTCCACGAGCCGCTGAATCTGCGCTACCACATGGGCGCCGACATCGGCATGGAGGCCGAGCCGAGCTGCCGCCTGCGCGTGTCGCGCCCGCACGGCGCCGAGCGCTTCGGCGAGCGCGAGCGCGCGCTGTGCAACCTGCTGCTGCCGCATCTGCTCGCCGCGGTGCAGTTGCGCGCGAGCCTGGACATTGCCGAGGTCGAGCGCCATTTCTACGTCGGCATGCTCGACCGCCTGTCGGTCGGCGCGGTGCTGCTCGACCGCAACGGCCGCATCCTGCGCCTGAACCAGGCGGCGAGCGAGATCCTCGCCCGCCGCGACGGGCTGGCGATCGTCGGCGGCCTGCTCGCCGCCACGCTCAACAGCGAGAACCGCGAGCTGCGCCGGCTCATCGAGCAGGCCATCGCCGCCGCCGGCCGCCACCTGCCGGGGATCGTCGCCGGGATGTCGGTGAGCCGCCCCTCGGGCGGCGCCCAGCTCGGCGTTGCGGTGCGCGCGGCGCCGCCCACGGAGTGGTCGGAGCCGTCGAGCCGGCCGGCGGCGATGGTGGTGATCCGCGATCCCGAGGTGCGCGTGCTCGCCTCCGACGAGCAGCTCAAGCGCCTTTACGGTCTCACCGGCGCCGAAGCCGGCCTCGCCTTGCAGCTCATGGCCGGGCGCACCGTCGATGAGGCGGCGCAGGAACTCGGCGTCAGCCGCAACACCGCGCGCTGCCAGATCCGCGCGATCTTCGCCAAGACCGGGGTCACCCGTCAGGCCGAGTTGTTGCGCGTGCTGTTGAGCGGGGTCGCGCCGCTCGCCTGAGCGTGCGGCGGGCGCCACCGCCAGCCCCATCCATGTCTTTCCGCGCGGCCCGTGCGGGCCGCGTTCCACGCAGCAGATCCCAGAAGGAGAAAGCGTCGATGAAGCGTTTCGAAAACAAGGTGGTGTTGGTCACCGGGGCCGCGCGCGGCCAGGGCGAGGCGGAGGCGCGGCTGTTTCACGCCGAGGGCGCGAGCGTGGTGCTCGCCGACGTGCTCGACGCCGAGGCGGCGAAGCTCGCCGACGCGCTCGGACCGCGGGCGTTCGCCGTGCATCTGGACGTTGCCGAGGCGGCGCAGTGGACGGCGGCGATCGATGCCGCGCTCGAGCGCTTCGGGCGCCTGGACGTGCTCGTGAACAACGCCGGCATCCTGCGCTGGGGGCGGATCGAGGACATGAGCCTGGACGAGTACCTGGAGGTCGTCCGCATCAACCAGACCGGCTGCTGGCTGGGCATGAAGGCGGCGCTGCCGGCGCTGAAGGCGGCCGGCGGCGGGGCGATCGTCAATATCTCCTCGGTCGCCGGCATCCAGGCCATCGGCGGGGCGAGCGCCTATACCGCGAGCAAGTTCGCGGTGCGCGGCATGACCAAGTGCGCGGCGCTGGAGTTCGGGCGCTACAACATCCGGGTGAATTCGGTGCATCCGGGCGGCATCGATACGCCGATGGTGCACACCCCCGACCGCGAGCTCAATGCCGCCTACCAGCACCTGCCGATCGCGCGCATCGGCACGCCGGCCGAGGTTGCGCGCCTGGTGGCCTTTCTCGCCTCGGACGAGGCAGCGTACTGCACCGGGGGCGAGTTCGCCATCGACGGCGGCATGATGGCGGGCTTCAACGCCACCTTGTAAGGCGGCGGCCGGGGCGCCCGCGTTCGTAGTCTCAACGGACGATGATGGCGCGCCCGGCAATTCGCACAATGCCCCCAGGTATCCGACCAACCCTGGGGGCAGCAATGATCGATATTCGCGGTTTGGCCTACTTCGTTGCGCAGATCGACGACATCGCCGAATGGGCGCGCTACGCCGAGGACGTGCTCGGCATGATGACCGCGCCGGCGCCCGGCGGCGGGCTCTACATCAAGATGGACGAGCGGCCGTACCGCATCCTGGTGGTGAAGGGCGCCGAGCGCCGCTACTTCGCCTCGGGCTGGGAGCTGGCGAGCGAGCAGGCGTTCAAGGATGCGCTCGCGGTGCTCGAGGCGCGCGGCGTGGGCTACGAGCTCGCCGACCCCGCCACCGTCGCCCAGCGCGGCATGCAGGCGGTGGCCGTGCTCCACGATCCGTCGGGCAACCGCCACGAGCTGTGCTGGGGGCATGTGTCCGACTGCACGCCCTTTGTGTCGCCGCAGGGCGTGCCGCGCTTCATCACCGGCGAGATGGGCCTGGGCCACACCGTGATGCCGGCGCCCAATTTCGACGAAACCGCGGCCTTCTTCCGCGACGTGCTCGGTTTCGGCCTCTCCGACATCTTCAACTTCCGCCCCGATCCGGCCGCGCCGCCGATCCGCATCCACTTCCTGCACTGCAACAACGCGCGCCACCACAGCCTGGCGATCGCCGAGTACCCGGTGCCGAGCGGCTGTGTGCACGTGATGGTGGAAGTCGACTCGATGACCGAGGTGGGCCGCGCCCACGACCGCCGCATCGCCCACAAGGTGCCGCTGTCGGCGACCCTGGGCCAGCATCTCAACGACCGCATGATCTCGTTCTACATCAAGACCCCGTCGGGCTTCGATCTGGAATACGGCTACGGCGGCCTGCAACTCGACTGGGCGCGCCACAGCGCCTTCGAGTTCAACCGCGTCAGCATCTGGGGCCACGACTTCGGCGTCGGCCAACAACAAGAGGCTGTCTGAGCACAGCCCCCAACAGGGAAAACTCATGAACAAGCAGATGACGGCGGCGGAAGTCGTCGCCCAACTTCGCGATGGCATGACCATCGGTTTCGGCGGCTGGGGGCCGCGGCGCAAGCCGATGGCGATCGTGCGCGAGATCCTGCGCTCGGACCTCAAGGACCTCACCGTGGTGTCCTACGGCGGGCCCGACGTCGGCATGCTGTGCGCCGCCGGCAAGGTGAAGAAGCTCGTCTTCGGCTTCGCCACGCTCGATGCGATTCCGCTCGAGCCCTGGTACCGCAAGGTGCGCGAGGCCGGCGGACTGGAGCTGATGGAGCTCGACGAAGGGATGTGGCAGTGGGGGCTGCGCGCCGCCGGCATGCGTCTGCCCTTCCTGCCCACGCGCTGCGGGCTGGCGACCGACGTCACCCGGCTCAACCCGGAACTCAAGACCATCCGCTCGCCCTACGACGACGGTGAGGTGCTGCTGGCGATGCCGGCGCTCAAGCTCGACGTCGCGCTGGTCCATGTGAATGTCGCCGACCGTCTCGGCAACACCCTGATCCACGGCAGCGATCCGTACTTCGATCATCTGGTCGCGCGCGCCGCGGACGCCTGCTACGTGTCCGCCGAGCGCGTCGAGGAACGCCTCGAACTCACCGCCGACGAGGCCCGCCTCAACACCTTCGAGCGCTATCTGGTGAAGGGCGTGGTGCACGCGCCGTGCGGCGCCCACCCGACCACCTGCGCGCCCGATTACGGCTGGGACATGGCCCACCTGAAGCGCTACGTCGCCAGCGCCGCCGAGGACAACGGCTGGGCGGCCTACATGGAAGAGTTCGTCACCCCCGGCGAGGCCGCCTACCAGGCGCGCAACGGCGGTGTCGAGCGCATGGGCACGCTGCCCCTGCCGGTGTTCTGAGGAGCGGCGCAATGAGCGAACAGATCGAATTCTCCCTGGCCGAACTGATGGTGGTGGCGGCCTCCGAAGCGTGGCGCGGCGACGGCGAGGTGCTGGCTTCCGGCATCGGCGTGATCCCGCGCCTGGGTGCGAGCCTGGCCAAGCTGACCTACGCCCCCGAACTGCTGATGACCGACAGCGAGTGCTTCCTCGTCGAGGAGCCGGTGCCGCTCGGGCCGCGCGGCGAGCATGTGCCGAAGTACTCCGGGTGCATGAGCTTCGAGCGCGTTTTCGAGTGCGTGTGGGGCGGCCGCCGCCACGCCATGATCGGGCCCACCCAGATCGACCGCTGGGGCCAGACCAACCTGTCGGTGGTCGGCGATTACCGCAAGCCCAAGGCCGCGATCCTCGGCGTGCGCGGCCTGCCCGGCAACAGCATCAACCACATCAACTCGTTCTTCGTGCCGGCGCACAACAAGCGCGTGTTCGTCGCCGGCGAGGTGGACATGGTGTCCGGTGTCGGTTTCAACCCGGCGCGCTGGGAACCGGGCATGCGCCGTGACCTGATGGACATCCGCCGCATCGTCACCGACCTCTGCGTGCTCGATTTCGAGGGCCCGGAGCATGCCGTCCGCGTGCGTTCGCTGCACCCCGGGGTGAGCTTCGACGAAGTTCAGGACAACACCGGCTTTGCGCTGCTGAAGGCGCCCGACCTGGGCGAGACCCCGCACCCCACCGCGGCCCAGCTCGCCATCATCCGCCGCCTCGATCCGCACGACTTCCGTGCCGCGCAGATCAAAGGCAACCCGCCGGGAATACGCGCGGCTTGAAGCCGGCGCAGGAGAACACCCCATGAGCGCCCCCGACCAGAACTTCGTCACGCGCACCGACGGCGCGGTGTACGAGACCGACGAGCCGGTGAAGTACGCGGTGGCCGACGGCATCGCCACCGTCACCATGAGCCGCACCGGCTTCAACAACGCGCAGAACTCGCAGATGACCTACGCGCTCGATGCCGCCTTCCGCCGCGCGGTGGACGACGACGCGGTGAAGGTCGTCGTGCTGCGCGGCGAGGGCAAGCACTTTTCCGCCGGCCACGACATCGGCACGCCGGGGCGCGACATCAACAAGCCCTTCGAGCGCGTGCATCTGTGGTGGGACCACACCAACAAGCCCGGCGGCGAGTACCTCTACGTGCGCGAGCAGGAGGTCTATCTGAACATGTGCCGGCGCTGGCGCGAGCTGCCCAAGCCCACCATCGCGATGGTGCAGGGCGCCTGCGTCGCCGGCGGGCTGATGCTGGCCTGGGTGTGCGACCTCATCGTCGCCAGCGACGACGCTTTCTTCCAGGACCCGGTGGTGCGCATGGGCATTCCCGGCGTCGAGTACTTCGCCCATCCCTACGAACTCAACCCGCGCATCGCCAAGGAATTCCTCATGACCGGCGACCGCATGGGCGCCGAGCGCGCCTACCAGATGGGCATGGTGAACAAGGTGGTGGCGCGCGCCGAGCTGGAAGCGGCGACCTATGCCCTGGCCGCCCGGATCGCGCAGCAGCCGCGCATGGGGCTGGCGCTCACCAAGCAGGCGATCAACCACGTCGAGGACCTGCAGGGCAAGCGTACCGCGATGGACGCGGTGTTCGCCTGGCACCACTTTGCCCACACCCACAACGAGCTGCTCTCGGGCGACAAGCTCGGCGGCTACGACGCGCGCGCCATGGCGAGCGCCAACAAGCAGGCGGCGGAGGGCGGATGATGGCGATCGACTGCGCCGCGCTGCTGCGCACCCCGCTCACCGAGCGCCTCGGCTGCCGTTACCCCGTGGTGCAGACCGCGATGGGCTGGGTGGCCGACGCCAACCTGGTGATCGCCACCACCCGCGCAGGCGGCTTCGGTTTTCTCGCCGGCGCCACCATCGATGCCGACCGCCTCGAAGGCGAAATCCAGAAGGTGATCGAAGCCACCGGCGGCAGCAACTTCGGCCTCAATTTCCACATGTTCCAGGAGAACGCCGCGCAGTGCGTCGACCTGGCGATCCAGTACCGGCTGCGCGCGGTGAGCTACGGCCGCGGCCCGGACAAGAAGACCATCGCCCGCTTCAAGGACGCCGGAGTGCTGTGCATCCCCACCGTGGGCGCGTTGAAGCACGCGGTGAAGGCGGTGGAACTGGGCGCCGACATGATCACCATCCAGGGCGGCGAGGGCGGCGGCCACACCGGCGGCGTGCCCACCACCATCCTGCTGCCGCAGGTGCTGGACGCGGTGCAGGTGCCGGTGATCGCCGCCGGCGGCTATTCCACCGGGCGCGGCCTGGCCGCGGCGCTGGCCGCCGGTGCGGCCGGCATCGCCATGGGCACGCGCTTCCTGATGACCACCGATTCGCCGACCCCGGCGGCGACCCTGGCGCGCTACGTGAAGGTCGACGACCCGCAGAAGGTGCGGGTCACGCTGGCGGTCGACGGCATGCGCCACCGCATGATCGAGAACCCCTTCATCGACCGCCTCGAAGCGGCGAGCCCGATGGGCCGGCTGCTGATCGCGCTGAAGAGCGCCTGGCACTGGAAGCAGCAGACCGGCATGAGCCTGGGCCACATGCTCGGCGTGTTCGCCCAGGCGGTGAAGGACGATCCGGGCGCGCTGTCGCAGACGGTGATGTCGGCCAACCAGCCGGTGCTGCTGCAGCGCTCGATGGTGGAGGGCTTCCCTGACGAGGGCATTTTGCCCAGCGGCCAGGTCGCGGCGGCGATCGGCCGGCTCGAAAGCTGCGAGGCGGTCATCCACGGCATCGCCGCCGAGGCCGAAGCCTGCCTCGCCGCGCTCTACAGCCGGCTCGATGCACGGGCCGCGGCCGCGCCGCCGGCCACGCCCGAGCACAACGACACCCACGCCGCCGCCTGAGCGCGCGGCCGCACACGACCCGAACCCCAGGAGCCCCTCAACGTGACTCAGGCATTCCACACAAGCATCGACGCCGGCATTGCCGAGCTCGTCATCGACAAGCCGCCGGTCAATGCCCTCGACAGCGCCGAATGGTACGCGCTCGCCGAGCGCATCGAAGCGCTCGGCCGCGACCCCGAAGTGCGCGTGATCGTGATCCGCGCCGAAGGCCGCGGTTTCTGCGCCGGGGTCGACATCAAGGAACTCGACGCCCATCCCGAGCGCATCGTCGCGGTCAATGGCGGCAACTACGCCACCTTCAAGGCGGTGCATCGCAACCCGGTGCCGGTGATCGTCGCGGTGCACGGTTTCGTGCTCGGCGGCGGCATCGGCATCACCGGCGCGGCCGACATCGTGGTGGCCGCCGAGTGCGCGACCTTCGCGCTGCCCGAGGTCGATCGCGGCGCGATGGGCGGTGGCGCCCACCTGCAGCGCCTGTTCCCGGTGCAGAAGGTGCGCTACCTGTTCTTCACCGGCGAGAAGATCGGCGCGCGCGACGCCGAGCGCTACGGCTTCATCGAGCGCGTGGTGGCGAAGGCCGAATTGCGCGACGCCGCGCTGGAGATCGCCCGCAAGATCGCCGCCAAGAGCCCGGCGATGATCCGCATCGCCAAGGAAGCGCTCAACGGCATCGAGGACGGCAACCTCGAGGACAAGTACCGCTGGGAGCAGGGCTTCACGCTGCAGGCCTACACCAGCCCGGATTCGGCGGAAACCCGCCGTGCCTTCGTAGAGAAACGCGACGCCAAGTTCTGAGGTGACCATGGATCTCGCCTATACCCCCCGGCAACAGGCCTTCCGTGCCGAAGTGCGCGCCTGGCTCGCCGCCAACCTGCCGTCCGAGCCGCTCGCCAGCTACGACACCCGCGAGGGCTTCGAGCAGCACCGCGAATGGGAGCGCAAGCTGTTCGACGCCCGCCTGTCGATGGTGATGTGGCCCGAAGCGCTCGGCGGCCGCGGCTGCGACCTCATCGAGTGGCTGATCTTCGAGGAGGAGTACTACGGCGCGGGCGCGCCGATGCGCGTGAACCAGAACGGCCAGTTGCTGCTCGGCCCCACGCTGATGGAGTTCGGCACCGAGGCGCAGAGGCGGCACTTCCTGCCGCGCATGGCGTCGAGCGAGGACATGTGGGCGCAGGGCTGGTCCGAGCCCAACGCCGGCTCCGACATGGCGGCGATCACCAGCAAGGCGATCCTCTCCGCCGACGGCAGCCGCTACGTGCTCAACGGCCAGAAGACGTGGTCCACGCGCGCGATCTTCGCCGACTGGGTGTTCGGCCTGTTCCGCAGCGATCCCGGCTCCAGCCGCCATCACGGCCTCACCTACCTGCTCGTGCCGCTCGACGCGCCGGGGGTGACCATCCGCCCGATCCAGGCGCTCAACGGCAAGCAGGCCTTTGCCGAGATCTTCTTCGACGACGTCGAGGTGCCGGTCGACAACCGCATCGGCGACGACGGCCAGGGCTGGCACGTGGCGATGGCCACCGCCGGTTTCGAGCGCGGCCTGCTGCTGCGCTCGCCGGGGCGCTTCCAGGCCACCGCGCGCCGCCTGATCGAGCTCTACCGCGCCCACCGCGACAGCGCCGACCGCGACCCGGCGATCCGCGACGCGGTGATCGAGGCGTGGACCGCGACCGAAGCCTATGCGCTGTCGGCCTACCACACCGTCGGGCGGCTGGCGAAGGGCGCGCGCATCGGCGCCGAGGCCAGCACCAACAAGATCTACTGGTCGGAACTCGACCTGAAGATGCACGAAACCGCGATGCGCATCCTCGGCGCGCGCGCCGAACTCACCGCCGAGGCGCCGGCCGCGATGGACGCCGGGCGCTGGCTCGACGGTTTCCTGTTCGCCCAGGCCGGCTCGATCTACGCCGGCACCAACGAGATCCAGCGCAACATCATCGCCGAGCGCATGCTCGGCCTGCCGAAATAAGGAAGGGGCCGCCATGGACTTCACCTTCACCGACGACCAGCTCACCTTCCGCGAGGCGGTGAGCCGCTTCCTGATGACCGAAGCCGCGCCCGAAATGCTGCGCGAGATCTGGGAGACCGACACCGGGCGCTCGCCCGCGCTGCGCAAGAACATCGCCGAGCAGGGCCTCACCGCGCTGTCGGTGCCCGAGGACTGCGGCGGCCTCGGCATGGACGACGTGGCCTGGGCGCTGATGACCCAGGAACTCGGCTACTACGCCATTCCCGATTCGCTCGCCGACACCGCCTACGTCGCCGCCGGCCTGATCGCCGCGCTGCCCGCCGGCACCGCGGCGCGCGAGGACTGGCTGGCGCGCATCGCCGACGGCAGCATCCGCATCGCCGTGGGCCATCCGGTCAATCCGCTGGTGGCCGACGCCAGCCCCGCCGACCTGCTGCTGCTCGCCAGCGGCGACGAAGTG
Source organism: Pseudomonadota bacterium (assembly GCA_023459095.1). Lineage (GTDB taxonomy): Bacteria > Pseudomonadota > Gammaproteobacteria > Burkholderiales > Rhodocyclaceae > JAEWVQ01. The sequence continues at coordinate 2,098 of JAEWVQ010000080.1, read as the reverse complement.
CATGCGGTGGCGCGCGCCGAAGTCGAGGTCGAGGCCAACCCCAGCATCGACCTGTCGCGCCGGCTTGCCGGGGTGCGCTGGACGCCGGCGACCGCGACCCTGGTCGCCGACGGCGCCGCCGGGCGCGCGCTGTGGGCGCAGACGCTCAACCGCGGCGCGCTGTCGGTGGCCGGGCAGCTGCTCGGGCTTGCCCAGCGCATGCTCGATCTGTCGGTCGATTACGTCGCCCAGCGCAAGCAGTTCGGCAAGCCGATCGGCAGCTTCCAGGCGGTCAAGCACCACCTCGCCGACGTCGCCACCCGGATCGAGTTCGCCAAGCCGGTGCTCTACCGCGCGGCCTACGCGCTCGCCCACGGCGAAGCCGGCGCCGACGCGCGCGTGTCGCACGCCAAGCTCGCCTGCGGCGACGCCGCCTGGCTGGCCGCGCGCCACGGCATCCAGGTGCATGGCGCGATGGGCTACACCTGGGAGGTCGATCTGCAGATGTTCATGAAACGGGCCTGGGCGCTCGATGCCGCCTGGGGCGACCGCGGCGTGCACAAGGCGCGCGTCGCCGCCGCCATCCTGGCCGACGGCGCCGCGCTCGGCCCGGGCCACACTTTCGAGGAATGAAGATGGCGCACGCTACCAATCAGGCCTACATCGTCGATGCCCTGCGCAGCCCCACCGGCAAGCGCAAGGGGGGCCTTTCCCATGTGCATGCGATCGACCTCGGCGCCCATGTGCTGCGCGCGCTGGTCGAGCGCAACGCGATTCCCGCCGAGGACTACGACGACGTGATCTTCGGCTGCGTCGATACCATCGGTTCGCAGGCCGGCGACATCGCGCGCACCGCCTGGCTCGCCGCCGGGCTGCCGCTCAACGTGCCCGGCACCACGGTGGACCGCCAGTGCGGTTCGTCGCAGCAGGCGCTGCATTTCGCCGCGCAGGCGGTGATGAGCGGCACCCAGGACGTGGTCGCGGTCGGCGGCGTGCAGACCATGACGCAGATCCCGATCTCCTCGGCGATGCTCGCCGGCCAGCCGCTCGGCTTTCCCGACCCCTTCTCCGGCAGCAAGGGCTGGCAGGCGCGCTTCGGCAAGCAGCCGGTGAATCAGTTCTACGCCGCCCAGCGCATCGCCGACCACTGGCAGGTCAGCCGCGCCGACATGGAAGTGTTCGCGCTCGAGAGCCATCGCCGCGCGCTCGCCGCCACCGCCGAAGGCCGCTTCGCGCGTGAAATCGTGGCGCTGGAAGGGGTGGAGCGCGACGAGACGCCGCGCGAAACCACCTTGGAAAAAATGGCCACGCTGGAGCCGGTCGGCCCGGAATACCCGGCCATCACCGCCGCGGTGTCGAGCCAGACCTGCGACGCCTCGGCGGCGCTGCTGGTGGTGTCGGAGGCGGCGCTGAAGCGCTACGGGCTGACCCCGCGCGCCCGCATCCACCACCTGAGCGTGCTCGGCGACGACCCGATCTGGCACCTCACCGCGCCGATCCCCGCCACCCGCGCCGCGCTCAAGAAGGCCGGCATGCGCATGGGCGACATCGACGTGGTCGAGATCAACGAGGCCTTTGCCTCGGTGGTCATGGCCTGGCAGAAGGAGCTCGACTACGACCCCGCGCGCATGAACCCCAACGGCGGCGCGATCGCGCTCGGCCATCCGCTCGGTGCCACCGGCGCGCGCCTGATGACCACGCTGCTGCACGAACTGGAGCGCAGCGGCGGCCGTTTCGGCCTGCAGACCATGTGCGAAGGCGGTGGCCAGGCCAACGTCACCATCATTGAAAAGCTGTAAGAGAAGGGATCGACATGGGAATTTGTGAAGGACGCACCGTCATCATCACCGGCGCCGGCGGCGGCCTGGGGCGCGCCTACGCGCTGGCTTTCGCCGCCGAGGGCGCCAATGTGGTGGTCAACGACATCCGTCAAGCCGCCGCCGAGGACGTCGCCGGCGAGATCCGCGCCGCCGGTGGGCAGGCCATCGCCAACGCCGACGACATCACCACCCTGGCCACCGCCCAGCGCATCGTCGATGCCGCGCTGGCAGCCTTCGGCGAGGTCCATGTGCTGGTGAATAACGCCGGCGTGCTGCGTGACCGCATGTTCATCAGCCTG
>JAEWVQ010000079.1 GCA_023459095.1 Pseudomonadota bacterium | reverse complement strand
GGAGGATGGCCAAAAGCTGACGCGTCTGACGGGACACAGCAAACCCCGTGAGTGAGTCGGCCTGCTTTCCTTCTTCTCCCTTACTCAATCTCCGCACGGAAGCCATGCAACATATTCACTCGCTGGGCGATATCGACGACACCCTGGCCCAACAGCTGGATCAGGCCTGGGGGGTGCCGGAAGACTGGGGTGCTGGCGGTTGGCATTGGACGCATCTGGATGAGGTGCGGGCCGCCATCAACCGCAAGGTCACGGGCGATGCCGCACTGTCGCCGCTGGCGTGGTTCTTCCAGGTCGCCGGGGAGGGGCGGGCTCTTCCACTGGCGCGTGTGCTGGTGCTCGGTTGCGGCGCCGGCCAGGTGGAGCGGGAGGTCATGCAACAGGGCTGGGCGCGCGAGGTCATTGCCATCGATCTGTCAGCCAAGGTGCTGGAGGTGGCCCGCGCGGAGGCTGCCGGTCTGGACGGGATCGGCTATTTTCAGGCCGACATGAATGGCCTCCCGCTTGGGGACGGCGCCTTCCAGCCGGCTGCCTTTGATGCCGTGCTGGGCGTCTCCAGTGTTCACCACTGCGCCGAACTGGAGTGCCTCTACCAACGGGTTGGGGAATTGCTGCGGCCCGGAGGATTCCTGTTTCTCGACGAGTATGTGGGGCCCAACCGTTTCCAGTGGCCGGATGCACAGCTACGTCATATCAACCGGATCGCCGGACTGCTTCCTACGCACATGATGAGCACGCGTCGAGGGGAGTTCCGTAGCTGCTTTCGTGCCCCCAGCGTCGCTGAAGTGATGGCGGTGGATCCTTCCGAGGCGGTGCGTTCAGCGGAATTGCTGTCCTTGCTCGGGAATTACTTTGTCGATGTGCAGGTTCGCCCTTACGGCGGGGCCATCCTGCATCTGCTGCTGGCGCACACGGCACAGAATTTCGTTGGGGACGAGGCAGCCCCCTATCTGCACAGTGTCATGGCCGCCGAGGACGAGCTGTACCGGAGCGGGCAGCTGCAACACAACTTTGCCTGTGCTATCGCACGCCGGCCTGGCTGAGCCAGTCGGCCATCCAGCTCCAATCGTTGCGGCCCAGCAACATCAGACGGTCGGGGGTTTCCACCGCGCGGGTGGCGGGTAGCCGCCCATAGACCTGGCGGATGAGGGGCAGGCGTTGCTGCAGCACGCTGGATCGGGGGTTCAGGCCGGTGATGATCGTCAGCCCGGTTGGGGCGGCGGGCAGCGTGACCATGTGCAGCTCAGGGCGCAGGGCACGCAGGCAAGGCACCACTTTCCAGGTGTCGCCGCTATAAAAACCGGTGTTGCGCACGCTGCCCGAGGTGGACGCCGTCAAGGGCAGGGTGTCGTGCAGCAGGACGACAGCCCCCGGTGCCGCGTGGCGCTCGAGTGCGATGAAGTCTTCCAGCACGCTCTCGAAACGATGGTCCCCGTCTACGAAGGCCAGATCGAACCCTCTTTCGAGACCACAGCCGACCGGAACGGCAGCAAAGAACGAGACGCTGGTCTGGCGAAACAGCTGGGCAGGCGCGGCACAGGCCTGCAGGGGGTTGCCCAGTGGCGCCGGGTCGATGGCGATGACCTGGCTTGCCGGCTGTGCCAAGGCGAGCGAAGCGCCGCTTTCCACGCCGATTTCCACATAGAGGGCAGGCTGCAGCCGGCGGTGGAACCAGCTCAGCCATTCGTGGTAATCCGGCCCCGGCCAGCGCAGGCGGGCCAAGGCCTGATGAGCCGATGGCAGGTTCGGTTCCTGGGCCAGCAGTTGCCACAGGGCCGCTTCGGCCTGCTCGGGCTGGCCAAGTGCCATCCAGTGCTTGAACTGGCGGGCGGCTTCCTGGTCCAGGGGGTGCTGTTGCATGGGGAACTCAGGTTTCGGCCGCGCTACGCACCAGTCGGCGAACAGCGCTCGTGAAATGTTCCGGGGCATAACGGGCCTGGCAGGTGGCCCACGCAGCCTGCTGCTGCAATCGCCAGGTGACGTCGTCCCGCAACAGCCGGGCGACTTGCTGAGCGAAGGCGGTGGCATCGGCTGCGCCGCGGATGTCCTCGCCATGCGCCCAGGCGAGCTGGTCCACCAACAGGGATGAGGCCACCACGGGGATGCCATGCGCGGCTGCCTCAATCACTTTCAGCGGTACGCCGCCGGCAAAGCGGGCGGGGGCGATGAACACCCGGGCCTGATCATAGTGGGGGGCCAGATCGGTCTGGGCGCCCAGTATCTGCAGGTGCGGTCCGGCGAGTGCCGCGACGCGGCTGGAGCGGCATTCCCCGACCACGCGCAAGAGCGGCAACGCGGGTAGCAGCGCGCGCAGCCGGGGCAATACGTCTTCCACAAACCAAAGCAAGCCGTCCTCGTTGGGCGTGTCCGGGTGCAGGGCTCCGACGAAAAGCAGCCCCTGGCGCAGGGTAACGTCAGGGACATCCCGTCGAGTGGTCATGGCGTGACTGAGCGTCACGACCTCATGACCCGCCGCGCGGAAGTGTGCAGCGTCGATCTCGGAGACGACGACGCTGCGATAGGCGCCTTGGGCCTGCGCCAGTTCGGCTTGCAGCCGCGCGCCAGCCTGCTCGGGCGTCATGGGCCTTCCCCTTGCTGCGGCTTCACCGATCTCCCGCAAGGCGAACAAGGCCTCCGAGTCATAGATGATGCGCAGTCCTTCGAAGAGGTCCGGACGCCGTTCCCGCAGGGGCTGCAGCGCCTTCAGATTGGGGGGGCGGCTGACCCAGAGCACATCGTAGACGCCACGCCGCCGTTCGAGAAAGCGTTCCAGGCCGGCCATGCCGAAGCCGGGGCCGAGCATGACCTCGGTGCTATGCGGGAGGGAGGCGTACACCGCCTCCCAATCGTCCTCGAATCTCCACAGGGGGTACAAAGTCACCGGCCAGCCTTCCAGCGCGTGCAGGACCAGGCGTGCCCGGGGCAGGCCGCCACCACGGGCCATGTGCGGCACTTCGTTCTCCAGCATGAGGACGCGAGGCTTGCGCGGAAAGTCGGCGGGAGATTGCCAGCGGTCACCATCCAGAGGCACGGGGCGGGGGGATGGCTGCTGCGCCAGCCAGCGGCGTTGTTTCTCCACAAAGCGGCGGCGGTTGTCGCGCATCCGCTGCTCCGCCTCGCCGTTGCCGGCGCTGCCCCATTCCAGATGCTCCACCAGTACCTCCGGGTCGTAGACGACGCGGAAGCCGGCTTGCCATACGCGTACGCAAAAGTCGGCGTCTTCGTAGTACGCAGGTGCGTAGTCCGGGTCGAAACCGTCCAGCATGCGCCACAGGGGGGCTGGGACTGCCAGATACACGCCGGAGCAGTAATCGGTGTCGCGGCCGGCCATGGCGGCGGGTGACCAGGGGGCTTCGCCACGACCGATGCCCAGGGCGGAGCCATCGCGGAAAAGGGCGTTGCCGGCTTCCTGAAGGCCGCCGGACATGAGTACGATGCGCCCCCCCAGGGCGCCAATGGAGGGGTCCTGGTCCAGTCGCGTGATCGTCTGCGCCAATGCGCCCGCTTGCACCATGGCGTCGTTGTTCAGGAAAAGCAGATGACGGCCGCGGGCGAGGGCTGCTCCCTGATTCGCCGCCAGCAGGAAGCCATGGTTTTCGCTGTTGCGGATGATGCGTGCGCCGTGCACGCGATCCAGCAATTGATCGGTTTCCTCGCCGGAGGCGTTGTCTACGATGATCGTTTCAAAGTCGGCGCCGCGTTGATCGGCCAGGGCTTGCAGCGTGCGCAGACTGAGGCCCGCCTGCTTGTACAGCACGATGATCACCGAGAGATCCGGCGTGGCCCCGGAGGCCGGCGCCGGAAACTGAAGCGGTGCGTGCTTCTCCAGCCAGGTTTCGAGCTTGCGGCGGGCGTGTTCGCGCACCCACTGTTTAGGGTCGAGGGAAGGCTGGGATTCGGCATGCTTGCTGAGCCAGTCGAGGCAGCGTGCTTCAATCTGCCGCGCCAGGCGTCGGCTATCCGTCAGCGACGAGTCGCGCATGCGCTGGCGCAGCCCCAGGCGGTGGGTGGTCAATGCGGTCGCATCATTCGCCAGTTGCACGGCAATCCTGACGAAACCGTCGGCGTTTTCCGCGACCCAGGCATCCAGCCCCAGGGCGGAGAGGATGGACAGCCCTTGGCGCGCACCGGCCCAGTCGCCGGCGCGAGACACCACCGGGACGCCCATCCACAACACATCCAGGGTGCTCAGGCCGCCGTTGCCGGGGAAGCTGTCGAGCACCAGATCAACCTGCTGCAGCCAGCCAAGCAAGCCTTCGTAGCTTCTGGGGGGATCGAACTCGACGCGCTCGGCAGCCACGCCGTGGGCGGCCATGAAGCCAAGGATTTCCCTGCGCTGAGGCCAGTCATCGACCACCAGACCGATGAAGCGGATGCGCGACGCCGGCACCGCCGCCACAGTGCGGGCAAAGGCGTCGAGGGTGCAGGCGTTGAGGCGAAGGCCGCGGGCCGTCACGCCGAAGGTGATCCTGCCGCTGCTCAGCGAAGGTGGCGGCTGCGGGGTGGGGGCGTGCTCCGGAGGCGACCAGCTCCACTGCCCGCCCTCCAGCCACCACACCGCTTCTTCGTAGCGGTGTCGATGCTCCGGGGGGAGGGCTGCCGAATCGCTGAGTAGCACATCGAACAGCCCTCCGGACGTGCCCCAGCAACCCAGCCAGCCAATCTGCAGCGGGGCAAGGCGTCTGGCGTACAGGGTGAGCAGCGGATCCTGCCCCTCGAATGGATGCAGGCCGCCAGCATCAATGACGACATCCACCTGGTTTGCGGCACAGGCGTCCGCCAGCACTTCCGGCTGCAGCGCATGTTGGTGAACATGGGCGGGTAATCCGGGCAAGGGCAGGGTGCTGTAGACGAACACTTCTACCTGGGTCGGGTCGTGGCTGGCCAGGACCGGGACGAGCAGGCGTTCATGCCGCTGGCTGGCGATGTAGGCGATGCGCAGCCGGGCAGCGCTTCGCCGCAGCGGCTTGGCTCCCCAGTGTTTTGACAGGCCCGCCTCAAGCTTGAGCTGCCGGAAAGCCCGGCGTGCCTGGAATGCCAGTTCTTCCGGGGTCGCCGTTGCATCCAAGGAATTGGCATAGAGGCGGGCAAACGAAAACCAGGGCTCGTTGGGAAATTCGGCAGCGCTGATGCGCGCAACCCGGGTCAAGCAAGCATGGCCGTGGCGGGCGACGGCCTCGGCCAGCGCCCGCTGGCAGGCGGTCTTCCACACCGGCCACGGCAGCAGGGCGCACAGTGCGCGCGCCTCGCTCACCCCCAGCCCGAGTAGCCGCAGCAATATGGGGGCGCTCTCATCGAGCAGTTGCCGGCATCTGGCCAGAACGCGGTCCCGCCAGCGAGGGGGGGCGCAGGCGTGGAGTCCTTCCGCCAGCAGCCGGGCTTCCAGCATCAGGGCGCTGGGCCACTCCGGGCGCAGGGTGTGCAAGGCATCGATGGTGTTGAGGCCTTCTTCGAACCGTCCCGCGCGCAGCCGGGTCTCGGCAAGCTCCAGCAAGGCAACCGGGTTTTCCGGTGCCAGTTCGCAAGCGCGCAGGAAGGCGAGTTCGGCATGACCCAGGCGATGGTCGGCAACAAAAATCCAGCCTAGCTGACGCAGGCTGTCGATGCGCGTGGGGGCCAGTTCCAGTGCCGCGTCGATGGCGTCCTCGGCCTCCGAGAGCCGTCTTTGCTGGTAGCGCACCTGCGACAAGGCACGCCAAGCCTCAGCGTTCCGGGGTTCGGCAACGACCGCGCCTTCGGCGTGCCGGGACGCAGCCGCGAGCTCGCCCGCGGCGGCCAGGATGAAGGCGGCCTGGGTCTGCGCGGCGGACTCCCCCGGGCGCAGCGCGAGCAGGCGGAGGACGGCGTCCATGGCGGCCGGCCGGTCGCCTTGTTCGTGGGCGGTCCAGCCCAGGGTGCGCAGGGCTTCGATGTTCGAGGGGTCGAGCCGGAGCGCGCGCTCCAGCGCAACTCGGGCCTTTGAATGCCGTCCCTGGCGGGTGTGCACCACGGCCAACAGGCGCCAGGGGTCGCTGCGAGCGGGGTCCGCACGCAGCTGTCGCAGCAGCAAACGACGGGCTTCCGCATGCCGTTCAAGATCGATCAGTGCCCGGACCCGCAGGGCTTGGGCGGGGTCGCACGTCGGCTGCTGGCGCAGTACCTGCTCCAGCAGCCAGTCGGCGTCCACAGGCCTGCCCCAGTCCAGTTGCAGGCTTGCGCGGCGCACCAGGGCATCGGTGACGCTCATGTCCCGCTGCTGCACTTCGTTGAACGCCCGATCGGCAGCGTGCAAATCACCGGACTCCTGGTGGAAGACGCCCAGCAGGTGCCATCCGGCGACATGGTCGGGGTGGCTTTGGGTGATTCGGGTCGCGATGTCGATGGCCGAGTCCCGGTGCCCCCGCTTCCATGTGAGTTTGGCCAGTTCGAGCAGCAGCTCCGGGTGTCCGGGAAAGCACGCGAGCCCGTCCTCCAGTGTGCTTTGCGCTGCCTCCGATTTATTCAGCGCATCTTGGCATTGAGCCAGATGAAGGTGCAGCTGTACTTGCTCCGGGGCATTGGCGGCCAAGGCCTGCATGGCCTCACTGAAGGTGGCGCTGGCTTCGGCGTACAGTCCCTGACATTGCTGCAACCAGCCAAATTGCAACAGCCGGGTCGGGGAGCGTTCCGCAGCCAGGGCAAGCCGTGCCCAAATAGTGGCCTCCGGCAGTTGTCCCAGGTCGTGGAGCACCCAGGCCAGCGCGAAGGCTGCTTCATGCAGCTGTGGATCCAGCTGGCAGGCTCGGCGCAGGGCCTCGCTGGCCGCGCGGGTTTGTCCGTGGCGCAGGGCCAGCAACCCGCTATACCAGTGCAAGGGAGGGTAGTGTGGAGCGCGAGCGCAGGCAGGGTGCAGCACTGCGGCGGCGGCATCGAGTCGATTGCTATCCAGCAGGAAGTAACCCAGGGCTGCAGCAGCGTGGGGCTCAGCAGGTTCCGATGCGCAGGCCTGCTCTGCAAGACTCAGCGCTGCCTGCCGGTCGCCCTCCGCAAATGCCCGCCAAGCCTGCTCGAGCAGCATGTCGATTCGGCGTTGCTCGCCCATCTTCAGCAGGGGGCCTGAGAACTGGCGAGTCCTTCAGGTCGTTCGCAGACCACGGTAAACAAGGGCACTGTCCGGTTTTCCGCTGGCTGTTTCTGGTGGTGAAACAGCACGCGGGGCTGGGTGAAGCCAAGCAGTCCCAAGGCGGAAATGAAGAACTGAGGGCCGAATTGCCACCAGGTATGGAGTTGCTGCGCGCCCTGGTGGGGCAGCAGCATGCAAACGGGAAGCTCCCCCAGCTGGGGGTTCCAGAGCTCGGTAACGATCACGGTACGCGTGGTCCGACGGGCAACGCTTTCGAGAATGTCGAACGGGCGGCGGCAATGGAGCAGCACTGAGGCGAGAAGGCAGATATCGAATTCGCCTGCCGCTTCCGGGATGTTGCAGGGGTCGGCCTCGATCAGCCGGACACTGGAGCGCTTTTCGTTGTGCACATACCAGAACGAGTTTCGAACCTGTTCAATAACGCCTGTAAACTCCGCGCGCCATTTGTCTTTGTCATAGCCTTCGATGGGAACGGTGTCCCACAGGTGCGACATCGGGGGTTCCAGGCAGGTGACCTGGGCGCCGGCCGCCTCCATATGAAAAGAGAGAAAACCGCTGGCGGGGCCGATTTCCAGCACGGATCGGCCTTTGAAGTCCACTTCGCCAAGATACTGGGAAACTGCCGGACGCAGGTCCCACTCGCCCACGACCTCGCCATCGGCCAGGGTATAGGAGTGATAGAAGCGGCAATCCTCGCGGCGAGGCTTTCGGGGAAGGACAAACATGGGTGGATTCCTGCTCACAGGGCTAGCCTGTGGAAGTCGATTGAAGGCCAGCAGAGCGTCAGCGGAGACCGTGAGCAGCCAGTTGGGTCAGCATCGTGCTGATGACGAATGGCGTGGAGAGCACATGCTCGGTGGCCTGTCGCTTTGCGGCTGCGCGGAAACTGCCGGTATCGCACGCGTTGTACAGCTGGCGAAGCGCCCGAGCCCAATCGGAAAGGGGGGCGTGAGGGTCGATGACGAGCCCTCCGGCACCGACCAGCCGGGGGAGTGCCCCCCGGGTGCTGGCCAACACCGGCAAGCCATTCAGTTGCGCTTCGACCACCGTGCGGCCGAAAGACTCCTCCCATACCGAGGGCATCAGCAGCACGCGCGCTTCATGAAAAACCTGTCGCATGTCCTGGGTCGGACTGCGCCATTCAATGTTGCCGAGCCTCTGCGCCCTCGCCTGACAATGGTTGCGCCATTGGGGAGAGAGGTTCCAGCTTTCGAGTACCAGGAAGGGGAGTTCGGGGCAGGCGGCGGCAAGCCCAAACATGATCTCCACGCCCTTGATGGGCGTGGGATTGACGAACAGCACCTTGTTGCCCGTTTCAGTGACGACGTAACGCTCCGGCGCGATGATGGGGGGAACTACCGTGCAGTCGATGCCGAAAAGGGTGCGCCAGCGTTCGGCGGTGAAATCGGAATTGGCGAAGTAAAGGAGGGAGGCGTCGGGCAGCAGGGTCCCGGCCAACTGGTGGGTTTCCACATTGTGGAGATAGACCGCGGTGGGGCGACCGGTGGCGAGGCTGGCCAGCACCATCGGCAGCAGGGCCGTACCGCTCTGCACCACGATGGCTGTGGCATTCCAGGCTGCCGCGGCCATGGCCAATGCGCTCTCCGGCGTGGCGCTGCGCATGACCAGATAGCCCAGTTCCTCATCACAGAGCGCGGGGCTGCTGGGGTCTGCGTTGCCGTGCTCACATTGACCGCACAGTACGGCGACCTCGGCGCCCAAATCCTTTATTGCCAGACACAGGTCATGGGTGGTGGTCTGCAATCCGCCCTGGATATCGGGAAGATGGGGGTAGTTCGAAACGAAGAGAATGCGCATGCGCGAATGCCTGGCCCTTGGGTAATGGCGAGGGTTTCTCTGCCATCAGGATTGAATATTGGTCTGGCCGGTGCCCAGGAGGGTCTGCAAGGCAACATTCGGATTGGTGCTGAGGTCGTTCTGGGTGTTCGTTTTCAACCGATCCTGTGCCAGGTTCAGGTTGGGCTGTTGAATCCCTGAAGGCCGATCGCTGGTGCTGATCAGCGGCCCCGATGGACTGGGGTTGGGGGAGGGGGCGGAGCTGGGTGAATTGAAGTGACCGGCACTCAATGTCTGCGCGGGGATGCGCTGAGGAGCACCAACCGAGTCATGGGTCATGGTCGTGCCGAAGCCAGGGCGGGTGATTGTCTGGGTCTGGCCGGAGTTGTCGGTCACTCTCATTTGCTGACCGAACAGGAAGATTGCGCTGGTATTGCTGTTCGTCGATTCGATGGTCGAGATGCCGCCCGAAATCTCAACCTTTCCTTGGGGGGTTTGGATCACGGTGGGGGTGTTCTTGCTGATATGACCACCGACAACACGCAGGGTGCCGCTGTTCAGCGTAAGCCCGATTTGACCGAGGCGAGTGCTGGAGTCGTAGTTGAAGGTCTCAATGATGACTTCGGAGTCCGGACCAAGCGTCACTGCAGATTGATCGAGGAAAAGAATGTGCAATCGACCTTCTGCATTGGTTCGCAGCTTCTGGCCCGGCAGCACCTCGGCCCCCACCTGCAACACCTGATCACCGGCGGCAAAGCTGGCGCCGGCAGTCGTCGCGGTGACGACGCCGGCTTGGACGGGTTGAGTCGGCTGGGCGGCCTGGGCCAGGGTGGTTGGCAGCGCAGCCGTACTCAGCGCGGCGGCAAACCACAGGTCTTTGGAAATGGGGGGCGGGGACATCGCTGACTCCTCGGGCGATTGTTATTTGCTTGGACAGGATGGGCAGTGTTCAGAACACGTAAACGACTGAGGCCTGCAGTGACGTATTCTTGTTGTCGTAATTGGGCAGATTGGAGTTGGTTCTCAAGTGCTCAAGCCGCCACTGGAGCGACCATTTGTCGTCCATGGGAACGGTGAGGCTGGCGCCGACGCGGAACTCATTGTCTTTGCGGGCCCGGTCTGCATTGATGGCGGGGTCGCCCGCTCCGTACTCGCGCTGTGACGCTCCCGTCCAGAGAGAGGTCAGCCAGTTTCCACTGGTGCTGCTCAATGGATTGGCGTGGGCAATGAAATAGGTGAGCTGCAGGTCACGACTACTGTAGTCGTAATGAGATCTGCTGGTGTCGTGGTCGCGCAGGGCGATCTCTGCGCTCAGCGCCTGGCCGGGCGCCAATTCACGAGTCAGCCGCAAACGCAATCCGTTATCGGGCCCGCCCAGCAGCTTGGCGTCCGGAACGTCGATGCGCGATGCATAGTCGTAGTGGCGATATTCATAAGTGGCCTCGGCGAGGGTGCGCTCGTCCCAGCGGTACTCGACGTCCAGCCCGACGCCCGCATTGCTCAGGTAGCGGTGCTGCTGGGCCAGCAGTTCGGCGGCAATCAGATGAGGGCGTACCCGCAGTTCCGGTAACTGGATGGGGGCGGGCTTGAAACGGATCCCGCTGGTGATCTCCAGCAGTGCCAGATCATAGGGGTCGGTTTGGTCGGCCCGTAGCTTGCTGCCGGATGAGGAGCGATAGTCGACGACCTGGGCGACCAGGGAGCTCACCACCGAGGCCTCGTTTTGAAGGTCAAGGTCGTGGCGATGGTCGAGGCGGGCGGTTAGCTGCACATCCGAGTCTGAATCCGGCTTGAATCTATCGCCCTGCGGCACCAGTGCTCCGTTGGCATAAATCATGTCTCTGTCGCTGCGGGCATTGGGATTGGTCTGGGTACGCAGACTGAGCATCACGAAGCCGCTGAGTTGGGAGGGCTGGTTGCGTGCGGTCACATCGCGCAGCAGCGTGATCGCCTGGGCGCGGTGCTCGTCGGCCAGGCGCCCATCCTCGAGCGCGGCCCGCAACAGTGCCTCGGACATGGCGTAGGAGCCCATGCGGTAATACAGCACGGCCAATTCCAGTCTGATGCTGGGCGGTGCATCAGGGTTGATCAGCATGCTCTCAAGTGCCGCTACGCCTCCCTCGTAGTTGCCTGCTTGCACCAGGAGACGTGCATATCGCATGTTCGAAGCTGCATCTGAAGGCGCTCGGGTGAGTTCCTTGAAAGCCTCATCCACCTGACGATCCAGAGGAACGTTCGCACCGGACAGCTGTGCAAAAGCAGACCCATAAATGCAGCAAAATACCGATGCAGTCGCCCAACGCCACGCGTGGGTTCGGAGAGGATGAGACGGCGCGCGCAATGGGGGCTCCTTGATCCGGATGTCAAATGGTGAGCCCGATTGTATCCGTTTCGAGTGCCGGGCGCGCTCGAGGCGCGACAGATCAAGCCCGTTCGGCCAGGTGTGCCGTCGCGCGTGCCGGAGATCGTGTCTGACCTGCTGGGCGCCGCCTGGGTCGGAGCGCGAGGAGAGGGTGGATGTGTGCGGCATCGCATCCCTTGCCTTCGCCGGACCGAGCCGCCCCGTGTGCTAAGCATCGAGCCGGGGCTTGGTTGCATGGCCATGCTTGAATCATGGTTTGTTGGCTGGCCTGTTTGGTCGAGTGACTCAGTTCTTGCCCGATCTCAGAACGAAATGCCGCGTGCCACGCGCTTGAGATCGGACGTCACCATCATGTGGCAGAGTTCCTCCAGCGAGGTCCTGGGCGCCCAGCCCAGCTCGCGTTTGGCTTTCTCGGGGCTGCCCATCATGAGATCCACTTCGGCGGGGCGATAGAACTTCGGATTGACGCGCACCAAGGTACGGCCTGTGCTGCGGTCAATTCCGATCTCATTCTCCGCCTCGCCTCTGAACTCCAGGTCGATCTGGACGGCTTTGAAGGCAAGGGCAACGAAAGTCCGGACCGTTTCGGTGCGGCCGGTAGCGAGAATGTAGGTGTCCGGCTGATCCGCCTGAAGCATTCGCCACATGCCTTCAACATACTCCTGGGCGAACCCCCAGTCGCGCTTGGCTTCCAGATTGCCCAGCTCCAGACAGTCCTGCTTGCCCAGTTTGATTCTGGCGACGGCGTCGGTGATCTTCCGAGTCACGAATTCGCGCCCCCGGAGTGGTGACTCGTGGTTGAACAGAATTCCACTCGCTCCAAATATGTCGTAGCTCTCTCGATAGTTAACGGTCATCCAGTGTGCGAAAAGCTTGGAAACGCCGTAGGGGCTTCGCGGATAGAAAGGCGTGTCTTCCGTTTGCGGAATGGCCTGAACCTTACCGAACATTTCCGAGGTGCTGGCCTGATAAAAGCGGACTCTTGGGTTGACCAGGCGTATGGCTTCCAGCAGGTTGAGGGCGCCGATGCCGTTAATCTGCGCTGTTGTGTTGGGTTGTTCGAAGGATGCGCCGACAAAGCTTTGTGCGGCGAGGTTGTAAATCTCGACAGGCTGTATCTTCTGTACCAGGGAAATGCAGACTCCCAGATCGGTGATGTCGTTCTCTACCAGGTGCAGATTTTCATGCCCCAGAATACCTAATTCTTCCATGCGCCAGAAATTGGCTGAGCTTGTCCGACGGTATGCGCCGTGAACCGTGTAGCCATGGTTGAGCAGCAACTGGGTCAAATAGGCGCCATCCTGGCCGGTGATGCCCGTTACGATGGCGTTTTTTGTGTTTCTTTCCATGGCTTTATTCAATTGCTGTGCTTGTGGGTCTACACCGTTTTCCGGGGGAACGGCATGGGGTTCTGTGGGGCAGGTTTCCGGAAATGATTTTCGGTGACGGTCGAAAAAGATATTCAAGTATGTCTGCCATCAATGGTGCGGTATGCGCGCGCGTTGGGCGCTGTCCATCGAGTACGTCGAATCTGAACCCGGGAGTTTAGCTGATCATCATTGATTGGCTGCGCTGTGGTCATCTTCGTATCGTTGATCCGTGGGGATGCAAAAGGTCGATGCGATGCAAAAAAAGCAGCCCCGTTGCGTGCTGCCGTCGCTCATTACCAAGTGGTGTCATGGTCCAGATAGCGCGCCATGTACTCGGTAAAGGTCCAGTGCTGGGAGAACCAGCGAAAGCGCATGCCGGGCTTGTAGAACTTCAACCCCAGCCCCGCGGCGACTGCCGGATCAATGGGGTCCTCCATGGTGTCCATGTCGGGCATCACCGCAAGGGCCGCCTCCAGCCTCTGCCGCGCCGCTTCGGCATCGCCGCCCAGCAGGGGCTGGATGGCGGCGAGCAGGCGCAGGCCCAGCGCACCGATGGCTTCGGCCCGGACGTGGGCATAACTGAGGAACAGGTGGCGCTCCCGGAAGTTGCCCCACACATAGTCGGCGATCTTCACGTCGCAATGGGCATCTCGCGCCTCCAGCTTGACCCG
>JAEWVQ010000078.1 GCA_023459095.1 Pseudomonadota bacterium | reverse complement strand
CTTCGGCCTGTTCGCGGTCGCGGGGGCTCAGCTGCTGCGCGGCGATGCTGCGCACCTTGGCCGGGTCCAGGCCGAGGCGGCGCAGGCTGTCTTCCTGGTCGTCGCTGTCGCGCTGGATCTGGGCCATCAGGCGGTCGGCCTCGTCGATCAGTTGGCGGACCTTGTCGTAATCGGTTTGCGTCTGCGCTTGCATGAGGGCGGTCTCCTTGAGTCGGTCGGTGTGCTGTGTCGAAGTGGGGCCGGACGCAGCGGATACGGCGGGTAAGTAACGGCCTGGTACGGGCGGTTCCAGGGCGTGCGGGAAAATTTTTCGTGCGTGGTGCGGGAACCGGTGGTGCGTTGCGGTTACTACGCCTCCGTTACCCGCACCGGAAGTGCTTCCGCCCCAACATGGTCCGTATCGACGCCGCCCTGCCGCACAACCTCGCCAGCGATGGCCGCCTGTCCGATCAGGGGCTGGCGCGGCAGTCGACCGCCGGCAGCTTCCGCGGCGAGACCGTGCAGACCCTCGACACCCGTTCGGTGCTCACCGATGCCGCCGAGGAGATCACTTTCGCGCATTCGGAGAAGGTCGAGGACAAGGAGCTGGCCGAGCGCAAGCTCGCCCCCGGCGAGCGCCTGCAGGTCCTGCGCCTGGAGGAGATCCGGGCCTATCTTGATGCTGCGCACGACGAGGGGGGCGAGGAAAAGCTGGTCGCGCTCGCCAAGCGCATGCTCGCCGGCCAGCAGGACCCGCTGCAGGGCGCGCGCCAGGCCTCGGCCGAGCCGGCGCGCCAGTTCATCGCGCTGCAGTACGCGCTGCGCCACGGCGAGGACGAGGGCGCCGAGCCGGCCGTGCTCGCCGCGATCGAGGATGCGCTCGAAGAGCTCATGCTCGAGCGCGGGCCGCAGGTGCGCGCGGGGCTGAACAGCGTGCATGCCGCGGCCACGGTGGCCGGCGGCAGCGCCGCGGTGGAGGTCTTTCAGAGCGACTACCGCGATCTGGTGCTCGGCCAGGCCACCCTCGCCGACACCCTCGGCGTGCTGCTCGAGCGCTATCCGCAGGAGGATTTTCCGCGCGGGCTGGCGGCGATGATCCGCGCGCTTGGTGACGATCTCGCCGCGGCGCGGCCGTCGACCGACCCCAACCGTCTGCACGCGCTGGTCAGCGACCTCTATCAGTTGGAAGTCGCCGCCACCCTGCTCGAACGCTGTGGCGGGCTCGCCGCCACGGTGCATCGCGAACATGGCGTCGAGCCCTTCGTGCCGACGCTGCTGCTGCGCGAACTCACCGCGCTGAGCAACGAGCGCTGGGTCAATGGCAGCCGTTTCGCGGCGATCGCCGAGCGCTGCGGCTGCGCGGCGACGGCGCCGCAGATCCGGTTCCTGACCGAGGTGAAAGGGGTGATGCGCGAGCTGCCGGTGAAAATATTTGCCGACGTCGAGAACCGCCAGAGCCTGCTCAACGCGGTGCAGGACGCGCTCGATGCGGCGATCGACCGCGAGGAGGAAGGACGGTGAACTGGATCAATGCCGCGCTCGACGAATTCGGCCGCCGCGCCGGATTGCCGCACTGGGGCTTCGATGGCGCCGGGGTGGCACAGCTGCGCTTCGCCTCGGGCGACATTCTGGCTGTGGAGCAGGCCGGCGACGACGTGTTGCTCTATCTCGTGCATCGCAGCCCGTGGCTGGACGGCGCCGCCCTCGGCGAGGCCTTGCGCCGCGCCAATGCCCGCCGCCTGCACGGCCGCCCGCTGCAGCTCGGTCTGCGCGGCCAGGGCCAGGACAGCGCACTCGTGATCGCGCTGCGCATCGCGCAGCGCGAGTTCACCGCGGTTGCGCTCGAATCCGGCTGGGATGCCATCGCGCGCTGGCGCGACGACTGGCAGGCCCGGCGCTGACGTTTCAAGGACAGACAACGATGGACATTCGCTCCCAACCCTTCGCCTTCGACCGCGGCCTGGACCGCATCATCCACGGCGACTCCGCGGCGCCGGCGCTGCCCCAGCAGCACGAACTCGCTCCCAGCGACCTCGAAGGCGTCGGCCAGCTCGAGCGCCTGTTCGAGCAGCGCTCTCTGGAGGACCGTCTCGAGGCCGCGGTGCGCCCCGAGGTCTCCGACCGCGACCTGCTGCTGCCCGCCGCCTTTCGCGCCGCGCTCGACCGCGCCCTCGGCACGTTGCGCGACGCCGCCGAGCACCGCCCGGACGACGCGCGCGTGCTCAACCGCGCCGCCCGCCTGCTGAAGGAAGAAACCGATCTGCGCGATCTGGTTGCGATGTACCGCGGCGCGCTGTATCAGGGCTGACATGAATCGATTCTCTTTGCCCGCGACGGCGCGGCGCCCGATCCCATGACGTCCGCCGCGGCTCCGCTCGCCGCCGAGCACGAAGCGTTGTGGATGCTCGGCTACTTCTACCTGCGCAACGCCCACCCGGACAAGGCCGCGACCCTGTTCGCCGCGCTCGACCGCCTGCAGCCCGACCGCCCGCAGTGGTTGCGCGCGCTCGCGCTCGCGCAGATCCGCGCCGGCAAGCCCGATCGCGCGCTCGCCGCGCTCGACCGCCTCGCCCTCGCCGGTGCGGTCGATGATGCCTTCCATTTGCTGCGCGCCCAGGCCCTGGCCGCGCTCGACCGCCATGCCGAGGCCGGGGCCGCGATGCGCGCCTGGCTCGACGCCCGCCCCGCCGCGGACCCTCACCGGAAAGACGCCTGATGCACGCCCTGCAGGCCCAGTTGCAACGCTTCGTGATCGCGGCCTCGAGCCGCAACGACCTCGTCCTCGCCACCTTCCTGGTCTCGGTCATCTTCATGATGATCCTGCCGCTGCCGACCTGGCTGATGGATGCGCTGATCGCGGTCAACATGACTCTGTCGGCGGTGCTGCTGATGGTGGCGATGTATCTGCCCAATCCGCTGGCCTTCGCCTCGTTCCCGTCGGTGCTGCTCGTCACCACGCTGTTCCGGCTCGGCATCTCGATCGCCACCACGCGTCTGATCCTGCTCCAGGGCGATGCCGGCCACATCATCGAGACCTTCGGCAACTTTGTCGTCGGCGGCAACCTGGTGGTCGGTCTCGTGGTGTTCCTGATCCTCACCATCGTCCAGTTCGTGGTCATCACCAAGGGCGCCGAGCGCGTCGCCGAGGTCGCCGCGCGCTTCTCGCTGGACGCGATGCCCGGCAAGCAGATGTCGATCGACGGTGACATGCGCGCCGGCACCATCGACATGGACGAGGCCAAGCGCCGCCGTCGCGTGGTGGAGAAGGAAAGCCAGCTCTACGGCGCGATGGACGGGGCGATGAAGTTCGTCAAGGGCGACGCCATCGCCGGCCTCATCATCACCGCGGTG
This sequence comes from Pseudomonadota bacterium, assembly GCA_023459095.1. Classification (GTDB taxonomy): domain Bacteria; phylum Pseudomonadota; class Gammaproteobacteria; order Burkholderiales; family Rhodocyclaceae; genus JAEWVQ01. Next base: position 1,980 of record JAEWVQ010000078.1, on the reverse strand, counting down.
AACCTGCTCGGCGGCATCCTGATCGGCACCATGCAGCGCGGCATGAGTGCCGGCGAGGCGGCCCAGGTGTATTCCATCCTGTCGATCGGCGACGGCCTGATCTCGCAGATTCCGGCGCTGTTCATCTCGATCTGCGCGGGCATGATCGTCACCCGCGTGCAGTCCGAGGACGGCGCCTCCAACGTCGGCAAGGACATCGGCGGGCAGATCCTCGCCCAGCCGCGCGCGCTCCTCATCGGCGGCGTGGTCGCGCTCGGCATGGGGCTGATCCCGGGCATGCCCACCGGGGTGTTCCTGGTCCTCGCCGTGGTTGTCGGCACCATCGGCATCACCCTGATGCGCGCCACGCGCAAGGTGGTGGACGAGAAGACCGGCAAGGTCACCGAAGTGCCGGCGATGCAGGCCGCCGGCGAGCCGCCGCCCAAGCCGCGCGAGGACGGCACCGACGAGTTCGCGCCCACCGTGCCGCTGCTCATGGACGTGGCCAGCCATCTGCGCGACAGCTTCGATCCGGGCATGCTCAACGACGAACTGCTCAACATCCGGCGCGCGCTCTACTTCGACCTCGGCGTGCCCTTCCCCGGCATCCAGCTGCGCTACAACGACCGTCTGCCGGCCGAAACCTACAGCATCATGCTGTCCGAGGTGCCGGTGTCGCAGGGCCGTCTGCGTCCGGACCGCCTGCTCGTGCGCGAGGCCACGCGCAACCTCGCCGCGCTCGCCATCGCCTACGAGGAAGACACCCGCTTCCTGCCCGGCATCCCCACGGTGTGGGTCGACGCCGAACTCAAGCCGCTGCTCGCCAAGGCGGGGATTCCGTTCATGGCCCCCGGCCAGGTGCTGACCTACCACCTCGCCTTCGTGCTCAAGAAGTACGCTGCCGACTTCATCGGCATCCAGGAGACGCGCTTCCTGCTCGGCGCGATGGAGGAGCGCTTCCCCGACCTGGTCAAGGAGGCGATGCGGGTGATGCCGATCCAGAAGATCGCCGAGATCCTGCAGCGCCTGGTGTCGGAGGACATCTCGGTACGCAACCTGCGCGCCATTCTCGAAGCGCTCATCGAGTGGGGGCAGAAGGAAAAGGATTCGGTGCTGCTCACCGAGTACGTGCGCTCCACCTTGAAACGCCACATCAGCCACAAGTACTCCGGCGGCCACAACATGCTGCCCGCCTACCTGCTCGCGCCCAACGTCGAGGACACGGTGCGCGGCGCGATCCGCCAGACCTCGGCGGGCAGCTACCTCGCGCTCGACCCCAACGTCGGCAAGCGCCTGCTCGACAACATCAAGCGCACCGTCGGCGACCTCTCGGCCTCGGCGCAGCGTCCGGTGCTGCTGACTTCGATGGACATCCGCCGCTACCTGCGCAAGATGATCGAGCAGGATCTCTACGAACTGCCGGTGCTGTCGTACCAGGAGCTGACGCAGGAGATCAACATTCAGCCGCTGGCGCGGGTGGACCTGTGATGCGCGCGTCCGGAGCATGGGAGTGAGCGTGGCGCAGCCGGCAACCGAGGCGCTCGAGCTGCGCGTGCTGAGCGGCGTGCACGCCGGTGCGCGCGCGCCGGTGGAGGCGGTGCTGCGCGTGGGGGGCGACGCGGGCGCCGACATCGTGCTGCACGATGCCCGGATTGCCGCCGCGGCAGCGCTCGCGGCGGACGCCGACGGCTGGACATGGACCTCGCCGGAAGCGCCACCGCGGCGCCTGCGTCTGGGTGAAGGCCTGCGCCTGGGCGCGGCGCTGATCACCGTCGAGCGCGGCGATGCACCGTGGCCGGACGCGGCCACGGTTGCGGTGCTTGAGGGCGAAGACGAGGAACGCGACCTGGGGGAGGACGAAGCGGGCGGCGAGGCGATGGTGGCCGCATCGCGCGCCGCGGCAGACGCCCCCGCCGCGGAAGGCGGGCACCGTCCAGCACCGGCGACCGCGAAGCCGCCGCCGATGATTGCAGACGCGCCGCCGCCTGCGCTGCGCCGCGC
>JAEWVQ010000077.1 GCA_023459095.1 Pseudomonadota bacterium | reverse complement strand
GCCGGCATGATCCGCCTGTTCACCGATTTCGCCCTCGGCACCGTCGGCCACACCCGCGGCGGTCCGGCCAAGGTGTCGGTGATCTCCTCCGGCCTGATGGGCACGATCAACGGCTCGGGGGTAGCCAACGTGGTCACCACCGGCCAGTTCACCATTCCGCTGATGAAGCGCTTCGGCTATCGCCCGGAATTCGCCGGCGGCGTCGAGGCCACCGCGAGCATGGGCGGACAGATCATGCCGCCGGTGATGGGCGCGGTGGCCTTCATCATGGCCGAGACCATCGGCGTAGCCTATGTGGAGATCGTCAAGGCCGCACTGATTCCGGCCATCCTCTACTTCGTCACCGCATTCTGGATGGTGCATCTGGAAGCCGGCCGCGCCGGCCTCCACGGCCTGCCGAAGAAGGACTGCCCAGACCCGTGGGCGGCGCTGCACCGGGGCTGGTATCTGCTGCTGCCGCTCGCAATCCTGGTGTGGCTGCTGTTCTCCGGCTACACCCCGCTGTTCTCCGGCACGGTGGGGCTGGCACTCACCGCGGTGCTGATCTTCGGCGCCGCGATCGCGCTGCGCCTGCGCGGCAACGTGCTGCGCACCGCGTTCTGGATCGCGCTCGGGCTGCTGTGTTCGAGCTTCCTCAAGTGGGGCATCAGCGCCTTCCTCCTCATCATCGCCGCGCTGTGCGTGGTCTGCGCCTGCGTGCAAGGCGGCCGCGCCACGCTGCGGATCGCGGTCGAAGCCCTCGCCAACGGTGCCCGCCACGCGCTGCCTGTGGGCGTGGCGTGCGCGCTGGTCGGCGTGATCATCGGCGTGCTCACCCTGACCGGCGCGGCGACCTCGTTCGCCAACATGATCCTCGCGCTCGGCCGCGACAACCTGCTGCTGTCGCTGGTGCTGACCATGCTGGTGTGCCTGCTGCTCGGCATGGGCATACCGACCATCCCCAACTACATCATCACTTCGTCACTGGCAGCGCCCGCACTCCTCGACCTCGGCGTGCCACTGATCGTCAGCCACATGTTCGTGTTCTATTTCGGGATCATGGCCGACCTCACCCCGCCGGTCGCCCTGGCGGCGTTCGCCGCAGCGCCGATCGCCGGCGTGTCGGGGATGAAGATCGGCGTGCAGGCGGTGCGCATCGCGCTTGCCGGCTTCATCGTGCCCTACATGGCAGTGTACGCCCCCGAGCTGATGCTGCAGGGCGACCCCGACGCACTGGCGGTGATCTGGATCGTGAGCAAGGCGCTGCTCGCGATCGGCCTGTGGGGCGTGGCCTCGATCGGTTACCTGTGGCAACCGGTGTCCTGGCCCGGGCGGCTCTGGGCCTTCGCCGCCGCGGCCTTGCTGGTCGCCGCCGATCCGCTGTCCGACCAGATCGGGGTCGCGCTCACCGTGGCCTTCTTCGGCGTGCAGTTCTGGCTCCGGCGCCGCACCGCGGCGCACGCCTGAGCGCAGTCAGGGCGCTGCGCGGTGAGCCTGCTCTGTCTGGCAAGCGGGATGCTGGTCGCGAAACTCGCCACCAGCACCTTCACCCTGGCCTGGACGCATTCGATCGAAAAGATCCGCTGGGAAGAAGACTGGCAAATTACGCGCACCGAACTGGTGCTGACGGAGGGCCGCATCCGCGGCTCGGGCGCGGGCATGGAGCCCCCCGCCGGAGCGCGCCTGCAGGACGGCGTGTGGCACTACCACGCCACGCGGCGCCTGCCGCGACTGGCGCTGACCCACTCGCCGTGGGCCGCCGGCTACACGCTGTGCACGCCGGCCGGTTGCCGCCCGCTCGCCGATCATCTGCCCGGCCTGCCGGAGACCGCGGTGATCGAGCTGTTTCCCTGCGCGTGAATGCCGGAGCGGCGAGCGTCCCGTGGTGTGGCGACGCCTGGCATCAACGAAAAAGGCGCGGTCGATGACCGCGCCTTTTTGCTTTTGGCCCCCCGCCTGTGCCGTCTCCGCCGGGCATCCTGAACCTAGGGTTCAGGGAGGTCGCTTTCCCACCGCGTCAGGCTCACCCGGCTAGGGGCATGCACACCAGCGGCTTTGAGGTCCGCAACCAAGTCTCTCGACATTGGTTCAAGGAATCTACGACTTCGACGAACACTGCAGGGGATTGATCGTGTGCGCGCCGGCAACCTCCCCGGACCTAAAACAACCTGTCTTGCTGGGCGAGGACCCCATCCAGGCGCGCTTTCATGAGTTCGATTCTACGCTTCGCCGCCGGCATGTCAAACCCGTTGCCGCGCTGATGCTGGAGGTATTCATGCGCGATATTGAGCGCGGTCATCACCGCCAGTTTCTCGCCGGAAGCATTGGTTCTGGACGCGGTTTCGCCCAGCCGCCGATCAAGCAGGGCGACTGCGGCGAGCAGGCCCTCCTTGTCCTCGGCGGGGCAGGCGACGCGGTACTCCTTGCCCAGCAACATGATGTCGAGCGTTTCCATGCCTTCGTTCCTCAGCCTTCGGGGAGCTTCGCCAGGACCGCTTCGAGCCGGCCGGTGGCGAGCTTGAGCTTGTCCGACAACTGATGGTTCTCGGCCTCGAGCCGTGCGACGCGCGCGAGCAGCTCGCGCCTGCTGCCCTTCATGCCTTCGTAGAGCCCGATCAGCTGTTCGATCTGGGCCTCGAGCCGGGTGAGTTCCGCGTCCATGTCAGCGCTGGACCTGGGTGACGTCGCGCACCGCGCCGGTGTCGGCCGAGGTGGTGAGCGCGGCGTAGGCCTGCAGCGCGGCACTGACCACGCGCTCGCGCTTGACCGGCTTCCACGCCGCGGCACCCTTCGCCTCCATCGCCGCGCGCCGGCGGGCGAGTTCGGCATCGGCGATGGCGAGGTGGATGCGGCGGTTGGGAATGTCGATCTCGATCGTGTCGCCGTCCTCGACCAGCGCGATCGCACCGCCGCAGGCCGCTTCCGGCGAGGCGTGGCCGATCGACAGGCCGGAGGTGCCGCCGGAGAAACGGCCGTCGGTGAGCAGCGCGCACTGCGCGCCCAGGCCGCGGCTCTTCAGGTACGAGGTCGGGTAGAGCATTTCCTGCATGCCGGGGCCGCCCTTCGGACCTTCGTAACGGATGATGACGACGTCGCCGGCCTGGACCTGCTCGCCGAGGATGCCATCGACCGCATCTTCCTGGCTCTCGTACACGCGGGCCTTGCCGGTGAAGGTCCAGATCGACTCGTCGACCCCGGCGGTCTTCACGATGCAGCCCTTCTCGGCGATGTTGCCGTAGAGCACGGCGAGCCCGCCGTCGGCGCTGAAGGCGTGGGCCTTGTTGCGGATCACGCCGCCGGCGCGGTCCATGTCGAGCTCGTTCCAGCGCCGGTTCTGGCTGAACGCGACCTGGGTGGGCACGCCACCCGGCGCGGCGAGGAAGAAGTCGAACACCGCCTTGTCGTGAGCCTGCATGATGTCCCAGCGCGACAGCGCCTCGCCCAGGGTCTTGCTGTGCACGGTGGGCACGTCGCGGTTGAGCAGGCCAGCGCGGTCGAGTTCGCCGAGGATGCCCATGATGCCGCCCGCGCGATGGACGTCCTCGATGTGCACGTCGGCGATCGCGGGTGCGACCTTGCACAGGCAGGGCACGCGCCGGCTGATGCGGTCGATGTCCTTCATCGTGAAGTCCACCCCGGCCTCGCGCGCGGCGGCGAGCAGGTGCAGCACGGTGTTGGTCGAACCGCCCATCGCCACATCCAGGCTGATCGCGTTCTCGAACGCGGCAAAGGACGCGATCGAGCGCGGCAGCACCGAAGCGTCGTCCTCTTCGTAGTAACGCTTGGCGAGACCGACGATGCGCTGTCCGGCTTCGCGGAACAGGCGTTCGCGATCGGCGTGGGTGGCGAGCGTGGTGCCGTTGCCGGGCAGCGACAGGCCGAGCGCCTCGGTCAGGCAGTTCATCGAATTGGCGGTGAACATGCCGGAGCACGAACCACAGGTCGGGCAGGCGGAGCGCTCGATGGCGTCGACTTCCTCGTCCGAGCAGCTCTTGTCGGCGGCCTTGACCATCGCATCGACGAGGTCGAGCGAGATCACCTTGGCCTCCCACTTCACCTTGCCCGCCTCCATCGGCCCACCGGACACGAAGATGGTGGGGATGTTCAGGCGCAGCGCGGCCATCAGCATGCCCGGAGTGATCTTGTCGCAGTTCGAGATGCACACCAGCGCGTCAGCGGTGTGGGCGTTGCACATGTACTCGACACTGTCGGCGATCAGCTCGCGGCTGGGCAGCGAGTACAGCATGCCGCCGTGGCCCATGGCGATGCCGTCATCGACCGCGATGGTGTTGAATTCCTTGGCGACGCCGCCCGCGGCCTCGATCTCGCGGGCCACGAGTTGGCCGAGATCCTTGAGGTGCACGTGGCCGGGCACGAACTGGGTGAAGCTGTTGGCGATCGCGATGATCGGCTTTTCGAAGTCGCCGTCCTTCATGCCGGTGGCGCGCCACAGGGCGCGAGCCCCTGCCATGTTGCGGCCGGCGGTGGACGTGCGGGAACGGTATTGGGGCATGACTGCGCTCCGGAAACAGGGGAGGAAAGCGGCTCATTCTACCCGCCCGCGCCCTCCCCGGCACGGCCTGCGGCGTGGCGCGCGCCACGATGGTGCGCGCCCCCGCATCGCACCCCGCCTACAGCGCGGCGCGCACGCGCAGCGCCATTTCCTCGAGCGCCTCGCGCGACGGATTCTTCGCCGGCCACGCCAGCGCCATGCCATCGTCGCGCCAGCGCGGCAGCACGTGAATGTGGAAATGGAACACGGTCTGCGCGCCGGCGATCTCGTTCGCCTGCAGCAGGGTCACACCCTCGCAGCCATAGGCCTGCTTGACCGCGCGCGCCATGCGCGCAGCGGTGCCGAAGGCAGCGGCCACCAGACCTTCGTCGAGGGTGTAGATGTTGTCGTGGTGCGCCTTCACCAGCACCAGCATGTGTCCGGGGTTGACCGACTGGATGTCCATGATCACCAGTACGTGGTCGTCCTCGTACACCGTCGACGCCGGCAGCTCGCCACGCGCGATGCGACAGAACACGCAATTGTCCATCGGGGAAGCCTCCTCTCATTATCGGGATGCATAAATAACGTCATCGCATCGTAATCGGCGTGTCACCGCGCCGCAACGCAGGCTTTCGAGAATGGCGCCACCCGCACCGGACCAAGGACCGCGCCATGCTCCAGACCCGCACGCAGCTCGACGCCCGCGCCGGGCGCAATCTCCACGTCGCCCTCGCCACCTGCGAGACCGAGATCCTCGAAGCACAGAAGCTGCGCTACCGGGTGTTCGCCGAGGAGATGGGAGCGCGCCTGCCCACGCGCACCCCGGGCGTCGATCGCGACATCTACGATCCGTTCTGCGACCACCTGATCGTGCGCGACGAGGACGCCGGGCGCATCGTCGGCACCTACCGCATCCTGTCGCCGATGGCCGCGCGCCGCATCGGCGGCTACTACTCGGAGAACGAGTTCGACCTCACCCGCCTGCAGCACCTGCGCAACCGCATCGTCGAGATCGGGCGCTCGTGCATCGACGCCGACTACCGCAGCGGCGCGGTGATCGCCCTGCTGTGGTCCGGACTCGCGCGCTACATGCAGGACAACGGCTACGACTACCTGATCGGCTGCGCCTCGGTGAGCATGGCCGACGGCGGGCACAATGCGGCCAATCTGTATAATCGGCTGTGCGAGACCCACCTCGCCCCGCTCGAATACCGCGTGTTCCCGCGCTGCCCGCTGCCGCTGGAGATGCTGCGCAACGACGTCCCCGCCGACGCGCCGCCGCTGATCAAGGGCTACCTGCGCGCCGGGGCGTGGATCTGCGGCGAGCCGGCGTGGGATCCCGACTTCAACACCGCCGACCTGCCCATCCTCATGCCGATGAGCCGGCTCGCCGGCAAATACGCCAAACACTTCCTGGGACGCCCGGACTGAACTCGCCCTTGCCGCACGCCTCACCGCCGAACGCCGCCGCGCCACGCGACCGCCGCGCACGCGGGCGCGCCGCCAGCTCGGCCATGCTGCGCGCCTGGCGCGCGCTGCGCCTGGCCGGGCACGTGGTGCGCGGTGTGCTCACCATCGCGCTCGTCTATCCGCTGAGTTCGAACGCCACCCACCGCCGCCTGCGTCAGCGCTGGTCGCAGCGCCTGCTCGACATCCTCGGCTTCGAACTGCGCATCGAGGGCCGCCCGGTCATGCCCGGCGCGCTGCTGGTGGCCAACCACGTGTCGTGGATCGACATTTTCGCGATCAACGCCCTCGCCCCCGCCGCCTTCGTGTCCAAGGCCGAGGTGCGCCACTGGCCGGTGATCGGCTGGCTCGCGGCGCGGAGCGAGACCGTGTTCCTGCGCCGCGGCAGCCGCGGCCACGCGAAGCTCGTCAACGGCGAAATCGCCGCCCTGCTGCAGGCCGGGCGCAACGTCGCGGTGTTTCCCGAAGGCACCACCACCGACGGCAGCCACGTGCTGCACTTCCACGCCGCGCTGCTGCAACCGGCGATCGAGTCCGGCCACCCGGTGCAGCCGCTGGCGATCACCTACCACGACGCCGACGGCCGCCCGAGCGCGGCCCCGGCCTACGACGCCGACGTCACCTTGGGTGCCTGCATCGGCAACATCCTGTCTCACCGGAAACTGATCGCCCGCATCCATGCCACCGCCCCCCTTCCGGCCGGTGCGTGCACCGCGCGCAAGGGGCTGGCGCTGGCGGCGCGGGAGGCAGTGGCTGGAGAGGTGGTACGGGTCCATGGCGCGGCGCCTGCAGCGGAGGCGACTACCGGCGCCAGCCCCGCAGCCCCGCCCACGCCGCAACGCGCCTGACCCGCAAGCACACGCCTCAAAACGTGTGAATTAACCTCAACTGGAATCGGATATCGTTCAGGCCATGAAGCCCGATCCAAATCCGCCGACCGAGGCGCACCGTTGCGCTGCGTTGTTTGACGACCTGCCGATTCCGGCCGCAGGGCCGGCGGCGCCTGCCGAGGCGCCCACGGGACGGCCACGCGTGCAGACGGCGCAGCGCAACCAGATCGAGTTGCGTGCCTGCGCCTGGATGCGTTGCTGACGCCGCTGTATGCGCGCATCAAGGCCGTGGAGGGCCGTGCAGGCCGGGCTGCTCAAGCAGGAGCTGCATGACGACCCGGCCGCGAGCAGCCGTCGCCTACTGGCGCGCCCGCATGGGCACCGCCGAGGCGGCCGAAATTTACAAGGCCCGCGCGATACTGCTCTGGCATGCGCTCGCACACAACCTGATGCGGGCCGCGGCCCTGCAGGCCGTACCGGCCCGCTGACCAGCGCGCGCGGCGCACTCCCGAAGGCGCTGCGCCGCGCGGCGATTCACCTCCGCCAGCAACGCACCCCGCCGGCGCCTGCGACCACTCGGTCGCCTTCACCAGCAAAGCCGTCCTCGGCCTGATCGCGCCGGTCATGGCGCACGCCTCGATCGTCCGCAATTAATTCACGCGTTCTCAGCGGACTGCGCAGCGCTCCGCTCGGCGGCAGTGCCGGCCGTCATCACAGGGGCACCCTTCCCACTCGCTCAAATTAGCAACGCCACGGCGACCCACCGATCACCCCCGCTCATGCAATACCAGCCGGAGCATCAGGTAGCCAATCGGCGCCATCGCCACGTTCACCACAAAGCCGGCCCAGCCTTCACTCATCCCCCCCCACAGAGCCAGGGTCAGCAAAGCTTGCCCGATGCCGAATCGCAAGACATAGGCCAACGGAAAACTCACCCAGTGATGGCGGCGTGCCCGCACCCGGAAAACGAAGCGCCGATGGACGATGTAACCGAGCACGGTGCCACAGACAAACGACAGGGCCCATGCCACATGGGGTCCCTGGCCTGCGAACAGCAGCAGCAGATAGATGCCGTGCGCAGCGAGCGTGATGCCCACACCAGCGAAGACGTAGCGCAATAGTTCGGCACCGCGACCGCTGCGCAGCCGCGCACGCAGCAAGGCAATCGGGCGAATGCGCATCACTCGGGCAACGGTCTGTCCGCCGCGCGCGCTGCATAACGGGGATGCGCAAGCATCCCCCAGCGACACAGCGCGGCCTCCACCGAAACCCGCAACACACCGAACCCATACACCACCGACCGGCGCAGATTGATCGAGCTCGCCTCGGCAAAGTAGCGTGTCGGGCACGAAATTTCGCCCATGCGGAAACCAGCCACGATTGCCTGCGCCAGAAATTCGTTGTCGAACACGAAATCGTCCGAGTTGCGCTCCATCGGGAGTGTTTCCAGCACCCGCCGGTGGTAGGCCCGATATCCGGTATGGTATTCGGAGAGTTTCGCCCCGAGCAGCAGATTCTCGATCAAGGTCAACGCTCGATTGGCGACGTATTTCCACCACGGCATTCCGCCGCGCAGCGCTCCGCCTCCCAGGATTCGTGAGCCCAGCACCACATCGTAGACCCCGGACGCAATCATGCCCGCCATCGCCGGCACTAGGCGCGGATCGTACTGATAGTCGGGGTGCACCATCACGATCACATCCGCGCCCGCATCCAGCGCTGCTTGGTAACAGGTTTTCTGGTTCCCGCCATAACCCCGGTTGTCCGGATGCACGATCGTCGTGATCCCCAAGCGACGAGCGATATCCGCCGTGCCATCGGTGCTCGCGTCATCGACCAAAATCACCTCATCGACCACGTCTGTCGGCAGCGCACGCCAGGTATCTTCGACTGTCTTCGCCGCATGGTAGGCGGGCAGCACCACGACGACCCTATTTCCCTGAAGCACAAACTCTCCTGAAATATGTGAACACTACAAAGACATTCATCCCGAGCGCTTGTCATGGCAATTGCCAAGCAAGCCATTCCAGTGCCGACGAACATTCATGCTCCGGCACCGCATTCCGCTTAGCGATCAACGGAACACTGCAAAAACCACCAGATGAGGATCCTCGAAGACAGGCGCACCGTATCTGAGACGGAGCTTTTCCACACAAGTCTCGATATCCAATACCTCCAACCCTCTGCCCGGAAACAAGTTACGGTTGAAGGCCACGTAGTCGACGCCGGCCCGACGCAAGGCGGCATCGTCCGCCAGATCGACCGCATTGCGCAAACGCAAGCCCTTGCCTTGCCTGACAAGACCCGCCCCCACCTCTCCCGCATAGGGTGGGCTCCCGCACAAGCCCTGCCGCTGCCCCGACAGCAGGTACTGACGGTGCCCCCCAAGCCAAGCCACGTCCGCCAGCGTATAGCTCTCCAGGGCGTGGCCGGCCACTGCTACTCGCACGCTGCCAGGCGCTCGCTTTCCCAAATCGTCCCAGAACGACGAGCGCGACAGGGATCTGAAATCCTCGCGAACGGGATTTTTCCAGGGGCGGAAATCAAACCAGTACCAGGAATGCAACATCAGGCTGCCCGGTGTCCGCAACACCTCGCGCACAACTTCACCAGTAAGGCACAACAGTGGCAGCGCCAACAATCCGGGCGCCACGACACGCCACACGCCTCCACTTTCCCACAGGCGCCGGGCTAGATCGGCCACGCCAAGCGCGACACACCCCAGCACCAACGGCCACACCGGCAGGACATATCGACCAAAAGTCATCGGATGCTGCACCCACGCAGGGCGCATCACCAGAATGCTCAATACAACACCGGCAAACCCCACCACTGCGAGACCCGCGAGCGGCTCGCGTGCGCGCCAAGCCAGCCACCCGCCCCAGACTCCCGGCAGCAGCAACGCGCCCACCACCCATGCGGATTCGTGGCCGACCAGCAAATGCGCGAAGCCAACGAAAGTATCCACCGTCGGCAGATCCATCCCGGCCCGGGTAGCCATCAACTCCCGGTTCAGCCATGCCGGCCATACCGTCAGGATACCTACCCCCACGGCAACCGCCCCACCGAGCACCGTCGTGCGCCACGGCGCGCGCCAGTCGCCGTGGCGCAGCGCGAAGTGAACACGTTCTCCCCACACCCACACCAGGGGCAGCAGCACGAACGGCGCAACCGCGGCATGAAACCAGCACGCGATCACTGCACAAACCGCATACAGCACGGCGAAACGTCTGTCCTCCGTCGCCCGCCAGCGCACCAATGCCCACAGCGCAACCCAGGTCAGAAACAGCGTGATCGCATAGGGCCTGGCATTACGACTCTGGTAGATCAACACCGGCGACACGGCCAGCAAGCCACCGAACAGCGACGCCTCCAATGCCCCTCTTGCGCGCCACATCCACCACGCCCCGGCGCCCACCAGCGCCAGCCCCGCCAACAGCATGGGCGCTCGCATCACCAGTTCATCGACCACCATGTAACGGGTGAGCAGCTTGTAGAACAGGGTCTGCGGGACGGAGAAATCCGCCACCCCCACCGCCAGCAGCAGATCGGTCCAGCGCTCGCCAGACAGTAGCCGATGAACAGCATGCCATTCGTCATCGATCAGCCACTGCCCCTCCAACTGCCAGCAGCGCAATGCAACAGCCACAATGCCCCAGCACGCCAGTAGCGCCCCCCAGCCGATCCGCCTCCACATCACCATCCAGAGCATCCCCAACTTGAGCCCTGCCAAGCAGACATAGGCTTTGAAAACCACTTCCAGCCGCCACACTGATTTAGCGGATTATATCGACGCCATCCAGCGTACTTTGGCCAGCCTCATTCGCCTCGCATGGAAGATGCCGACGGGCCTCAAGTGCCCCTCGCCACATCGTGCTTGGCTAGCGTATCCAGCACACGAAGAATCGCTGCGAAGTCACTCGACGCTTGCCCCGCCTTCTCGCCCGATTCGCCCAGCGGCTCAAGCGATACCACGGGCAAGCCACGAGCCCGCGCCTCGACTGCACCAGGATCTCCCTCGCCCGAGCACCGACAAGCGACGTAGATGTCTCCTGCCAGCATCCAACGTTCAAACTCCACGGCATCGCGCACGAACACCCTGCGTTCAGCGATAGACAAGCGGACCATCTCGCCCAAACCATCGGCCCGCGCCTGTTCGCCGCCGCCCAGCCACACGAAGACCACCCCATTGCGCACCGCTCCGACCGACTCCGCCGCCCAGGCAAAGTCCAGCAATGCACGACCGGCGTCATCGCCCGCCTTGCCAACAACCAACCGCGCAGCGTCAGGCACACCTAACGCCTCACGACACGCGCGGCGCAGTCCGGCACGCAGGCGCCAGGCTGCCTCGTCCTGAGCGAACGCCCCCCCCCTGAACCCCTGCCAGTCGTTCGATGGCTCTCGTGCTATCGCACGCCCACACGCTTCCGTGTCAGCCCGAACGTCCGGGGCAGGGTCTTCGGCCTCAACCGCCACGGCCCCACGCCAACCCCGCAGCCCTTTCATCACGGCGCGCAGCGGTGCAGTCATGCGCCACGAGGTTGAAGTCCGCAATGCCTTTGCCTCTTCCTCGGCGCCGACCAAGCGTTGGCGCAACGCCTCGGCCTCGCCACGCGCCACGGTCAACGCGCGTTCCAAAGCCTCGACGTGGCCACGCACGCCTGCATCGGCAGCCTGCCAAGTGCGGTGCACCTCGTCCAGCTCCCGCGTCCGATGATCAAGCCAGGCACGGGCCTCGCGGATGCCCGCAAAAGTCTGCCACAGCAAGGCCCGAGTTCCGGGCTCGACCTCGACCTCCGATACGGACAACAGGGCATGGTAGTCGGCGGCCATCTGCGCAGCAGTCCTCACCGGGCGGCCACGCAACACAGCGGCCGCGCGTGCCACCTGTTGTGGCTGCTCCGCCAGCGCGCGCAAGGTTTCGAGCATCGCCTGCGCGCGGGGCGGAACCAACCACCCGGTCACGCCATCCTCGATACGCTCGGCAAACGCGCCCAAGCCGGTCGCGACCACCGGCACCGCCAGCGCCTGCATCTCGCTCAGGGTATAGCTGAAGGACTCCGGGAGCACGGTCGCCAGCAACGCACAATCAGGACCGAACGCTGCCACATGCGCCGCCATCTGCATCGGCTCGTACTCGGCGACCACACGTACGTGCGGCAGCTGATCAAAAGCCTTGCCGGCGTCACCGCTGCCCAGCAGCAGCACATCCGCGAACTCCGCTAGACCAGGCAACAACTCACGCACCAGCCCCAGCCCCTTGTGCGGGGACAGGCGTCCCGGCACCACCACCCGTAGACGCCGCGTCACGCCGGGCACCGCCGGCCTGCTCCGCGGCGTTAACGGCGGCGGACACAGCGCCAAACCATGCGGCACACAATGCCAGGAGGCGACCGCCAGCCCTGGCATCAGCGTGCAATAGCGCTCGAACACCGAGGTGCTGGGCGCGACTACGGTCACATTGCCGTCGGCCAACGCCCTCGCGAACGCCTCACGCACCGCCAGCCACGCCTGCGGCAAGTCCTGATGCCAGAACACGTTCAGGCGATTACCGGCGAAGCAGCGCTGCAGGCGCGCACCATCGCACGCAACACAAGCTTCGTCATACCAACCGAACAGCGCCGGACAGAATGGAAACAAGTCGTGCAGCACCAGCATCGTCGGCCCGTCATGCTCGAAAACCTCCAGCGAATGTCCGATCAGCGATGACACCACCACGACCTGCACGCCACAGCCGTCCACCACCGCATCGAACACCGCTCGCCAGCCGGCATGCGTCACGGCACAGAAGCCAATTGGCACGTCCAGGTCCCAGGCCAGCAAAACAGCGTCCGAGACGCCCGGCTCCAGAAGCTCCAGCCGCACACCCGCGTCATTACGCCCGGTACGCGAACGCAGACACAGATGCCGTGCCTGCGTATCCACCGCCGCCATGTCGCGCACCCAGCGCTCCGTCCCGCCGCCCCAACCATGGACGAGATGCAACCAGACGGGTCTCGCGTCTGCGGCTGGCAGCGGCAGCGACCCGGCTGGGCAACGCTCCATTCCCGCATAGCTGCGCAGCACACGCGGCACACCAGGAGGCACCCTGCCGCGCAAAGGCTCGGCGGCGCGCTCGGCCTGCAAGGCCGCAGCCTCCGCATCACCCAGCGCAACACGCGCATGGTCTACAGCATCGCGCAAGGGCCGCAACGGATCGGCGGCGATGAACCTGCGCACCAGTTCGTCATACTCGGGATGGAGGCCGCGCAGCGCCGCCGCCCCCGCAGCCATCAACGCCTCCCGCTCCGAACCGAAACTCACTCCGCCTTTGTGATAAACGAAGACATCCGCGCACAGCAGATTGCGCCACCCCGCCTTCGCCGCACGGCGACACAGATCGTTTTCCTCGCCATACCCCCTGCCGAATGCCCTTTCATCCAGCGTTCCAACCTGATTTAAACAGGCTCGCCGTAGGTACATGCAGAAACCCACCCCGGTCGGCAGATCGGACGCCACCCCCGCCAGGGTATGAGCGAACACGGCATCCAGCCCAGCCAGCCCAAGGGTGCCCGGGACCTCTCCCGTCCATCCCTCGAAGGGATAGGAGCAGATCGTGGCGTTGTTGGAAAACGGCGTGATCGTTCCTGCATCCGGATGCGCCGCGGCACATCGCGCCAGACGCGCCAACCAATCACCCGCAACCTCGGTATCGCTGTTGAGCAGCACCACATCTCGCTCAGGATGCAAAGCCAGCGCACGATTCACCGCACCGGTGAATCCGAGGTTCCGTTCATTGCGCAGCAAGGTGATGCGCCCTGCCTCGGCGAGTTCGGCGAGCCATGCGGACAGGCGCGGCTCCGGCGAGCAATCATCTACGACCACTAGCTCATACGCACCGCCGCCCCCCGCCAGCACAGACGCCAGGCAGCGCCGCACGAATCCCTCACCGGCATAGACCGGAACAATCACATCGATCAAGACTCGCCTTCTCCTGCAGGCAGCGTCCACGATGCCAAGCACGCGCCGACATCGCCCGCCAGCAAACCCGGAACAGCCACGATCGGCGCCCCGTTAGAACGGCCCATACTCCACCACCCGCTGCAGCCAGTAAGCCTTGCCGGCCTCGTCCGGCTCGTTGCGCCAAATCACCCGCACATAGCGCTCGCCAGTCGGCATGAAGCCGACCCGGCGGTTTACCTTCTCGGACAGCGCGTCGCCAATGTAGGCCCAGATCGCCACCAGATCGGCCGGCAGCAGCGCGAAGCTCTGACGCAGCATCGCTTCTGCCACGCCGCCGCGCGCCCGGATCGCCTCGCGGTCTGCTGCCGGCACGCGGCGATACGCGCGCTCATCGATTACCAGACCGCCACCCATCGCCTGCCCTTCCCAGATCTCGAAGTGCACATAGCCCAGTGGCAGCAAGGCACCGTCCTCGTGCCTGTAGAAGGCCACAAAGTGCTTGGGTGACGCCGGAAACGAATCAGTGGCAAAACGACGGCGGAACAGATCGCCAACCAGAAAATCGGCCTCCGCCACCTCCACCACGCCGAACAGCGCGGCAAAGTCCCTCGCCGCCACCGCGGGTAACGCCTCCACCACGGCGGGCACCGCCAATGCCTGCGTCTGGGTCGCTGGCGCCCTCTCCGCACGCGCCAACCAGTTCTTCATCCACGTCCATGCCCCCATGCCTCAGCGCTCCCCCCGTTCCACCGCATCCAGCAACGCGGCAAACTCCATCGGCGTCCGCCAGTGCCAACCACACACGAAACGCGGAACGTCCCACACGGGCGAATCCGCGCACACCGCGCCGCCGCCGGTGCCGAAGGCAGCGCGCAACCCCAGCCGGGCGGCATGCTGTGGCAGATACTCGTCGCGCACATAAGGCGGCACATGGCCATACGGATAGGCGAACAGTGGCAGGGCGCGCCCTCCGCATAGGCGATCGATCTCCACTTGTGCCGCGGCGATCTGGCCTTCGGCATCCTCAAAGGTATTCACATGCAGAAAAGACCCCTTGAGGTTGTCGCGCTGACGCACCGTTTCCAGCGTGTCATGGACATGATCCCAACCGTGATTGCCGATGCCCA
The DNA here is from genome assembly GCA_023459095.1 of Pseudomonadota bacterium. Classification (GTDB taxonomy): domain Bacteria; phylum Pseudomonadota; class Gammaproteobacteria; order Burkholderiales; family Rhodocyclaceae; genus JAEWVQ01. The sequence goes on along the minus strand of JAEWVQ010000077.1, from coordinate 6,209 downwards.
GCACTTTTCCGGCAGCGCACGGAGCCCACCAGTCGTCCTCCCACTCGCCCCGACCCGAGCCGCAGATCGCATCCAGCACCTTGCGCGCCTGCGCAGAGGCCAGCACAAAGGACACCGCCATCGGCCCCTCGCCCATCACCTCGATCCGCGCCCGGCTCAACACCGTATGCATCGACGGCACCAGCCCCCCATCGCGACCGGGCAGGTCGCGATAATCATGGTCGCGCCCATCGTCGAAGCTCAACCCCACCAGCTTGCGCCCGGCGAGTTCGCTCGTGGGGCGCTCGCCGCGCAGCACCTCGACCAGCCGGGGCAGCGGCAGCACCGCATACCCGCGCTCCGCAAGGCAGGCCAGATCGGCCTCCAGGGCCACATGGTCGTTGCCCTGGTAATCCGCGGTCTCCATCGTCCAACTGTGATAGCACAGCACCGGCACCCGCCACCGCGGCTGCACGCGCGCCTCGCCGCGGAGGCGACGCAACAAGCGACCCAGCATTCCTACTCCTCTCGCGTTTGCAGAGTCGATCCGCGATCACGCCCCATGTCGACTCTGTTCATCCGATGGCGGGAAGCCCCGCTCCAGCACGCCCGGCACCCAGAAATGCCACGCCGCCGGGTCGGCCCTCAGCTCTTCATCAAGAAAAGCCGCGGCCCGATGCATCAACGCCTCCACACTTTCCTCCTCTACCGGACCACGCACGCTGACCACGCGCCGTCCGGAATCCTCGGCAAGGCGCGCTGAATAAAGGTACACCGGCGCGGCGCAAGACAATGCCAGTTCGGCGAGGCCACGCGCCAACCCAGCACGCTCGCCCAGCAGGCGCACATCCGTCACCTTGCGCTGCCCGAAATGAGGCGCATCGATCAAGCCCATCACCGCACCCTCGTCCTCGAGCCAAGCCTGCGCCTTGTGCCTTGCGCCACCGGTCGCGATTGACGCCGCCCCCCCCAGCCGCTCAACCAGGGCAAGACGCATTCTGGCCAACCGCAGGGCGAGGCCAGTGGGCATGGGCGTCGGCATCGCGTAGATCCAGGCAACCCCCTTGTCGTGGCGCCCGAGCGCCCACCACGCGGGCAGGCCGGCCCCCAGATGAAAGGTCAATGCGACAAAGGCGCCATGCGCCGGAAACCGTGGCCCTTGCCAGTGCACCCATCTTCTTCCCCACCCCGCGCCGCGCGCGACGCCAATCGCGAGATCGGCATCGTCGACCAGACGGTACAACGCATACCTGAAGCAGAAGGCCGCGGGATCATCGATGCGGGTCAAGCGTTGCGCAACCGCCAGCGCGGTCCGCACTTCGGGATCTCCCTGACGGGCCCGCGCTACCCGCTTCAACAGACCGAATGCCACCGCCCACGGCAGCAGGGCCACGGCCAGCAGCAGCAGCAGTCGCTTCACCAAAATAGGCTCCGGAGTCTCGGGCTAGAGACCTCACGCCTCCAGCCAAGTGTGAGCGAGGCGGCACAAACCCATTTCGCGCGTCTGCCCGGTCACCACAAGCGAGCGCGGCACCTCATCGAACAGGCGCAAGCCTTCGGCATCCATGGCATGGCCACGGACCGTATAGCGCCCCGGCAGCAGCGGTAGATCGGGAATTTCCAGGGCGAACGCAAACAGATTGTCGCCGACCGCACGCAGCACATGCCCATCCATGTCCGACGACAAGCCGTAGATCGACGAACCATCCGCGCGCACGAAGCCGATGACCACGATCGGCGGCCGGCCGTCGGGCGCGAACACCGTGCCGCTCACCACCAGTCGACCATGCATGGGCAGCGACAACTCGGCCTCCTCCACGCCGTTGAGCATCATCGAACGCACCGCGTGCAGGCCCGGCGCATGCACGCCCACACCCGGGCGCGGCGGCGCCAACCGCGCTTCATGCCAGCACAGGTACTCGCGCGTCACCGTCTGGGCCTCACCATAGGCACGGACCGATCCCTCGTGCACCCACGCTGCCTTGCGGCACAGCTTGTCGATGTGGAACATGCTGTGCGAACACAGCAGCAGCGTGCCGCCTCCCGCCAGATAGTCCTCCATCCACGCCGTACATTTGCGCTGGAACGACTCGTCGCCCACCGCCAGCACCTCGTCGGTGATCAGGATGTCGGGCCGCACGCAGGTCGCCACCGCAAACCCGAGGCGCACCACCATCCCCGATGAATAGTGTTTGATCGGCTGATCGATGTGCTCGCCGATCTCCGCAAAGGCGAGAATCTGATCGAGGCGCGCGCGAATTTCGCTGTCGCTCAACCCCATCAGCGACGCGGCAAGAAACACGTTCTGACGGCCGGTATATTCAGGATGGAAGCCCGCGCCCAATTCGAGCAGTGCCGACACCCGGCCATTGATGTGCACGCTGCCACTGCTGGGGCGCACCACGCCGGCAATGGTCTTGAGCAGCGTCGACTTGCCCGCGCCATTGACCCCGACCAGCCCCAGCGACTCCCCGCGCCGAACCTCCAGATCGACATCGCGCAGCGCGTGAAACGGATCGGCGTAAGCTCGCCCGGCGAGCAGTCGCGCAATAGTGCGCAGGCGGCCCGCGCCGCCCGTATCCATCGGATACTGCTTGCACACCTGCCGCAGACGGATCAGCACCTCTTCCGCGATCACAGAAAGTCCTCGAAGCGGGTGGCGAGGCGGGCGAACACCCAGCGCCCCGCGCCGAGCCCCACCAACGCCAGCAGCACCAAGCCGAGCACCCGCAGGACTTGCCACTCGCCATGCAGCAACGCGGCACGCAGCGGCTCCAGCACATGCACCAGCGGGTTCAGATCCATCCACGGTGCAAAGGCCTCCGGCACCATGCTTATCGGGTAGAGCACGGGCGTGGCGTAAAACCCCAGCATGAACACCGGCCCCAGCATGTGATCGACATCCTTCAGCACCACCTGCATGCCCGAGGTCAGCAAGGCCAGACCCAGCGCAAGCGCGGCAAGCACCGCCCACCCCACCAGCACCAGCGGCAGCGCGCTCGCGTAGAGATGTTCACCCCACAGCGCGAGCGCCGCCAGAACCACGCCGAAACCGACCAGATGAACGATAAAGCTGCTCGCCACCGCCGCCGCCACCAGCAGCTCGCGCGGAAACGCCACCTTGCGCACCAGGTCGGCGTTATTGACCACCGCCACCGTGCCGCGCTGCAGCCCCTCCTGGAAAGCCATCCACGGCCACAGCGCGCACGCCACCAGGGTTACATAGCTATTGCCGCCCAGGTCGGGCAACTGCACACGGAACACCAGGCGGAACACGAAGGCGTAGATCGCCAACAGCAGCATGGGCTGAACGAAGGCCCAGAGTGCGCCGCCCAGGGTACCGGCATAGCGCGTACTCAACTCCCTGCGCAGGAAGCCGAGAAACAGGCCACGGCGGCGCCAGACGGCAGAAAACATGGTGCGACGCGCCCCCGTCCCGGTAGCCCGCGAACTCAGTTCTTGCCAGCGTCGTGGCGCAGCGCTTCGACGGCGGCCGCCAACGCTTCGTCATCGATGCGGAAATCCGGGGCACTGCGCACCGCATCGATTTCAGCCCCGCGGGCGCGCTCCCCCAGTCGCTTGGTATAGACCGCGACGAGTTCGTCGCGCACCTCGTCGAAACTGCGCCGGCCCGCATCGCGGCGCGCCTCGAGGCGGATGATGTGGTAGCCGAACTGGGTTTCCACCAGGTCGGACAACTGCCCCGGCTCGGTGAGCGCAAAAGCCGCCTCCTCGAAAGCCGGCACCATTTTCCCGCGACCGAAGAAGCCGAGATCGCCGCCCTTTCCCGCATTGCTGGTGTCGAGCGACAACTCGGCAGCAAGTTTGGTGAAATCCTCGCCATTCCGCAGACGAGCCAGAACCGCTTCCGCCGCCTTGCGGTCGGCGCCGTCTTCGCCAGCGCAGGCGCACGCCTTGAGCAAAATATGGCGGACATGCACCTCGGCGTCGCGGACGAAACGATCAGGATAGGCGCGGTACTCCTCGCGCGCGAGCTTCTCCGCGGCCTCGACGCTGGCGGCGGCCTCCATTTTGCGCGTGAGCCAAGCCTCGTGCAGCACACGCTCGGCGGCCTGGCGCAACTGCGCCGCAACCACGGGATCGGCCTCGAGCTTGTCGGCACGGGCGCGCTCGGCAATGACCCGACGGGTCAGCAAATCGACGGTGAAATTGCGCGCATTGGACGACGAGTTCGCCAACGCCTCGCGCAACTGCGGCGGCAACATGCGCGCACCAGCCTGCAGATCGGCGGCCTCGACGCGCTGACCGGCGGAACTGGCCACATCGGCCGCGGACACAGGGAGCGCCAGCAGCAACAGGGCTGCGGCACACGCGCTCTTGAGACGGAACATGGGCATGGAGAGGTCCTGCAAAAAGCCGGGATTGTACAAAAGAACCCTTCGGCCGGCAGAGACTGCCGGCACATGGGAACACAAATATCGTATGAGAATGAAACGGCGCCCAGCCCACTGCGGGCGAAATCATCACCGGCGCCACGCGCCGCGCGGACATCGACACCATGCGCACTTGCGGCGTCAAAAACAAAAAAAGGGAGGCTTTCGCCTCCCCTTTTCGGCAGGATCACGAGCCTCCGAAGAGGCACGCGCCCGATACGCGATTAGAACTTGCGCAGCGGGTGGATCATGCCGTAGTTGGTGCCAGCAGCGCCAGCTGCAGCGTTGAAGATGTTGATGGCGCTGAAGCCGATCACCGGCAGGTTCACACTATTTTCCGGGGCCGGGGCAGTCTTCGTCGCGCTGGCAGCAGCCAGGGTCGTCGAAGCAGCCAGGCTCAGCGAGGCCCAACCGGAAGTGTAGGCTTCGGCGAATTCCCAGTTGTTGGCGGTCAGCTTGGCGCCCAGCGAACCGGTCGGAACGGCACCGTTCTTCACCGAGATCACCGACACTTCGCCCTTCAGCGCAACCGGATCACCCGGCTCCGACGGCGACACCACGATACCGCTGGTGCCCGTGCGCTCTTCGCGGTCGAAGAACGACGACTGCGTCATCGGCAGCAGGTTGGCGAGCGTGATGCCTTGGTACACCGAGTTGTCCTGACCAGCAACCTTGAAGGTCTTGACGGCGTTGGCGCTACCGTTGATGGTGCGGTTGAAGCCAGTGCTCGTCGTCACCGGGGTGTAGTCGTAGAAGTAACGACGCATCGGCTGGCTGAACACCACGTCGGTGGTCGCCTTCAGGCCCGGCTCGATCAGGTACTCGACCGCGGCACGCGCGCTTTCGTTGATCAGGCCAGCCAGCGTGTCACGATGGGCACGGGCATTGGAGCCAGAAGCGAACGGGGTGCTCAGGTCGGGCAGATCGAACTCGTAGGCCGGGTAAGCAGCGCCGCGCTCGTGTGCAGTCGTACCGTCCAGCTGAGCCACCAGATCGGCGGCATCGGCGTGCACGCCAACCGAGTAGAACAGGCGGTCGGCGGTGTGGCCAAGCGCGCCGGCATCGGTCAGACCCAGCACCGTGTCGCTCTGACGGAAGTACTGAACGCGATTCACGTCAGTGCCGTAGGCGGTGCTGGTGATCGCGGTCGCCGGGATGGCGAAGGCACGCGACGAATCCACCTTGATGATGGTGACGTTGGTCATCAGGCCACCGGTCGACGGCTTCATCCACGTACGCTGGTTTTCCGACAGCAGCAGGTCGGCAGCGGACAGGGCGCTGACGTCACGGGCAGCCGGGGTCACATCCACGCCTTCCGACGTGGTCTGCAGCGTGTTGTGGGCCAGCAGGCCGGAGCCGATCACCGAGGTGGTGCAAGGCGCGACGCCATTGACGTGCTTGGACGCGGTGAACAGCGGGTTGGCCTTGCCGCCAGCGGTATAGACATGACCGGTGGCGTCAATGCTCTGCGCCTGAGCCGGGATGTCGGCCATCACGAAGATTTCGACGTAGCCTTCGAACAGCTTGGCAGCGTCACGACCTTCGACGCGGGTGGTCGGGAAGGACTTGCCAGCGCCCAGATCGGCCGGCAGGGTGCACGAGTTGTCGGAGCTCACCAGCTTGGGCACGCCACCTTCAACGCCAACGGCGGCGGTCCACACGTCGCCCGGCGACATGAAGACCTGGAAGTCGAGCGCGTCGTCCGACCATTCGGCGGCACGGAAGCGAACCTTGACGACCTTGCCGTTGGTGGTGTCGGTGTTGACGATGTTGATCAGGGTGTTGCTGCCTTCCTGGACGGTGTAGTACGGCACCAGGTTGTAGTGACCGATACCC
>JAEWVQ010000076.1 GCA_023459095.1 Pseudomonadota bacterium | reverse complement strand
ACAAACTGCACGACTTGAATATCGCTGCGGTGCAGTATGCGCGAAGTTCGGCTAGAAAGACAGCTATATTTTCAGAATCGATGACGCCGCACCCGACAGGGGGAAGCGTGACCTGCAGAGGGCACCGCAACTGCGGACATGACGATCGCACCCGTGACCCGCTGCATCGCCCCTTCTAGCAGCGCGCAATGATCTGCGAAGCCGTGCGCCGAATCTGACCACGGGCGCCCCTCGAACCGCCCTTCCGATCGCAGCCCTGCCCCGGACACCTCGAGCGCTCACCCCGCGGGAAATCCGGGTCGGGCACGCAGGAACTTGAAGCGCCGAGGCTGAACCACGCCCGCTCAGGTTTCCGAGCGCAGCCGATCGCGCTCCCCCTCCGCACGGGGCGCATGCACCGGGCCGGACGCACTGCCCGGCCGAACCCCGGGTTGCGCTCGCCACGCCCGATGAAGACCGACCAGCAACGGAATGCCCAGCCCGGCCCAGGCCAGCAGGTCGAAGCCGCCATCGCCGAGCAGGCCGACCACCAGACCGAGCAGCATGAGGCCGGCGAAGAGCGCGGGGATGCGGAACACCGGATAGGGTGAGCGCGGCCCCTCCGCGGGCGCGCTGCAACCGTCGGCCGGGCGGCCCACCGTTGCGCCGTTCGGCTCTGCGGCCATGCGCCGGCGCCCGCGCGGCCCCAGCCAGAGATAGAGACCGCTGACCAGCACGACGATGGTGACGAGATCGAGCACCGCCCACAGTATCTTCATCGGCATGCCGCCGTAGTCGCCGAAATGTAGGGGCTGGGAGAGATACAGTGCCTGCAGATACCACGGCGGCGGCACCGAGCCCGCGCTCTCGCCGGTGAGCACGTCGATCAGTACGGGCTGATACAGCTTGGCGGTGAGCGGAGTCGTGCCCTGCAGGTAGATGGTGTAGTGATGGGGCGTGCCACCGAGCACGCCGGGGAAGGCGATGTAGCTCAGCTGCATGCCCGGCTCCGCGGCTTCGGCCCGGCGTACGGCGTCGTCGAGCGACACGAAGCGCTCGGGGGGGCGGCGCTTCGCCCTCCCCGTACTGCTGCAGCCACGGCTGCAGATGGTGCGCGCGCCAGTAATCGACGGTGGGCTGCTCGAGGGTATTGATCACTCCGGTGAGGCCCACGACCAGCGCCCAGGCCAGCGTCGTGATGCCCAGCAGATTGTGCAGATCCAACCAGTACAGCCGGCGCGTGCGGTGCCGGCGCACTTCGCCGTAGCGCAACTTTCGGGTGAACGGGGCGTAGAGCACGATGCCCGAAACGATCGACACCCCCAGCAGCAGCCCCATGAAGCCGAGAAACAGCATGCCGGGCAGCCCCATGAAGAGATCGATGTGCAGGCGCGCCATCCAGTACATGAAGCCCGAGTAGAAGTCGGGCGCCTGCAGGTGTTCGCCGGTGCGGGCGTCGAGTACGGCAACGTCGAATTTCTCCGTCTCGTCCAGGCGCGCGGCCAGGGCCACGTACCAGAAGCTCTTGTCGTCCTCCTCCTGACTCAGATACATGACGTGCTTGCCCGGGAAGCGCGCCCGGGCATTGTCGAGTACGCGGTCGAGGTTGAAGCGGGGCGTGTCGGCGGGCATCTCCGCGGTGCGGACCGCGTCGCCCGCGAGATGCTCGATCTCGTGGTGGAAGATCAGCGGCAGGCCGGTCAGGCACAGCAGCAGCATGAACAGGGTACAGACCAGGCTGCTCCATTTGTGGAGCCAGGACCAGGCGGCAAGCGTCTTCGCTTTCATGTCGTGCAGTCTCCGAGGAAAGGGTGCGCGCCCTGCGCGATGGCGGAGCGCGCAGGGCGTTATCGGCTCAGAAATGCACCGTTGCGCTCAGGTTGAAGGTGCGCGCATCGCCTGCCTTGATGTAGTTGGCGTACTGGTACATCCAGTATTTGGTGTCGAACAGGTTGTTCACGCTGGCACGGAAGGTGGTGGCGTAGCCGTTGACCAGGGTGTCGTAGGAGGCACCAAGGTTGACCAGGGTGTAGCCGTCCACCTTCACGTCGTTGGCCGCGCGCAGCGGGGTCTGGCCGGTGTACTTGGCGCCCAGGCGGAGCTGCAGCCCCCTGATCTGCGGCACGCTGTAGGCGACCTGAGCGGTGGCGACGAACCTGGGCGCGCCCGCGACCCGCTCGCCGTCGAACGCGCTCCCCGATGCATACTCGGTATCCAGCGCCATCAGGTTGCCGCCCACGCTCCACAGCTTGCCGAGGCGTACGGTGGCGCCCAGCTCCAGGCCTTGGTACACCGATTTGCCGCCCTGTTTGCGGGTCAGGCAGGCCGTGCCGCAGCTCTCGTCATACTCCGAGGTTTCCTCGACCCGGAACAGTGCGGCGGTGCCGGACCACGTGCTGCTGTCCTTCTTGACCCCGACCTCCCACTGCGTGCTCACCAGCGGGTCGAGGACCTTGCCGGCGTTGGTGTAGATGGGGGTGTTGGAGACGATGGTGCCCTGCTGCAGCGACTCCACGTAGCTGGCATAGGCCGTGGTGTCGTCGGCGAGCTTGTACATGAGCGCGACCGTGGGGGTGAGGATGCCGGTTTCCTTGTACGGCGTGTTGGCGGCCCCGGCTGCGGTCCAGCTGCGCCGCTCGTAATCGGTCCAGCGCACGCCGGCGAGCACCGACCAGCGTTCGTCGAATTCGATGCGGTCGCTGGCGAAGACCGCTTTCTGGGTGATCTCGGTGGAGCGGTAGAGATCCAGGCTGCCCAGAGAGCCGCGACTGAAGAAGGCGATGTCGTTCTGGCGGTGCAGGTTGCCCGTGCCCAGGCCGGCGTTGTACACCCAGTCGCGGGCGTCGTCGTTCATCTGCTTCTGCCACGACACCCCGGCCACGATGTTGTGGGTCATGCCGCCGAGTCGGGTGCGGCCCTGCAACATCGCGTCCCAGTAGCTGTACTTGTAGCGCTCGCCGTAGTCGGAGCGGTCATTGACGTAATCGCCGGCGACGTTCTGCAGGTTGAGCACCGACTCGTTGCGGCGCGTCTGCGAATAGCTCTGGCTGAACCGGGTGTTGGCGCTCCAATCGTCGTTGAGGCGGTAGCTCAGCCCGGTAGCGACGAAGCCGAACTGGTTGTCCATGAAGTTGCCCGGCCCGACGAGCTTCTCGCCGTTGCGGATGGTCGACGGCAGCGCGGTGTCCGCATAGCTGAACAGGGTGATGCTGGGCTCGGTGCTCTTTGCCAGGCGATCCTGATAGATGGCCTGGAAGTCCCAGGTCAGACGCTCGCTGAGGCGGGCGTCGACAGCGAGCAGGACAGAGTCGCGCCGCAGCGGTCCGCCATTGGCGGTGTCGCCTTCCTCATGCGTGGCGCTGACGCGGTAGCCGATCGCGCCATCCGCGCCGAGGCGGCCGCCCAGATCGACATTGGCGCGCACGATGCTGTCGGTGCTGTAGCCCAGGCTGAGGCTGCGCGTGGTGTCGTCGGTAGGCCGCTTGGTGACGTAGTTGAGCATCCCGCCCGGCGCGCCGAAGCCGTACATGAAGCCGGTGGCGCCCTTGAGCAGCTCGACCTGTTCGAAGTGCTCGTAGGGCAGGGTCACGGTGTAGCCCAGAAAGGGCTTGCCATCGATGCGGTAAGCGTTCTGCCAGTCGAGGTCCATGCCCCGCACCGTCAGGTAGGTCCCCCAGGCGGTGTAGGTACCGCTGTTGTCCGAAACCGAGGCGTCCTGGATGAACAGCTCGCCGAGCTTCTGCGAGGCCTGCTCCAGGATCTGTTCATTGGTGACGACTGCGCTGGAAAACGGCGTGTCCTTCTGGGTCACCTGGCCGAGGGCGCCGGCGCTCACCTTGGCGCCCAGGTTCTGGGTCACGCCGAACACCGCGGGCGCGGCGACCTCGATGCTGCGCAGGGTCACACCCTGCCGCGGCGGCAGCCGCTGGACCACCACGGTGTCGCCCTGCAGCACGGCCTCGAGCCCGCTCCCGGCGAGCAGGCGGTCGAGCGCCTGGCGCAGCGACAGCGTGCCCTGCACCGCAGGTGCGGACCTGTTGGCGACGAGTTCCGGCGGAAACGCAATCGAAACGCCGGCCGCGGCCGACAGTGCGTTGAGCGCGGCCCCCAGCGGTTGAGCGGCGATTGCAACGGCGCTGATCCGGCTGTCGGCCGCGGCCTGCGCGTGCGCGCCCACCGGCAGGACAAAGGCGAGAGACAAGGCGAGCGCGAGGGGCGCGCGGCGGCGAAGCGGGTAAAACGGGTGCATGGCGGTGTCGTCCGTCGGCAGAGAGGTAATGAAAGTAAGTCTCAATACCGTTCAAGACGCACCCCCCCCGCGACACTGCACCGG
>JAEWVQ010000075.1 GCA_023459095.1 Pseudomonadota bacterium | reverse complement strand
GGCTGAAGGAGCGGCGCGGGCAGCTCGCCGGCACGCTCTCCGGGGGCGAGCGCCAGATGCTCGCGGTGGGCCGCGCGCTGATGGCCAAGCCCAAGCTCTTGATGCTCGACGAGCCGAGCCTGGGGCTCGCGCCGCTGATCGTGCGCGAGATCTTCCGCATCATTGCCGAGCTGCGCCGGCGCGGGGTGTCGATCCTGCTCGTCGAGCAGAACGCACGCGCGGCGCTGCAGGTCGCCGACTACGCCTACGTGCTCGAGACCGGGCAGATCGCGATGCAGGGGCCGGCGGCGCAGCTCGCCGACGACCCGCGCGTGATCGAGGCCTATCTGGGCCTCGGCGGCAAGCACCAGCAGATGCTCGCCACCTAGCGCGTCCCGAAGGACGCCGGACCTCGCACAACAACAACGGCCCGCGCGACGGGCCGATACCGTACCCAGGAGGAGAACCAAACATGGAAGCCCTGCACATCATCGAGGATGAACATCAGTCGCTGGCCGCCATCCTGCACGCCATCCGCTACATGCTGAAGGAGATCGGCGCCGGCAAGCTGCAGCCCGACTTTCGTCTGCTGCGTGCGATGGTGCATTACCTTGACGCCTATCCCGAGAAGAAGCACCACCCGAAGGAAGACCAGTACCTGTTTGCCCGCCTGAAGGAGCGCACCACGGAGGGCGCCGAGGTGATCGCCCGCCTCGAGCAGGAGCACGCGGTGGGCGACGAGCGCATCAAGGCCCTGGAGACCGCGGTGCATCGCTACGCCGCCGGCGAACGCGACGGCTTCGACGGTTTCCAGCGCGCGTTCGAGAGCTTCGCCGACTTCTACCGCCAGCACATGCTGCTCGAGGAGCGCGAGGTGTTGCCGCTCGCGCGCAAGTACTTCACCGAGGACGACTGGGCCTATGTCGCCGCCGGCTTCCGCGAGAATGCCGATCCGTTCGGCGGCACCCGCGAGGGCAGTGGCGAGGAGGACTTCCGGCGCATTTTCTCGAAGCTGGTGGCGGCCGCGCCGGCACCGATCGGCCTGGGCGGGGGGCCGTACCGGGACGAGTGAAGAGGGCGCGTTCGCGCTTGCCCGTAATGGGGAGCAAATGGGCCCGATCAGGGCGAGTGCGGTGCGCCTCGGCAGGGCCCCGCGAGGGCCCGGATCGGTCGATTTCCCCACTGTTTCCGCAGGTATGCAAAATGTGGCGGCGGGATGTTACGGAATGCGCCACAGTCCGCGACGGTGCTAGAATCCGCCGCGTAGAACTACATCTTCACTCCACTCATACCAATCGAGGACAAGCATGAACAAAGGTGAATTCGTCGAAGCCCTGGCCGACCGTCTGGATGTATCCCGCGCTCAGGCTGATCGCGCGCTGTCCGCCGTGCTCGACATCGTTGCCGAGCAACTGGCCAAGGGTGAAAAGGTCGCTTTCACCGGCTTCGGCTCCTTCGAGGTCTCCAAGCGTGCCGAGCGCACCGGCCGCAACCCGCAGACCGGCGCGACGATCAAGATCGCCGCGTCCAGCGTGCCCAAGTTCACCGCCGGCGCGACCCTGAAGAGCGCCGTCAACGGCAAGTAAGCCGCCGCTGCACGGACTGAAAACGGGGGCCGCACCGCAAGGTGCGGCCCCCGTTTTCATGTGCGGCGGTAGTCTCTGCTTGCAATTGGGCGCGACAGGTTGCAAAAAAGTCTTTATAATCCGCTGCGTTGTGCAATGCAGCAGCAGGGCCATCCTGGTTTGAATGCGGAATCCCATGTCCGCCGACCCGGCCCCAGGGACTGTATCCACAGCCCCATCGCCTCCGACCTCCCGCCGAACTCCATTCGTTCTTCCGATCGACTGGCATCGTGACAACCGGTTGGTGCCGATGCGCGGTCGTCCGTTTGCGGACGACCGGCCTACGCCCATCGCGCGCTTGTCGCCCCTGCGCCCCGTCCTGCCACCCATGCAGCCGGAGCGGCGCGATGCCTTTGCGGTCCGCCTTCGCGGACCCGAACCCGGTCCGGCCACAAGCCGGTCCGCACGCAGGAAGAACCATGACGTTCCAGACCCTCGGCCTTGCCGACGAACTCCTCAAGGCCATCGAACAGACCGGCTACACGATCCCGACTCCGGTTCAGGAGCAGGCCATTCCGGCGGTGATCGCCGGCTCCGACCTGCTGGTGTCGTCGCACACCGGCAGCGGCAAGACCGCCGCATTCACGCTGCCCTCGCTGCACCGCCTGATCGGCCGCCGTCCCGGCCCGGCGAGCGGCCCGCGCATGCTGGTGCTGACGCCGACGCGCGAACTCGCGCAGCAGGTCGAGAAGGCCGTGCAGACCTACGGCAAGGCGCTGCGCTGGCTGAACACCGCCTGCCTCGTCGGCGGCGCCCCGTTCTTCGCCCAGGCCAAGCAGCTCAGCCGCCCGGTCGATGTGGTGGTGGCCACCCCCGGCCGCCTGATCGACCACCTCAACCGGCGCAAGCTCAAGCTCTCCGACATCGAGATCCTGATCCTCGACGAAGCCGACCGCATGCTCGACATGGGGTTCGCCGAAGACATCGACACCATCGTCGCCGCGACCCCGGCCAGCCGCCAGACCCTGCTGTTTTCCGCGACGCTCGACGGCGTGGTCGGCAACCTGGCCAACCGCCTGACGCGCAACCCGCAGCGCATCGAGATCGCCGGCAACGTCGAGAGCCGCGGCCAGATCGAGCAGCGCCTGATGTTCGCCGACGACCTCGGCCACAAGAACCGCCTGCTCGAAGCGCTGCTCGGCGGCGATGGCCTGCAGCAGGCGGTGGTGTTCACCGCGACCAAGCGCAGCGCCGACGAGCTGTCGCTGAGCCTGCAGGAAAAGGGCTTCGCCGCCGCCGCGCTGCATGGCGACATGCACCAGACGGTGCGCAACCGCACCCTGCAGCGTCTGCGCCAGGGCCGCATCGGCGTGCTGGTGGCGACCGACGTCGCCGCGCGCGGCATCGACGTCGCCGGCATCAGCCATGTGATCAACTTCGATCCGCCGCGCCAGGCCGAGGATTACGTGCACCGCATCGGCCGTACCGGCCGCGCCGGCCGCGACGGCATCGCGATCACGCTCTCCGGGCCGCGCGAAACCGGGCTGATCCGCGCCATCGAGCGCTTCACCGGCGACCGCCTCGCCGTGCACACCATTCCCGGCATGGAGCCGGCGCCGCGCAAGCCGGCGGGGCCGCGCCCCGGCGGCAACGGCGGGCGCCGCTTCGGCAGCGGCGGCGGCTACGGC
>JAEWVQ010000074.1 GCA_023459095.1 Pseudomonadota bacterium | reverse complement strand
GCGGGCGGCGACCGCGCCACCCTCGAACTCGACGTGCGCGCCACCGACCGCTGGCGCTTCTGGCGCGCCCCGCAAGGCCTCGACACCCTGCTCCGGTCCCTCGCCCCGCCGCCGGCGCTGCCGAACGCACCCGCCACCGCTTCCGACTCCGGCCCAAGCCACAGCCCTCACCGATGACCCGCATCCAGCCCCGCAGCGTTTCGCCGCGCACCGTCTCCGCCCTCGCCGACGCCGGCATCCATCCCCTGCTCGCCCGCCTGTACGCCGCACGCGGCATCCGCAGCGCCGGCGAACTCGACTACAGCCTGGGCGCGCTGCTGCCGCCCGACGCGCTCACCGGCACGCGCGAAGCCGCGCAGCTGCTCGCCGACGCCATCGAAGCCGGTGCGCGCATGGTCATCGTCGCCGACTACGACTGCGACGGCGCCACCGCGTGCGCGGTCGGCGTGCGCGCGCTGCGCGCCTTCGGTGCCGACGTGCATTACCTGGTGCCCGACCGCGTGACCCTGGGCTACGGCCTTACCCCGGCGATGGTGGAGATCGCCGCGCGCCTCGAACCCGAACTCCTCATCACCGTGGACAACGGCATCGCCAGCGTCGATGGCATCGCCGCCGCGCGCGCCCACGGCATGGCGACGATCATCACCGACCACCACCTGCCCGGCGACGTCCTCCCCGAGGCCGACGTCATCGTCAATCCGAACCAGCCCGGTTGCGACTTCCCGAGCAAGGCGCTGGCCGGCGTCGGCGCGATGTTTTACACCATGCTCGCGCTGCGCGCCGAACTGCGCGAACGCGGCGCCTTCGCCGGCGGTCGCGAGCCGAACCTGGGTGACCTGCTCGACCTGGTCGCCCTCGGCACCGTCGCCGACGTGGTCAAGCTCGACCACAACAACCGCATCCTGGTGTCGCAGGGGCTCGCGCGCATGCGCGCCGGGCGCATGCAACCCGGGGTGCGCGCGCTGTTCGCGGTCGCCGCGCGCGAGCCGGCGCGCGCCAGCGCCTTCGACATGGGCTTTGCGCTCGGGCCCCGGCTCAACGCCGCCGGCCGGCTCTCCGACATGAGCCTGGGCATCGAATGCCTGATCACCGACGACCCCGGGCGGGCGATGAACATCGCCCAGGAGCTCGACCGCCTCAACCGCGAGCGGCGCGCGATCGAAGCCGACATGCAGGAAGAGGCCGCCGCCCGCCTCGAAGGCTTCGACGCCGGCAACAACGCCTCGATCGCGCTCTTCGAGCCGGACTGGCACCAGGGCGTGATCGGCATCGTCGCCGGGCGCATCAAGGAACGCCTGCACCGCCCGACAATCGCGTTTGCGCGCAGCAACGACGGCGAACTCAAGGGCTCCGGGCGCTCGATTCCGGGCCTGCACCTGCGCGATGCGCTCGACCTCGTGACCAAGCGCCACCCCGAGCTCATCGTGCGCTTCGGCGGCCACGCCATGGCTGCCGGGCTGACCATACGCGAGCACGATTACGCGCGCTTTCGCGAGGTGTTCGAGGAAGTCGTCGCCGGCCTCGTCGCCCCGGCCGACCTGCAGCGCCGCATCGACACCGACGGCGCGCTCGAAGCCGGCTACCTCAGCCTGGATGCGGCGCGCCTGCTCGACCAGCAGATCTGGGGCCAGGGCTTTCCGGCGCCGGTGTTCGACGACGTGTTCCGCGTCGAGCGCCAGCGCCTGCTCAAGGACCGCCACCTCAAGCTCGAACTGGGCAAGGGCGGGCTGCGCTACGACGCCATCCAGTTCAACCACGCCGACGGCGCCCCCGACACCATCCGCGCGGCTTACCGCCTCGCCGTCAACGAGTACAACGGGGTGGCCGGCGTGCAGCTGATGCTGGAGCATTTCGAAGCGGCCTGATTGGCGCACCGGCGCCCCGCCCGCCATTCAAAACAGGACACCACCCGAAAACGGAGACAGCCCATGCCTTACGACAACAACAACGTTTTCGCCCGCATCCTGCGCGGCGAACTGCCCAGCCAGCGCGTGTACGAGGACGCGCACAGCATCGCCGTCCTCGACATCATGCCGCAGGCCGAAGGCCACACCCTGGTGCTGCCGAAGGAGGGCGCGGAGCTGCTGGTCGATCTGTCGCCGGCGGCGCTGCAGGCCACCATCCTCACCGTGCAGAAGCTCACCCGCGCGGTGCAGCGCGCCACCGCCGCGCCCGGCATGCTGGTGTCGCAGTTCAATGGCGCCGCCGCCGGCCAGACCGTGCCCCACGTCCATTTCCACATCATTCCGCGCTTCCCCGGGCAGGCGCTGAAGGCGCACGCGCGCATCACGACCGAACCGGCCGCGCTCGCCGCGATGGCGGAGAAGATCGCCGCCGCACTCGCCGCCGAAAACTGAGCCGCGCCGCTGCCGGCCGGCTCAGCGCCGCGGCCGGCCGCCGTCCTCGCCCACCGCGCCGGCCGACGCGCCGCGCTGCAGGTCCTCGACCACCACCCACAGTGCATTGGTCGAGATCAGCACCTCGAACAACGACAGCACCAGCGACACCGCCAGCGCCACGATGCTGATCCCGAACAGCACCTGCCCGGCGGTTTCGCCGTGCATGAACAGCGCCAGCATCGACAGCGCGCACAGCAGGAAGCTCAGCACGCCGCAGGACTGCATGTACTGGATCAGCTGGATGCGGCGCTTCAAGCCCGGAATCTGCCGCATCACCAGCGCACTGCCGTGATCGGGCGAGGCATGGAGCTGGCGGATGACCTGGGCGAGGGTCAGGAAGCGGTTGGTGTAGGCGAGCAGCAGCAGCGAAATCGCCGGAAACAGCAGCGCGGGCGTGGTGAGGTCCATGGGGCAGGCGGCGGGGCGGAACGGTGTCCGCCGAGTGTAACCGCATCGCCCTGCCCCACCGCCGCCGCGCACGCGGCCGCCGCACGAAAAAGCGCGCGCGGTTTTGCCATGCGCGCCTGGGCGCGCCGGTATAATGCGCGGTTTTCCGCATTGTCCCCGGAGCCGCACATGGAAGCCGAACGCAAGAACGCCATCGCCGAAAAACTCGCCGACCTCGCCGCGCGCGGTCGCGAACTCCGGAGGTATCTTTGACTACGACGAGAAATCGTCGAAGCTCGAAGAAGTCAATCGCGCCCTCGAAGACCCCGCGGTGTGGAACGACGCCGCGCGCGCCCAGGATCTCGGCAAGGAAAAGCGCCAGCTCGAGGACGTCGTCCTGACCCTGCAGCAGATCGGGCAGCAGGCCACCGACTTGCAGGATCTGTTCGAGCTCGCCGACCTGGAGGGCGACGACGACACCTTCATCGCGGTCGAGAACGATCTCGGTGAGCTCGAAGCCCTGGTCGGCAAGCTCGAGTTCCGCCGCATGTTCTCCAACCCGATGGACCCCAACGCCTGCTTCATCGAGATCCAGGCCGGCGCCGGCGGCACCGAGGCTCAGGACTGGGCCGGCATGCTCGAGCGCATGTACCTGCGCTACGGCGAGAAGAAGGGGTTCACCGTCGAACTGCTCGAAGAGACCGAGGGCGAAGTCGCCGGGATCAAGAACTGCACGATCAAGGTCAGCGGCGAGTACGCCTACGGCTATCTGCGCACCGAAACCGGCATCCACCGCCTGGTGAGGAAGAGCCCGTTCGACTCCAACGCCCGCCGCCACACCAGCTTCACCTCGGTGTTCGTCTATCCGGAAGTCGACGACTCGATCGAGATCGAGGTCAACCCCGCCGACCTGCGCATCGACACCTACCGCGCCTCCGGCGCCGGTGGCCAGCACATCAACAAGACCGACTCCGCGGTGCGCATCACCCACCAGCCCACCGGCATCGTCGTGCAGTGCCAGAACGACCGCTCGCAGCACCGCAACAAGGACGAGGCGATGTCCATGCTGCGCGCGCGCCTGTACGAGCTGGAACTGCGCAAACGCCAGGCCGAGCAGCAGAAGCTGGAGGACGCCAAGAGCGACATCGGCTGGGGCCACCAGATCCGCAGCTACGTGCTCGACCAGTCGCGCATCAAGGATCTGCGTACCGGCTACGAGGTCGGCAATACCCAGGCCGTGCTCGACGGCGATCTGGAAGACTTCATCGCCGCCAGCCTGAAGCAGGGCGTCTGAGCCCCAGGCGCCTTCCGGTGAGCGCACCGGAAGGCGCCTTAGTCTCCCGCATGACCGAAGCCTTTCTCTCCGATTTCCTCGCCCCCGGGGTCGACGCCGACGAGGTTCCCGAGCTCGCCGCGCTCGCCGCCGCGCGGCCGCTGCTCGACGCCTTCATCACCCTGTTCCGCGGCACCGAAGCCGAAGTGCTGATGCGCCTGCTGGTGCTGCGCGAGATCGGCCAGGAGGCCGACGCCCCGCGCTTCGCCCCGGAGGCGCTGCGCGCGCGCTTCGCCTACCTCGAGCCGGTCAAGTTCGAGACCGTGTTGAAGCGTCTGCGCGACAACGCCCTGCTCGCTATCGGCGAGGACGGCCAGTACTTCCTCTCCGACATCGGCCGCAACGCGGTGGCGGCAATCGCCATGCTGCTGCGCTTCGGCGAGGAGGAGGACGCCGAACTCGGCTTTCTCACCGCCCAGCTCGCCGGGCTGCAGGCCGTGGGCAGCGTCACCCCGGAGGCGCTCGGCCACCTGCTCTCCAAGCTCAACGACCTCGCCTGGCACTTCGAGGAGGCGATCGCCTCGGGCTCGGAATTCCGCATCGTCGACGCACGCCGCCGGCTCTCCGCCAACGGCCGCTGGCTCGCGCGCGGCACCGACATCCTCAACCAGCTGCTCGCCGACCCCGAGGTCGATTTCGACATCGCCCGCATCGCCCAGCGCATCGGCCTCGCGCAGTCGCGGCTGGCGCGCGTCGACGCGGCCTTTCAGCGCGCGCTCAACAAGATCGAGGCGCAGCGCGTCACCCTCGGCGGCTCGGGGATTTCCTCGTCCGACGTCGCCGCCTGGCTGCGCACGCAGGATGCGCGCGCGCTCGCCGGCATCGCCACCGCTGCGCTCGCCGCGGTCCCCGACCCGGCGCTGCTCGCCGGCGGTCACGAACTGCTCGACCGCGCCGAAGCCGTGCTCGACGCCGACACCCAGGCCGCGGCCACCGCCGCCGCGCTGCCGCCCGCGGAGGCCGCTCCGGTGGACAGTGCCCCGCCCACCGAAGACCTGGCGCTCCTCGAACACTTCACCCGCCGGCTCGATACGCTGCCCGCCGCGCAGCCGCTCTCCACCGTGGTCGCAGGCGGCGGCTTCGGCGCAGCCAGCTACCGCCTGTCGCTGCTCGCGCTGCTCGCCGACGGCGCCGAAGGCGGCCCCGAGGACGGCCCGGTGGGCGCCTTCATGCGCCTGCCGCTGGAGGTGATCTTCGACGACACCCTGACCCCGGTCGGCGAGGACGAAATCGCCGCCATCACCACCGGCGAGATCCGCCCGCGCAGCGCCGGCGACGCCAGCCCCGCCACCACCGGCTAACCCGCCCCGGACAGCCCCGGAACCGGACATGGAACACGAACTCAAGACCCTCACCGCGCGCCTCCTCGCCCAGCGCTGGCTGCCGCGCAGCGACCGCCTGGTACGGCGCGCGCTGGTCGACGAAACCTTCCGCGTCGAACTCGACCGCCGGTTGGGCGAAGTCGGCATGCAGCTGCTCGACAACCCTTATGCCGCCCACGTCGGCATTGCGCTGCAACCCGAACTGGCCGAACCCGTGTTCGGCGCCGGCCGTGAGTACGCCGCCAGCAACCTCGGCCTGAACCGCGACGAAATCGCGCTGCTGGTGGTGGTGTGGGCGCTCATCGTGCTGCCCAAGCGCGAACGCCAGGTCAGCCGCCGCGAGCTCGCCGCCGACGGCCAGACCGACATGTTCGGCGGCGACAAGCCGGTGGCGCACGGCGACAGCGTCTCCGCCGGACTCACCGAAGCCTCGCTGATCGCCGACTTCGGCCCGCGTCTGGGCGGCAAGACCAAGATGAGCATCGCCTTCGGCAAGCTCGCCCGCCTCGGTTTCCTCGAGCGCCGCAACGGCGTGATCAGCGAAGGCCCGCTGCTCGACGTCGCCCTGGACTACCGCCTGATGGCCGACCGCATCATCCACGGCACCCTCGGCGAGATCCTCACCGCCGCCGGCCATGCGCTCCCCGAGGCCAATGCCTTCGAGATCGCCGACGTGCTGCCGGACGCCGACGACGAGCGCGACGACGGAGAACCCCACTGATGTTCCACATCAAGACCCTGGAGGTGGTGCACTGGGATTTCTGGCGCCGCTTCTCGCTGCCGCTCGACGCCCAGATCATCACCATCGTCGGCCCCAACGGCTCCGGCAAGACCACCCTGCTCGACGCCCTGCGCACGCTGTTCGCGCTGCGCTGCTCGGGCAAGCGCGACTTCCGCCGCTACGTGCGCCGCGCCGACCGCAGCTTCGCGTGGATCCGCGCGATCGTCGCCAACCTGCCGGGCAGCACCGGCAAACGGCCGTTCTTCCCCTGCCTGTCGGACGAAGTGACGCTGGCCTGCCGCATCCGCAAGGCGGGCGGCGACTGGATCCGCGACTACACCATCGTCGACGGCAACCAGCCCATTGAGCGCCTGGAAGACACCAACGACTGGATCGGCCTGCGCGACTACCAGCACCGCCTCGCCTGGGGCGGCCTGACCCCGGCGATCACCAAGGTGTTGGCGCTCGAACAGGGCGACACCGACAAGCTCTGCGAGTATTCGCCGAAAGCCCTGCTGGAGCTGGTGTTCGACGTCTTCGGCGACAAGGAAGTGCTCGACAACTACCAGGCCGCGCGCGAGGAACAGAAGAGCGCCGAGCGCGAGCTGACCGAGCTCGGCGTCGATCTTGACCGCCTCAAGACCCAGGCCGAAGAGAAGAAGGCCGAAGCCAATCGCTACCTCGAATGGCGGCAGCTCGCCGACGAAGTGCAGGCGCTCGAAGCCGAGATCGTGCCCCGGCTGGACACCGCGGAACTCGTGCGCGAGACCGCCGACGAGCGCGATGCCCTGCGCCGCGTCAGCCGCGAGCGCATCGACAAGCTCGCCGAACAGCGCGAGGCCCGTGCCCGGCTCGACACCGTGCGCGCCGAGCAGGACGCCGCCAACGCCGAACGCAAGCGCCTGAAGGATGGCGACACCGCCACCGAACAGCGCCACCTCGCCGCCCACGACCGCGTGCGCGACCTCGAAAAGCTGCTCGCCGAACGCGACGCCCTGCGCACCCAGCTCGCCGCCGAACACGGCGCCGACGCGCTCGCACTGGAGAAGGAACACGAGGACGCCGACACCGAGCGCGCCCGCCTGCGCAGCCGCGAGCGCGAACTCGTCGCCGCCTTCGAGGAGCGCAGCGAGACCCTGCGCAACGAACGCAACCGCAGCGGCCCGCCGGGCGACGCCGAAGTCGCGCGCTTCCGCGTCAAGCTCACCACCGAAGGCATCGCTCACCAGAGCCTCGCCGAAATCGTCGAAGTCACCGATCCGGCCTGGCAGGCCGCGCTCGAAGCCGTCCTGCGCCCCTACCGCCACCTCATCTTGCTCGAGCGCGAGGCCGACCGCCACGCCGCCTGGGCGTTGGGCGAGCGCGAGCGCTTCCGCCACTTCATCGTGCCCGAACGCGAGCCGGCACCGCCGCCGCGACCGCTGAGCCTGGCCGAGGTGGTCGAGTTCAACGCCCCGGTGCCGCGCTGGCTGACCGACCTGCTCAACCGCATCCGCCGCGTCGACGCCGCCGAGGCCGCGCGCGACCTGCCGCGCGAGCAGGAGTGGATCACCCGCGACGGCTACCACCGCGAACGCCGCGGCGCCCGCCATCTCGGCCGGCCGCAGGAATTCCACTTCGGCGAACTCGCCCGCCAGGCGCGCATCGCCGCGCTGCAGGACGAGATCCTCACCCTCGACAAGCAGCTCCAGGCGCTGCGCCCGAAGCTGGAGGCCGCCACCGCGCGCGTCGCCACGATCCGCCAGCGCATGCTCGGTCTGCAGTCGGCGCAGCTGCTCGCCGCCAACGCCGAACGCTACGCCGCCGCGGAGGCCGATCTGCCCGCGGCGCGCAAGGCGCTCACCGCCGCCATCGGCGAGCGCGCCGACATGCGCGGCACGCTCGACAAACTCGGCGACAAGATCAACGGCATCCACATCGAGGTCGACCGCCGTCAGCGCGAACTCAAGGCGATCGAGCTGCGCCTGGCCGACATCGCCCGCGAGCACGGCCCGCGGCGCCACGCTCAGGCCCAGCGCCTGGCCAAACTGCGCCGCCGCCGGCGCGGCATGCCCGCGCACTGGCTCGACGCCGCCGAACTCGCGCTGCTTGCCGAAAAATACGGCGACGCCCGCGGCGCCCGCCTGCAAGCGGAACGCCTGCGCCGCCACCTCGACGAAGGCGACTGGATCACCGACCCGACGGTGCTCGTGGTCCGCGACCGCCTGACCGCCGAGGTCGCCGTGCGCGAACGCGACTACCTCGAACGCCAGGGCTACTGCACCACCGCCCGCAACCACACCGACAACGCCCGTGCCGCCTACATCGCCAAACTGCGCGCCACCGTGCGCCAGTACGGCAAGAACCTCAAGGCGCTGGGCGACCTCGCCAATGTCAGCGTCGATTGCCAGATGCCCCACCTGGAGAACGACGATCTCTCGCTCGCCCAGGCCGGCCTCGAGGTGCGCTTCGACTTCGACCGCAAGGGCGCAGTCGGTCTCAACGACGGCGAAGCCTCCGGCGGCCAGCAGGTGATGAAATCGCTCATTCTGCTGATCGCGCTGCTCATGGACGACGCCCGCCCCGGCGGCTTCGTGTTCATCGACGAGCCCTTCGCCCACCTCGACGTCGCCAACATCGACCGCGTCGGTACATTTCTGCGCGCCACCCGCGCGCAATACCTCATCACGACGCCGGTGACCCACAACGCCAACGTCTTCGCGCCGGCACAACTCACCCTGGTGACGCGCAAGAAGCAGCCGGGCAGCGACTGGGCGCCGCCGATCGGGGTGCTGCAGCGCGCCGTGTAAACGCGTTCATCGCCCCCAAGTCCCGAGGCACGGATGCCCTCCCCCGTCGAAACCGATTGGCTCCCGCCCGACGCCGACGGCATCCGCACCGCCCCGCTCGACGATCCGGGCCGCGCCACCCTGCGCGGCAAGCGCCTGCGCCGTGCCTTCGACCGGCCATCGCCCGCCCTCGACACCTGGCCAGTCTCGTGGCGCGAACTGCTCGCACTGTGGGTGCGCCGAGCCTCCTCCGACAGCCCCTTGCGCCATGAAAGCCTGTTGAAGCAGGCCGGCGCTGGCCGCGCAAACGCGGCGCTCGCACTGTTCGGACAACTGCTGGCCTCCGGCCTCGCCGAGGTGGAGGAGCGCCGCGACCCGCGCGACGGCTGGCGACCCTACAGCCTGCGCTTCATCGATCCTGCAGCGCTGCGCCGGACCCTCAGCCTGCCCGAGCCGGACGCCACCCGGCAGGACTGGGCGCAACGCGCACTGAGCTCATTCGCGCACCCCGATCTCGACGCCGCCCGCGCAACGCTCGACGCCCTGCGCCCGGCAAGCGCGCTCGCCCGCCTGGAATTGCTCGAAGCCCTCGCCGAATGGTCACGACAAGCCCGCCACGGCGGCGGCGCCACACGGCGTGATTTCGCTTACTTCGCCCGCCGCGACACCAAGAAAATCACCGACGCCGAATGGCGCTGGCTGGCCGACAACGTCGATCTCGCCGCCTTCGGCATCAGCGCACACGCGCCCTTGCTGTTGATCGCCGCGCCCTGCCAGCTCCACGGCGGGCACGCCATACTCGACCTGGCCGCCCTGCCCGGTTTCGTCGGCCTTCCACCACAGGCCATACGCGGCATTGTCCACGTCCATTCGCCCCCCCGATGCTGGCGCGTGGTCGAGAACCGGAGCGCTTTCGAAAAAGCCGCCTCGGCGCGCGAACCGTTCGACGCCGTCCTCTGGCTGCCCGGCTACCCGCCCGGCTGGTGGCGTGAAGCCGTCGCTCACCTGCTCCGACTGGCACCGGCACCGGCAGCCATCGCCTGCGACCCCGATCCGGACGGCATCGCCATTGCCCTCCAGGCTGCCCGCATCTGGCAAGACGCCGGACAGCCGTGGGATGCCTGGCGCATGGACGCAACCGACCTGCGCGGCCTCACCCACCGCCGCCCGCTCTCCGAACGCGACCTCGCCCTGCTCGCACAGCTGAGTCAACAACTTCTGCCTGCTCCCCTGGCCGCATTGGCTGACGAAATCCGCGCAAGCGGCGAGAAAGGTGAGCAGGAAAGCCTGTTCTGGTGATTCCGCACCCAGCGGAAGAGTGATCGACGACTGAAGGCCCCGTCGCCGCTTCGGCGACAAGGGAGCATCCTCAAGGCCGCCATCCACGCGCACAGCCGGCGCGGCCAACCGCCCTCGCCCCCTCCCGCACCGCCGGCCGCTTGTCGATCCTCACTTGAGATTCACCCTTGAATCATAGGATCATCACATTCGCATCTAACAATAAATCAATATTCCCAACAGGAGCCCCCATGAATCCTAAGCTTACCGGCCTTGCCCTTCTCCTTCTCACCACCGGCGCTGCAATCGCCGCACCGTCGGCAGCCGAGCCGCGTCGCACCCTCAGCCTCGCGGTCAGCGAAGGCACCTCGGGCGGCATCGACGCCGCCACCGCGAAGCGCAAGTACGCGCCGATGGCCGAACGTCTCGGCAAGCAGCTCGGTGCGGACGTCGAGGTGGTATTCGTGCGCGAATTCGCCGAGCTCGAACAGGGCATGAAGGAGAACCGCTTCCACTTCGTCGTCGCCCGTCCCTCCGACTACCCGGCGCGCGGCCTGCGCGACTACCGCTACCAGTTCGTCGCCACCGCCGCCCCCGAGGGCCAGTGCATGCTCGCGGTGGCCGCCGATTCGCCGCTGAAGACGGTCGCCGATCTGCGCGGCAAGACCTTCGTGATGCCCGAGCAGGTCGCCTACATGACGCGCTTCTGCCGCGCCGAACTGCGCGACCGCGGCATCGATCTGGAGAAGGAGAACGTGTTCTACGTCCGCGAGCAGGGCGCGATCCCGTTCGCGCTCGAGAACAAGATCGCCGACGTCGGCGGCATGGCGTCCTACTCCGGCGCGATCCGCCAGTGGCAGGGCAAGGGCCAGCGCGTGCTGCACCAGTCGGTGAGCCAACCCTACATGCCGGTGATCGCCTCGCGCGACCTCACCGCCGCCGAAGTGAGCGCCGCCCGCGAAGCCCTCCTTGCGCTCGGCAAGGACGATGCCGGGCGCGACTTCCTGAAGCAGCTCGGCATCGCCGGATTCACCGACAGCGAGGAAGGCCGCCTGCGCAAGCTCCCCGCCTGGCTCGGCGTCTGACCCCGGGTCCGGGTCTGCTTTCCCAGCGCGTCCGCCAAGCGGGCCGGACGCGCTTGACCGAAGCCTCCATCGGCATAGAATCGCCGCCTCTGCACCTTGCGCGCGCCCGCCCCGCAAAGACCTTCCGGTGAAAAAACTCCTCATCCTCGTGTGTGCGTTCGCCCTCTATCAGAACTGGGGCAAGCTCGAACGCCTGGTTGTCGGTGCGCCTGCGGCCACCGCCGCGCGCGGCGAGGTGGTGTTGTATTCGACCTCGTGGTGCGGGTACTGCGAGGCCACCCGCGAGTTGCTCACCGCCGAGGGCATTCCCTACATCGACCGCGACATCGAGCAGTCCGACGAAGCCCGCCGCCACCATGCCGCGCTCGGCGGCCGCGGCGTCCCGGTGCTCGATGCCTACGGCACCATCCTCCACGGCTATAACCGCGACCGCATCCTCGCCGCGGTGAAGTAAGACCGCTTGCGCCGCCATGCGGATTTGCTCGCAGCTGACGCGCCTGCGACAATTGCAAACTTGATCAATGCGCCCACCGACCATGTCTGACCAGAACGCCACCCCCACTCCCCAGGACGAAAACCACCTCATCGCCGAGCGCCGCGAGAAACTCGCGCAATGGCGTCAGACCGGGCGCGCCTTTCCCAACGATTTCTCGCGTGAGAACACCGCCGGCAAGCTCGACGAGCTGTACGGCGAGAAGGAGCCCGAGGTCCTCGAGGCGACGCCGGTGGAAGTCCGGGTCGCGGGGCGCATCATGCTCAAGCGCGTGATGGGCAAGGCCAGCTTCATCACCATCCAGGACCTTTCCGGCCGCATCCAGCTCTACGTGCAGCGCGACGGCGTCGGCGAGGATGTGTACGCCGACTTCAAGCACTGGGACATCGGTGACATCGTCGGCTGCGTCGGCACCCTGTTCAAGACCAAGACCGGCGAACTCACCGTGAAGGCGAGCGAGATCCGCCTCCTCACCAAGAGCCTGCGCCCGCTGCCCGACAAGTTCCACGGTCTCACCGACGTCGAGCAGAAGTACCGCCAGCGCTACCTCGACATGATCATGAACGAGCAGACGCGCTTTACCTTCGTCGCGCGCAGCCGCATGGTGCAGTCGATCCGCAACTACATGACCGGCCACGGCTTTCTCGAAGTCGAGACGCCAATGATGCACCCCATTCCCGGCGGCGCCGCGGCCAAGCCCTTCGTCACCCATCACAACGCGCTCGACATGGAGCTGTTCCTGCGCATCGCGCCGGAGCTCTACCTCAAGCGCCTGGTGGTCGGCGGTTTCGAGAAGGTGTTCGAGGTCAATCGCAACTTCCGCAACGAAGGCCTGTCGCCACGCCACAACCCCGAATTCACCATGATGGAGTTCTACGAGGCGTACGCGAACTACCGCACGCTGATGGACTTCACCGAAGGCCTGATCCGCCATGCCGCGCGCGAGGCGCTCGGCGCCGAGAGCTTCATCTATCAGGGCCGCGAGCTCGACCTGTCCAAGCCCTTCCACCGCCTGACCATCGTCGAGGCGATCCGTAAATACCACCCGGGCTTCACCGAGGCGCAGCTGGCCGACGCCGAGTGGCTCAAGCAGAAGATCCACGACTTCGGCGAAAAGGTGAAGCCGGGCGGCCTGGGCAGCCTGCAGCTGCAGCTCTTCGAAGCCTGCGCCGAAGCCGAGCTGTGGGAGCCGACCTTCATCATCGACTACCCGGTGGAAGTGTCGCCGCTCGCCCGCGCCTCCGATGCCAACCCGGACATCACCGAGCGCTTCGAACTCTTCATCGTCGGCCGCGAGATCGCCAACGGTTTCTCCGAGCTCAACGACCCCGAAGACCAGGCCGCGCGCTTCATGGCGCAGGCCAAGGCCAAGGAAGCCGGCGACGAGGAAGCGATGTACTTCGACGCCGACTACATCCGCGCGCTCGAATTCGGCCTGCCGCCCACCGGCGGCTGCGGCATCGGTATCGACCGCCTGGTCATGCTGCTCACCGACTCGCCGTCGATCCGCGACGTGATTCTGTTCCCGCAGATGCGCATGGAGTGATGACCGGCTGACCGGCCCCGCTTCCCGAACCACTCCGGAGCGCCGCAAGGCGCTCCGCGTCCATCTGCCCCAGCCCACGCCCATGTCCGGCCCCTCTCCGCTCGTTCCCGCCCGCCTCGCGTTCACCGCAGACGGCGTGCCGTATTCCGAGCAATACGGCGACGTCTATCACAGCAGCGACGGCGGACTCGGCCAGGCGCACCACGTCTTTCTTGCCGGCAACGGTCTGCCCGGGCGCTGGCGCGGGCACGAGCGCTTCGTCGTGGTCGAGACCGGTTTCGGCCTGGGGCTGAACTTTCTCGCCACTTGGGCGGCGTGGCGCGACGATCCGCAGCGCAGCGCGCAGCTGCATTTCGTGTCCTGCGAGCTCCATCCCTTCGAGCGCGCCGCGCTCGCGCAGCTCCACGCGCGCTGGCCCGCCTTCGCCGAGCTCGCAGCGCAGCTGCAGGCCGTCTGGCCGCCGCTGGTGCCGGGCGTGCATCGCCTGCACCTCGACGATGGTCGCGTGCAGCTGACGCTGTATTTCGGCGACGCCACGGTCGGCCTCGGACAGCTCGACGCCCGCGCCGACGCCTTCTACCTCGACGGATTCTCGCCGGCGAAGAACCCCGCGCTGTGGTCGCCCCGCCTGTGCCACCAACTTGCCGCCCTGGCCGCCCCGGGTGCCACGCTCGCCACCTGGTCGGTCTCGGGCAGCGTGCGCGAACACCTGCGCCATGCCGGCTTCGAGCTGGAGAAGGCCGCCGGTTTCGGTGGCAAGCGCGAGATGCTGCGCGGCCACCACCCGGGTCGGCACGCCGACACATCGGCGATGCCGCCGGCGGCGCAGCGCAGCGCCCTGGTGATCGGCGCCGGTGTCGCCGGCACCTCGGCGGCGGAGCGTCTGGCCGCACGAGGCTGGACGGTGCACGTGATCGACGCCGCTGACCGTCCCGGCCAGGGCGCCTCCGGCAACCACGCCGGCGTGCTGCG
>JAEWVQ010000073.1 GCA_023459095.1 Pseudomonadota bacterium | reverse complement strand
CCACAGCTTTCACGACAAGGACGGCCACCTGCGCCATGAAGTGCGCGTGCGCTGGTGGGACGAAACCGCGGTGCGCTACCCGGAAGCGGCGCTGATCGGCGACGACATCCGCAGCCGCCTGCCCGCGTTCGAAATTCCGCCCGCGGCGCGCTACCGCTACCCGGAAGAAGCGCCGGTGTTCTTCGGCCATTACTGGATGCAGGGCGAGCCCACGGTGCAATCCGCGAAAACCGCCTGCCTCGATTTCAGCGTCGCCAAACAGGGCAAACTCGTCGCCTATCGTTGGGGCGGCGAGTCGTCGCTGTCGGACGGTGCGCTCCGGTACGTGTCGAGCGCGCCTGCGCGCTGAACCCGCCGCATTCTCAACCATCAGGAATCCGCGATCTCATGCTGACCAATGACGCCTTCAAGCTGAGCGAGGAGCAACTCGCCGCCTACAACGCCTGGGCCGAAAAGATGGCCGCCGCCCATGCCGACGCGCTGTGCGGCTACGGCATCGAAATCACCTTCTCCTTCAGCCCGCTGGGGCGCGAGGTCCATGCCTGCGTGCCGGGCGCCGAGGCCGGCTCGCCGCATTACCTGGAACTGGAATAGCCCGGAACAATCCCCCAAGGCTGCGGAGGCGGTGAAATGCGTTGGCCTGTGCCTGCTCCAAAATTTGTGCTACTTGTGTGCTACATTGCGTTGACGGCAGATTCCCATGAGGCCTCACCATGAGCACCACCACCATCCGTTTGCCCGATGAACTCAAAGCCCGCGTGGCCGAAGCGGCACGGCGGACCGGTTCGACGCCCCACAATTTCATGCTGGCGGCAATCGCCGAGAAGACTGAACAGGCGGAATTGCGCGCAGAGTTCGATGCTGTGGCCGAGCAGCGCTATGCCCGCATCGTCGAATCCGGGCAGACCGTTTCCTGGCGCGACATGCGCGTCTGGCTCGAGGATCGTGGTGCCGGCAAGGGCGGGCCGCGACCCGCTGGTCGAAAGCTGGCGGAATGAGCACGACCCGTATCGAACTGGCATCCGAGGTGGCTGAGGATTTCGAGCGCATCCTCGATCACCTTGAGCAATATCAGGCAGCGCAGCTTGGGGAGCGCATACGGGAAATCATCAGTGCCATCGATGTGCTGGCACGCAATCCATGCATCGGCCGGCCTGCTGCGGGTGGTCGGCGCGAACTGCTGATCGGGCGTGGCACGCACGGTTATGTTGCCCTGTACCGTTACGTGGCTGAGATCGACACGGTGTTCGTGCTGGCCGTGCGCAGCCAGCGCGAGGCAGGATTCAGCCGCGAGGCTTGAGGCAAGTCCTGGAGACGCGCCACCGCCTCCGGTTGGCCAGGCCGGGTGTGCAAGGTGCGGTGGCGCATGGATGCCACGAGGTGACGAATGCGGCGCAGGGGAGCGCGTGTCGCGGTGATCGCGGTGGGGGCGCCGTGTCGCGCACCCCCGGGTGCTCAGCCCCTCAGCCCCTCAGCCCCCGGCTCCAGCGCTGGTAGAGGCGGGTCATCAGGTCGTGCATGGCGGCGGTGCGCGCCGGGGTGTCGGCGGCGGTGTCCTCCAGGGTGCTCACCGCGGGGTTGCCGGCGGCGAGCTGGCGTTCTAGCTGGTGGCCGTTGCGTTCCAGGGAGAGCTCGATCAGCGCCGGCGTCATCTCGAGGTGGAACTGCATGCCGAGGTGGCGGCCGCCGATGACGTAGGCCTGGTTGGCGCAATGCGCGCTGGTGGCGATGCGCACCGCGCCCTCGGGGATGGCGAAGGTGTCGCCGTGCCACTGGAACACCGCGTGTTCGCTGCCGCCGGGGTGGCCGAACCAGTCTTCGGCGGCGGCGTGCGCGTCCACGCGGATCGGCTGCCAGCCGATTTCCACGGTGTGGTTGCGGGTGATCTCGGCGCCGAAGGCGTGGGCAAGCAACTGGCTGCCGAGACAGTGGCCGGCCACCGGCAGGCCGCGCGCGTCGGCGTCGCGGATCAGGCGGATCTCGTCCGCCATCCACGGCAGGCGGTCGTTGACGCCCATGTAGCCGCCCATCAGCACAAGGCCGGCGTAGGCCTCGGCGGAGGCCGGAATGGGCGCGCCGTCGACCACCGCGATGATCTCCCAGGGCAGGCCGAGGCGGTCGAGTACCGGCAGCACGGCGCCGGGGGCGCCGACTTCGGTGTGCTGGATGATGGCGATCGGTTTCATGCCAGGGCTGCCTCCGCGTGCGCGTGCGTGTGTTGCGGGTGTTCGCGCGTCCGTGCCGGGCGGGCCTGGCCGATGCCGAGCAGGCTGTCGAGCAGTTCGGCGTCGGCGGCGAGTGCGGCGCTCGGGCCGGCGTGCACCACGGTGCCGCGTTCGAGGACGATGGCGTGGTGGGTCATCGCCAGGGTGAGCACGGGGTGTTGCTCGACCACCACCGAAGCCAGGCCTTCGCTCTCGCACAGCAGCTTGATCACCAGCGCGAGTTCTTCGACGATGATCGGGGCGAGTCCTTCCATGGGCTCGTCGAGCAGCAGCAGCTTGGGGTTGGTCATCAGCGCGCGGCCGATCGCGAGCATCTGCTGTTCGCCGCCGGAGAGCTGGTTGCCGTAGTTGCTGCGGCGCTCCTGCAGGCGCGGAAAGAGCTCATAGACGCGCTTGAGGTTCCACGGACCGGGGGTGGACACCACGGTGAGGTTCTCCTCCACGGTCAGCGAGGGGAACACCTCGCGCTCCTGCGGCACCCAGCCGAGGCCGGCGCGCACGCGCCGGTGCGAGGGCTCGCGGGTGATGTCGCGCCCCTGCCAGCGGATGCTGCCGCCGCTCACCCGGGTGTTGCCCATCAGGGTTTCGAGCAGGGTGGTCTTGCCGACGCCGTTGCGGCCGAGGATGGCGAGGCTCTTGCCTGCCTCGAGGCTGAAGCTCATGCGGTCGAGCACCACGGCGTCGCCGTAGCCGGCGGTGACCTGGTCGAAGGCGAGCAGTTCAGACATGGGCTTCTCCTGCGTGGGTGCCGGTGCCGAGATAGACCTCGCGCACCCGTGGATCGTTGGAAATCTCCGCCGGCGTGCCTTCGGTAAGGATTTCGCCGGCGACCAGCACCGAGATGCGGTTGGAGAAGCGGAACACGAGGTCCATGTCGTGCTCGATGAACAGCACGCTGATGTCTTCGGGCAGTTCGGCCACGACTTCGAACAGCTCGCCGCTCTCGCCCTCGGGCACGCCCGCGGCCGGTTCGTCGAGGAGCAGGATGCGCGGTTTGGCGGCCATTGCCAGCGCGATCTCGAGCAGGCGCTGCTTGCCGTAGGCGAGTTCGGACACCGGCGTTTCCGCCAGGCTGTCGAGGCGCAGGCGGGCGAGCAGGGCGTGGGCTTCGTCGAAGGCCGCGGTGCAGCGCGTCAGCGGCCGCCACCAGGTGGCGCCGAGGCCGTCGCGTTCGCTGATCGCCAGCACCACCGAGAGCAGCGGGGTGAGGCTGGGGAACAGGGTGTTGATCTGGAAGGTGCGCACCAGGCCGATGCGTGCGCGCTGGTCGCACGACAGCGCGGTGATGTCCTCGCCGCCGAGCACGATGCGCCCTGCGGTCGGGCGGTAGACCCCGGTGAGGAGGTTGATCAGCGTGGTCTTGCCGGCGCCGTTGGGGCCAATCAGCGCCTGGCGCGCGCCCGGCTCGATGTTCAGGTTGACGTCGTTGACCGCGCGGAACGCGCCGAACTGGATGCCCAGCCCCTGGGTGCTGAGAGTGGAAGCCGCCATCACGCCCCCCTGACCTTGAAGACACGGGCGAGCGCGCCCATGATGCCGCCGCGGCCGAGCATGACCACGGCGATGAGGAAGATGCCGAGCCAGAACATCCAGTACTGCGGGTTCAGGTCGGCGAACCAGTCGTGCACCATCATGTAGACGATGGCGCCGATGATGCCGCCGTAGAGCCGGCCGGTGCCGCCGAGCACGAGGATGATGAGGATCTCGGCGGAGCGGTTGAAGCTCAGCGACTCGATGCCGACGAACTGCGAGGTCTGCGCGAGCAGCGCGCCGGCGACGCCGGCGAGTGCGGCGGAAAAGCAGTAGGCCATGCGCAGGCGCGATTCCACCGGCGAGCCGATCGCCTGCATGCGCTTCCTGCTGTCGTGGATGCCGCGCAGGGTGAGGCCGAAGGGCGAGCGCACGATCAGGCGCGCGACCAGGAACATCGCCAGCACCACGCCGAAGGCGTAGAGGAAGGCGGTGCGGCCCCAGAGGTCGAACTCGAACACGCCGAACACCGGATCGATGACGATGCCCTGGAGGCCGTCGGAGCCGCCGGTGATGCCGGAGAGCCGGTTGGCGAGCTCGCCGAGCAGCACGCAGACGCCGATGGTGATCATCAGCCGGGCGAGATCGGTGCCGCGCACCACCAGGTAGCTGAGCGCGTAGCCGAGCGCGGCGCACACCACGAGCGCGAGCAGCAGGCCGGAGAACGGCTCGCTCCAGCCGTGGCGGGCGAGCAGGCCGGCGGCGTAGGCGCCGCAGCCGAAGAACGCGGCGTGGCCCACGGTGAGAATGCCGGCGTAGCCCAGCGCCATGTCCAGCGACACCGCGAACAGCCCGAAGATGAGGATCTGGCTGAGCAGGGTGAGGTGATCGGGCATCAGGAAAAAGCTGCTGGCGAGCGCCAGCCAGAACGCCGCCTCGACCCAGGGCAGGCGTTTCGGAGACAGGGTGAAGGTCATCATGTCAGAGCCCTTTGCGAGGAATCAGCCCGTTGGGGCGGACGAGCAGCGTGATCACCATGAACACGTAGATCAGGAAGGCGCCGAGTTCGGGCAGGTAGTACTTGCCGGCGACGTCGACGATGCCCACCAGCAGCGCGGCGATGAAGGGGCCGGTGATGGTGCCGGCACCGCCCACGCAGACCACGATCAGGAAGAAGATCAGATACTTGAACGGAAAGGTCGGCTCCAGTCCGAGCACCCCCAGGCTGAGTGCGCCGCCCAGCCCGGCCAACCCGCAGCCGAAGGCGAAGGTGAGAAAGAACAGGCGCTGCACGTGGATGCCGGTGCCGCGCGCCACGCGCTGGTTGTCCACCGCGGCGCGCACCATCGCGCCAAAGCGCGTCTTGTTGAGCAGCAGCAGCAGGCTGCCGAGCACGGCAACGCCGCACACGATCAGGAACAGGCGGTAGGTGCCGACTTCGGTGCCGAACAGCGACACCCGCCCGGCGAGGCTTTCCGGCAGCGTGAACGCCTGCATGGTGGGGCCGAAGAAATAGGTGAACACCGCGATCGACACGAACACGATGCCGATCGACAGCAGCACCTGGTCGAGCGGATGGGCGCGGTACAGGCGGCGGTAGAGCGCGAATTCGAGCACGCCGCCGATCACCGCAGCGGCGACAAAGGCGATCAGCAGCGCCGGAAAGAAACCGATGCCGAAGTGGTTCATCGCGACCACCGCGGCATAGCCGCCGATCATGGCGAAGGCGCCGTGGGCGAGATTGACGAAATTCATCAGCCCCATCGTGACGGAGAGCCCGACCGCGATGAGGAAAAGCAGCATGCCGTAGGCCACGCCGTCGAATATGACTATGCCCATTGGGACTCCACGGATTCCTGGGGATTGGGGGTGAGGCGGCGCGGGCCCGCGACCACGGGCCCGCGGGGACTTACTTGCCTTCCTTGGCGGGGTCCTTGACCTTGTCGAACTGGTCGAACTCGACGTTCACCAGCTCGCCGTTCACGCGCTCGGTGCGGCGGATGTAAACCGTCTGCACGATGTCGCGGGTGGCGGCGTCGATCTCGATCGGACCGCGCGGGCTCTCGAACTGCAGGCCCTTGAGCGCGGCCATCACCTTGTCGCCGGTGACGTCGCCGCCGGTCTTCTTGAGCGCGCCGTCGATCGCCGCCATGCCGTCGTAGGCGCTGATCGCGAAGTAGCTCGGACGCATGGTCTTGCCGAAGGTGGCGTAGAAATCCTGGACGAACTTCTGGTTCTTGGGCGACGGGTGCGCGTAGGAGTAGTGGTGGCTGGTGATCAGGCCCTTGGCCGAATCGCCGGTGGCTTCGAGGTAGCTGTCGTCGGTGGCCTCGCCGGTGGCGAACAGCTTGATGCCGGCCTCTTCCATGCCGCGCTCCTGCCAGGCCTTGAGGAAGGCCGGGGGCATCACGCCGGAGGGGAAGAAGAAGAACACCGACTGCGGCTTGGCGTCCTTGATGCGCTGCACGTAGGCCGAGAAGTCGGGGTTGTTCATCGGCGTGCGCACGCTGCCCACGACCTTGCCGCCGCCGGCGGCGAAGGCCTGCTCGAAGGCGGTGTGCGAGTCGGTGCCGGAAGCGTAGTCGGCGACCACGACATAGGTTTCCTTGATGCCGTTCTTCAGCATCCACTGCGCCATCGGCGCCGACACCTGCTGCACGGTGAACGACACGCGCGCGATGTAGGGCGAGCTGGTGGTGATCGCCGACGACGAGGCGTTCATGACCACGGTGGGGATCTTCGCCTGGGTCACGATCGGCGCCAGCGCGTAGGCGTTGGGGCTGAAGTCGAGGCCGGTGATGAAGTTCACCTTGTCGCGCACGATCAGCTCCTGGGCGAAACGCTTGGCGGCGTCGGGCGCCGGGCCGGCGGTGTCCTTCTTGATGATCTCGACCTTCTTGCCCGCGATCTTGCCGCCGTTCTCCTTCAGGTAGAGCTGGATACCGGCATCGAACTGGCGGCCGTAATCGGCGTAGGGGCCGGAGTAGGCGGCGATGACCCCGATGCGCAGGGTGTCGTCGGCGGCCACGGCGCTCCCGGCGAGGCCGCTACAGGCGAGGGCGAGCGCGGCGAGCAGGGGTTTTTGCTTGATCATCGTTGAATCTCCACTGTTGGTAGCGCCCTTGCGGGCGGGGTTGGGGGTGAAGCCGGTACCGCTTGTAATTATCGGTTTGTCACTGTTGGGGTGGGGGGCGTGATCCGTGCTCAGGCCGCCGGCAGCAGGGTCTTGAGGTCGAAGCCGGGGTCGGCAAGCTGCGCCGCAGTTGCGCTGACCTGCGCAGCCACCAGCTTGCGGCCGAGCATGTGATCGGCCGGCTTGCTCACCGTGTGCACCGCGGCGATGCGCCCGGCGCGCAGGCAGAACACGGTGAAACGGCCGCTCGCGGGGTCGCCGCGCACCACGGTGTCGTCACCGGCTGCCATCAGCCCGGTCATCTGCAGCTTGGCGTCGAACTGGTCGCTCCAGAACCACGGCACCGCGTCGTAGGGACGGGGCGCGCCGGCGATCAGGCTGGCCGCGGCGCGGGCGAGATCGTTGGCGGCCTGGATCGACTCCAGACGCAGCGGCGCCGCGGGGTCGGGCGCCCAGGGGTTGGGAAACGCCGCGCAGTCGCCGGCGGCGAGCACGCTGGGCGCCGAGGTCTGCCCCAGGCGGTCGGTGACGACGCCGTTGGCGCAGACGATGCCGGCCTGCTCGGCGAGCTCGACGTTGGGCAGCACGCCAATGCCGACCACCACCAGATCGCAGTCGATGCGCTCGCCGTTGGCGAGTTCGACCGCGGCGACGCGGTTGCCGTCGGCGTCGCCGTGAAGCGCGCGCACCGCCTCGCCGCAGATCAGGCGCACGCCGCGGCTGCGGTGCAGGTCGGCGACGAAATCGCCGATCTGCGGCGCCACCGCGCGCGCCAGCAGACGCGGCAGGGCTTCGACCACGGTGACTTGCAGCCCGCGGCTGGCGAGCGCCGAGGCGGTTTCCAGACCGATGAAGCCGCCCCCGATCACGCAGGCCCGCGTTGCGCCGCGCGCCGCCTCGTCCAGACGCAGCGCGTCGTCGAGCGAGCGCACCTCGAACACGCCGCCGAGCGCGGCGCCGGGCACCGGCAGCGGCCGGCAGCGCGCGCCGGTGGCGAGCACCAGCCAGTCGTAGGCGAGCGCGGCGCCGTTGTCGAGGCTGAGCCGGCGCGCGCCGGTGTCGATCGCCAGTGCGCGCCGTCCGACCTGCAGCTCGATACCGCTGTCGCGATAGAAGTCCTCCGCCTTCAGCGTCAGCGCCTCCACCGTGGTCTTGCCGGTGAGCAGGCCCTTGGACAGCGGCGGGCGCTGGTAGGGCAGATGGGTTTCGTCGCCGACCATGACGATGCGGCCGTCGAAACCGGCATCGCGCGCGCTGGCGGCGAGCTGCACGCCGGCGTACGAGGCGCCGACGATGACGAGGACGGGTTTCATGGTCAGGCCTGCTGTGCCGGAACCTGCACGACGATGCCGTCGAGCTCGGCGCTGAGCGGAATCTGGCAGCTCAGGCGGCTGCCCGGGCGGCGTTCGGCGGCGACGCCGTCGAGCAGCTCGAGCTCCATGTCGTCGGGCGCCGGCAGGCGGTCGAGGAAGGCGTCGTCGACATACACGTGGCAGGTCGCGCACGAACAGCTGCCGCCGCACTCGGCGTCGATGCCGCGCACGTTGTTGCGGATCGCCGCTTCCATGACGCTGAGGCCGGCGGGGGCGTCGACCGCGCGGGTGCTGCCGTCCTTGAGGATGAAATTGATCGTGGGCATGGTCAGAACATCTCGAAATACTCGCGGTGCTCCCATTCGGAGACCTCGAGGTTGAAACGGGCGAGCTCGGCTTCCTTGATGTGGCACAGGTAGTCCACGAAGCGTTGGCCGAGTTGTTCGCACAGATAGGCATCGGCGCGCAGCGCGTCGAGCGCGTCGCCGAGCGTGCGCGGCAGCGGCGCGGCCGCGGTCTCGTAGGGCGAATCGGCCGACGGCCCCGGGTCGAGCCGGCGCTGGATACCGTCCAGCCCGGAGAACAGCTGCGAGGCCAGGTACAGGTACGGATTCGCGGTCGGTTCGCCGATGCGGTTCTCGATCCGCGTCGCCGCCTGGCCGACGCCGCCGAGCACGCGCAGCAGCGCGCCACGGTTGTCGCGCGCCCACAGCGCGCGGTCGGGGGCGAGCGAGAACGGGCGGTAGCGGCGGTAGCCGTTGACCGTCGGGCTCGCGAGCGCCGCCGAGGCGCAGGCGTGGGCGAGCAGGCCGCCGAGGTAATGGCGACCGGTTTCGCTCAGATCTTCAGCCGCGCTGTCGGGCATGAACACGTTGCGGCCGTCGCTCTTTGCGCGCAGCGACTGGTGCAGGTGCCAGCCGCTCGACATCACGTTGGGGATCTTCGGCCGGCACATGAAGGTGGCGTGGTAGCCGTGGCGGTGGCAGACCTGCTTTACTGCACTGCGCAGCAGCACCATGGCGTCGGCCGGGGCGAGCCCGGTGGTGGGGCCGAAGGTGACCTCGAACTGGCTGGGGCCGAACTCCACCTCCAGCGAATGCAGCGGCAACTCCAGCCCCTGCAGGGTTTCGCGCAGCAGCTCCATCACCGCGTCGACGCCGTCGTAGCGTTGCTCGGTGAGGTATTGGTGGCCGTGCGACAGCAGCGACACCGCGGGCGGGGTGCCGGGCTGGCCGGAGTCGGCGAGCGCGAGCTTGGGGTCGTCGAGGCGGAAGACGTGGAATTCCACTTCCAGGCCGGCGACAAACTCCAGCCCGAGGGCGTCGAGCTGGCTCAGCGCGCGGCGCAGGATCTGCCGCGTCGACAGCGGCGAGGGCCGGCCGTCGGCCATGTAGGCGTCGCACAGCACCCAGCCGGTCTTGCGCGCCCAGGGCAGCACCTTGAAGGTCTGCGGGTCGGCGACGATGGTGAAGTCGGCGCCACCCTGCATGCCGGCGAAGTCGAAGCCGCCGCCGGTGGAGAACACCGGAAACACGGTCTTGTGCGAGGTGTCCTTGGCGAGCAGGGTGGTGGTCATGTTGACGCCGGCGCGCAGCGCGTCCTTGGCCGCCGCGGCCACCAGGGTCTTGCCGCGCAGCACGCCGTGCTGGTCGGGAAAGGCGAAACGCACGAGTTCGAGCCCTTCGGCATCGATACGGCGGATCACCTCGTCGGCGGCGCCGGCCTGCGCCGGCGTCCACAGATCGAATCGATCTACAAAACTGGCCATGGCCGTTCCCGTTACTTGGCGAGCCGTGCCGCGGCCCACGACGACTGCTCGCGGCGTTTGCGGTCGGCGTCCACGCAGTAGGTGGCGGTCTTGTCCGACGGGCTGACGCCGTCGATCGAGGGCGGGCCGCTGAACTGCGAGGCCTGCGCGGCATCGATCAGCATGGGCGCGGACTCGCCGGCCTGGGTGGCCTCGATCGCGTTCACCAGGATGCGGCGGTAGGCGATGATGCCCTTGTCGGTGGTGCCGAGGTGCTCGCGGGTGCGGTCCTGGATCGGGCCCTGCGACTCGATCGCCCACTGGTCGTGGACGTTGATGTCGTTGCCCATGCCGGTGTAGGTCTCGTTGAGCTGCTCGTCGACGTTGTAGCCGTAGTTGTTGCGCTTGTTCTTGCGCGAGGTGTAGTCGGGCAGTTCGTAAAGTTCGAGGCGCTGTTCGCGCATCTGCTGCTTGTTCACCGGGCCGGTGAAGCTGGTGAAGATCGCGTACCAGTAGCAGTTGTAGTCGTCGACCGGCACGTGCCATTGCGAGATGGTCATCTCCGAGCTCATCGGAATCACGAAGGCCTGCGGGAACACCACGTTGGTGACGCGCACGTGGGTGTTCTCCTCGCTCAGCTTGCGCAGCGAGGTCAGGCGCAGGCCGTAGTCGGCGGGTTCGACGTTGATCTCGGGGCGGTCGTACTCGCGCAGCACCTTGGTGATCGGCATGTCGGAGTCGTTCGACGCGCCGCGGAACTGCTTGCCGTAGCTCGCCTCGGTGTCCTCGTCCTGGAAGAAGCGGTGCAGGTAGGAGGCGTGGGCGGGATCGATGCCGACTTCGAGCGCCTGCAGCCAGTTGCATTCAAACAAGCCCTTGAAGGCGAACACGTGGCTGTCGGGGGCGACGAAGCAGTCGAACTCGGGGAAGGCAGGCGGCTCGCCCTCGCCGATGTAGGCGAAGATGATGCCGGCCTTCTCGACCACCGGGTAGGCCGCCTGCTTGATGCGCGTGCACAGCTTGCTGCCTTCGGGCTCGGCGGGGGTCTCCAGACAGGCGCCCTTGGTGTCGAACAGCCAGCCGTGGAACGGGCAGCGCAGGCCGCCATCTTCGAGGCGGCCGTAGGCGAGGTCGGCGCCGCGGTGCGGACAGTCGCGGTCGAGCAGACCGAGTTCGCCCTTCTCGTCGCGGAACAGGACGAAGTCCTGTCCCATCAGGCGCACCGCGCGCACCGGGCGCTTTTCATCCAGCTCCTCGACCAGCGCGATCGGCTGCCAGTAGCGGCGCAGCAGCTTGCCGGCCGGGGTGGCGGGGCCGACGCGGGTGATGAGGTCGTTCTGTTCTGCACTGATCATGAGCGTTCTCCTGGGTGGGTCAGTTCATTGCATACAACGGTATGCAAGAATAGACAAATCTTGATCCAGGTCAACAAAAGCGTGGGGCAATCGTGACATTTTTTCGAGCGACATGTTGATATTTTTCAAGGGTATTTTCAAAAATATAAAAAACATCAATAACTTGATAAGTTTTGCCGCCGCGTATCCGATGATTGGTCCGCTTCTTGTTGTATCCAGATGATTTCGATGTTTGACGATCTGTAGATGTTTGTATTTTTATGTATGCAAGAACTGCTCCAGGTGGCCGAGGTTGGCTTGTTTGAATTTAAAAGTTGCTAATAAACAAGGCATTGAGAGTTTTAAGCGCCCGCATCCGGGGCGCCGAAGGTGGTCGCCGAGCATGCCGGCCCGGGGCGTGGCAGCCTGTTTTGCGAGGCGCTTCGCCCTGTTTCGGGGCGTGATGCACGATCGTGGGGAGTCGCCGGGCGGCGGGGGCGGGGCCGGCGGCGGCAATGAGCGGAGGCGGTAGCGCGCGAGCCATTGCATACAATGCTGCTAGAATCGAAAAACAGGCCCTCGCCTGGACCGATACCGGAGTTCATGCATGCAGTCCCAGCAATCCCGTGTGCTCGTGCAATTGCGCGACCTCATCCTCAAGGGGGCGTTCGAACCGGGCGAGCGCCTCGCCGAGATTCCGCTCTCCGAGCGCCTGCAGGCCTCGCGCACGCCGGTGCGGCTGGCGCTCGCCACCTTGCAGCACGAAGGCCTGATCGAACCGCTGAACGGCGGCGGCTACCAGATGCGGCGTTTCACCGCGCAGGAGGTGTCGGATGCGATCGAGGTGCGGGGCGTGCTCGAAGGCATGGCCGCGCGCCTGCTTGCCGAGCGCGGCGCCTCGCGCCAGCTGATGCGCGAACTGCGCGACTGCCTTGCGCAGGGCGACGACGCGGTGAACAAGCCGACCATGGATCTGGACGACTACGCCAGCTACCAGGAAATGAACAACCGCTTCCACGAGTTGATCGTCGGTGGTTGCGGCAACGCCGCGCTGATCCGCACCATGGAGACGCTCAACGGCCAGCCCTTCGCCGCGGCGAGCGCGACCCTGCCGATGCAGTCGGCGCAGGACAGCGAGGGCCAGGGCTGGATGCGCTACGCCCACCGCCAGCACCACGCCATCGTCGATGCGATCGTCCGCGCTCAGGGCGCGCGCGCGCAGGCGCTGGCGCAGGAGCACGTCGAGATCGCGCGCATGAACGTCGATAGCGCGCTCGAACAGGGCGAGAAGGTGGCCGAGTTGATGCCCGGCCTGCGCCTGGTGGCGCCCGGGCGCATGTCGCGGCCCTGACGCCGACCCTGACTCCAGCCCTCCGCGCCGGCTCAGCCGCGCAGGCTGCGGTAGGCCGCGCGCACCGCCTCGGTGCCGTAGACGCGCTCCAGCCGGCGGATGGTGAAGTGGCCTTCGCTGACGCTCTGGAAGTGGCTCATGAACAGCAGGTTGATGGTCGCCCCGGCGGCCGCGCCGATGCCGGGCACGAGCATGCCGGCGGCCTTCTGCGTGAGCTGGATCTTGTAGCGCGCGGCGATCATCGCGAGCAGGCGGACGAGCGCTGGCGCGCCCTGTTCGCCGAGGCCGTGGTGCGCGACATGGCGCGCGGCTTCGCCGATTGCGCCGGCAAGCGCGGCGCGCACCGCGTAATAGCCCGATTCGGCGGCGTCGTCGGCGCTCCCCGGTCCGCCCAGCGCGAACACCTCGAGCGCGGCGAGGCGGGTCGCCGGATCGTGGATGTCCTCGCCGTGGGCGCGCGCGACGTCGAGGATGGCGCGCATGATCAGCACCGTCGAGAGCGGAATTTCCACCACCAGCCCGGGCAGCCCGAAGGCGCCACCGGCGCCGCCGCTCACCGAGCCGAGCACCTTGTGCAGGCGCGGCGCCGCGCGCCGCCCCGCGGCGGTATCGCCGAGGGTGCCGGCGGCGGTGGCGATGGCGCGCATCAGCGCGTCGTGGATCACGCCGTCGAGCCGGCGCCGCCAGCGCTCGGGCAGGCGTTCCAGCCCTTTCTCGAGCGGGCTGCCGACCGCGTTGCTCAGCCGGATCGCCAGCCCCGGCGTTTCCAGCCGGCGACGCGCGGCGGCGAGCGCGTCGAGATCGGCCGCGCCGAGCGCGGGTGGCGGCAGGTCGGCGCGCCTCATGCGGGACTCAGCACGAACACCACGTTGCCGCGCACGCCGTCGCCGGCTGCGGCGAACGAGATCCAGCGGCAGTCTTCGGGGGCGCGGTCGACCGGGTCGGTGCGTTCGTGGCGGCTGCCTTTTTCGTCGCGCCAGTAGGTCTGGGTGACGAGCGGCCGGTGGCCGGGGGCGACCACGCGCCAGTGCAGGTGGCGGCGGCGGTTGCCGTAGTGGCCGGGGACCACGCTGCGGAAGGCGAAGCCGCCGTCGGCGCCGGTGCGCACCTGGCCACGCAGGTTGATCTCCTCGGCGCGGTAACGCGCGATGTCGCCGTCGTCTTCGGGGTGGTAGCGGCCGTCGGCATCGGCGTGCCACAGCTCGACTGCGACGCCGGCGAGCGGGGTGGCGTGGTCGGCGCCGCCGAGCACGAAGCCGCCGACTTCCATGACCTGGCCGGGGGCGCCGAGAAAGTTGATGTCCATCCGCGTCGGCGTGTTGCCGACGTAGAACGGCCCGGCGGTGGCACGGCCGGTGGGGCCGCAGTGCGGCGGTGCGGCGAGCGCGCGCAGGCCGCCGCTGCCCAGCAGCAGGCCGGCGCCGAGGGTGGTGAGGACGGTGCGGCGGGGAATCATGAGCGCGGTCTCCGGTGACGGGTTCGGCGTGGGGTGTTGCTGAGAGTGGCGCGGCGCCGCGGTGTTCCGCCGGGTGGGGCCCCGCAGCGCGGCTCCGCATGGAAGTGGACTGAAGTCTTGCCGATGTTTGCCGATAAGATTTGGCAGCATGAACCGACGGAGGGGCCGGTGGAGCCGCTCCGCGACCGAGAGGAGGGCGGACATGAGTGTGCGGGCGGAGACGGTGCGCGGCGGGGAATATGGCCATGATCGCGGCGACGAGCGCGGCGGGCCCCAGGGGCAGGGCGGCGGCGCGGGGTTGGCCTGGGGGCTGGCGCTGGCGGCGGTGGGGGCGGCCGGCGTACTCGTGTGGCAGGCGCTGGCCGACGGCGCGCAGCGCTGGCCGGGATGGGCGGTCGCGCTCACCGGCGCGCTCGCCGCGGTGCTGATGCT
>JAEWVQ010000072.1 GCA_023459095.1 Pseudomonadota bacterium | reverse complement strand
GCCGTCCGCATCCCGGAAAGCGCGGTCGCGGTCTGGGTCCAGGCGGTCGACGCCGACACCCCTACCCTCACCCGCCATGCCGACCTGGCGATGAACCCGGCCTCGGTGATGAAGCTGGTCACCGCCTTTGCCGCTCTTGAGCGACTCGGCCCTGCACACACGTGGAGCACGCGCCTCGCCACTCGCGGCGAAATCCGCGACGGCACACTGCACGGCGATCTGTTCGTGATCGGCGGCGCCGATCCGGTGCTCGGCTACGAACGCATGTGGCGCATGCTGCGCAAACTGCGCGCACTCGGCGTCGACACCGTGGGCGGCGACATCATCCTCGACGGTTCGGTACTGAACCTGCCGCCGCACGACCCCGACGCCTTCGACGGTCGCGGCCTGCGGCCCTACAACGCACCGCCGCACGGCCTGCTGCTGAACTACAACACCCTGCTCCTCAACCTGTTTCCGGCAACGCTCGCCGACGCTCCCGTCGTCCTCGCCGCTGAGCCGCCGCTGGCCGGACTGGTCATCGACAACCGCATACGCACCAGTGACGCTCCCTGCGGCACCTGGTACCGCGACCTGCAGGCGCACCTGGAGCCCGGTCGGCGCCTGGTGCTGGACGGCAGTCTGCCGGCAAGTTGCGGCCCGCGCACCTGGAGCGCAGCCCCCCTCCCCGCAGCCGACTACGGTGCTGCACTGGTCGCCGCCTTGTGGGCAGAGCTCGGTGGCAAACTTGGCGGCCGGGTGCGCTCCGGCGCCGCCCCCGCCGACGCGCAGCCCCGCTTCAGTGACGACTCGCCGCCACTCGCCGAAGTCGTGCGCGACATGAACAAGTGGTCGAGCAACGTCATCGCCCGCCAGTTACTGGCCACCCTGGGCAGCGCATCGCCGGCAGGCGCCTATGGTGCGCCCGACATGGTGGCGGGCGGAGCAAGAGTCGCCGCCACCCAACTGGCGATGGCCGGCATCGACATTTCTGGCCTGGTGATCGAGAACGGCTCCGGCCTGTCGCGTGTCGAACGCATCCGCGCCGACAGCCTCGGCCAGTTGCTGATCGCTGCCTGGCGGCGGCCGTGGATGCCGGAGTTCATTGCTGCGCTACCGCTAGCCGGCGTCGACGGCACCGCGCGCAAGCGCCTGACCAACAGTCCGGCGAGCGGCCGCGCCCACATCAAGACCGGCACCCTCGACGGCGTGCGCGCGATCGCGGGCTACGTACTCGACCGCAACGGCCGCCGCCACGCGGTGGTGATGATGGTCAACCATGCCGACGCCGGCGCGGCGCAAGCCGCGCAGGACGCACTGCTCGAATGGGTGTGGGCCGGCAGTGGCAGCTGATCAGTCCATCGGCAGCGTGCGCCGCTGCAGCAGCACCCACCAGCCGCGCACCACGCGGTAGAGCACCCACAGCCCGGCGACGGCGACCAGCAGCAGCGCAAAAGGAATGCCGATCAGCGTGAGGGCGAGCAACACTGCAAGCGCGATCCACAGCACCGCGAACCAGAACGTACGGATCTGCCAGCGGAAGTGGCTTTCCAGCCAGGTTCCGCGCACCGCCCCCTGCTTCCAGTAATTCAGGATCACCGCTGCAATCGACGGCAGGCTGGCGACGAAACTGCCGATGATCGTGGCCGAGCCGACCACCCCGGTGAACACCGCGAATGCATGCAGCGCATAGATCAAGTGCGTCAGCGTGACGAGATTTTCGGATGGCTGGCCGGCGGCGAGCGGGGCGGAAACAGGGTCGATCATTGCACTTTCCTCTGGGAAGCCGCGACCACGCAACGGTCAGCACGGCGGCCTAAGGTATCACACGGACATTGCGCTGCTGCAGGCGTTCCCGGCCGCACCCGCGCCGTGCTACAGGCCCAACTCCGCCCAGCGCGCATCGACCCGGCGCTTCACCGCCTCATCCATGACGATGGGCTCACCCCACTCGCGGCTCGTCTCCCCCGGCCATTTGTTGGTGGCGTCGATCCCCATCTTGGAGCCAAGGCCGGCCACCGGGCTGGCGAAATCGAGATAGTCGATCGGCGTGCCCTCGACCATCGTCGTATCGCGGAGTGCATCGACGCGCGTGGTCAGCGCCCAGATCACCTCCTTCCAGTCGCGGATATCCACGTCGTCATCGACCACGATGATGAACTTGGTGTACATGAACTGGCGCAGGAAGCTCCAGATGCCGAACATCACCCGCTTGGCGTGCCCCGGATACTGCTTCCTCATGCTCACCACCGCCAGGCGGTAGGAACACCCTTCCGGAGGCAGGTAGAAATCGACGATTTCCGGAAACTGCTTCTGCAGCAGCGGCACGAACACCTCGTTCAGCGCCAGACCGAGCATTGCCGGCTCGTCGGGCGGTTTGCCGGTGTAAGTGGAGTGGTAGAGCGGGTCGCGCCGCATCGTGATGCGCTCGATCGTGAACACCG
This sequence comes from Pseudomonadota bacterium, assembly GCA_023459095.1. Classification (GTDB taxonomy): domain Bacteria; phylum Pseudomonadota; class Gammaproteobacteria; order Burkholderiales; family Rhodocyclaceae; genus JAEWVQ01. The sequence goes on along the minus strand of JAEWVQ010000072.1, from coordinate 1,389 downwards.
GAAATTCAGCCACCTCGTTGTAGTAGCCGGTGTGATCGCCGTACGGACCTTCCGGCGCCACATCGTCGGCATGGATCACGCCCTCGAGCACGATCTCGGCCGAGGCCGGCACCTGCAGGTCGGCACCCAGGCACTTCACCAGTTCGGTACGGGCGCCACGCAGCAGGCCCGCAAACTGGTATTCGGAGATGGTGTCGGGCACCGGCGGCACCGCACCGAGGATGGTCGCCGGGTCGCAACCCAGCACCACCGCCACCGGGAACGGCTCGCCCGGATACGCCTGCTGGTGCTCGCGAAAATCGAGCGCGCCGCCGCGGTGCGCCAGCCAGCGCATGATCACGCGGTTGCGTCCGATCACCTGCTGGCGATAGATGCCGAGGTTCTGCCGCTTCTTGTGCGGCCCCCGCGTCACCACCAGCCCCCAGGTGATCAGCGGCGCGGCATCGCCTGGCCAGCAGTGCTGGATCGGCAGCTTCGCCAGATCAACCTCATCGCCCTCCCACACTACCTGCTGGCAGGGCGCTGAACGGGTTTCCTTCGGCGCCATGTTGAGCACCTGCTTCAACACCGGCCATTTCTCCCAAGCATCCCGAAGACCCCGAGGCGGCTCCGGCTCCTTGAGGAAGGCGAGCAACTTGCCGACCTCGCGCAGCGGCGTGCGCCAGTCGCCATCGGCGACATCCTCGCCCATCCCCATCGCCACCCGCTGTGGCGTACCGAATAGGTTGGCGAGCACCGGTACGGCCTGCGGCACGCCCCGGGTCACCGGCTTCTCGAACAGCAGCGCGGGCCCGCCCGCGCGCAGCACGCGATCGGCAATCTCGGTCATCTCGAGGTGAGTATCCACCGGCACCGCTATGCGCCGAAGCTCGCCACGGGCTTCGAGTTGGGTGACGAAGTCGCGAAGGTCGTTGTATTTCATGAGTCCCGATTATACGGAAGGCCGCTCCGACACCACATATGAAAACGCCGGGGACTGGCATCAGCCAGCCCCCGGCGCTCTCATCGCTAATCCTTCAGCCTGCCGCGCACATCGCAACCCCCTCGGCGACCCAGCCGCCGGTAGTGCTCGTCATAGACCGATACAAATGAAGATCAGTAGTGAAACGGTGATTCGAGTCGTTCTCACGCCAGCGATTGTTGTACGCACGATAAACTGGCACCGTGCCTGCCGGGCAGGCCCCTGCAACCGGCGGCTTGGCATAAAACGCGATGCCTTCGTAAGTCCAACCCCGATCACGCTTAACAGCCTCGCACTCGAAGGGATTCACGGTGTAGAAGTGAGAGTTCGGGCCTACCCCCGGCGCGCCGTAGAACCGACACACTGGTGCCGCTCCCTCGCTCGCATCGGACCACACGTAAAAAAAGTTTCCCGTGTTGCGCCAGTTT
>JAEWVQ010000071.1 GCA_023459095.1 Pseudomonadota bacterium | reverse complement strand
CCGGCTTGCCGGTGAAGCTGCCGTCGGCGCGGCGTCCGGGCACGGTGGCGATGAGGTGGGGAATGCCGAATTCGCGCGCGATCGGGCCGGTTACGAAGCTGTTGGTGGCGGTGACCACCGCGACCAGTGCGCCGCGGTCGAGGTGTTCCTGCACCAGGGCGCGGGCCTGCGGCGTGATCATCGGGCGGATCGAGTCGTCTACGAACTCGCGGTGCCAGGCGTCGAGCTGGGCGCGCGGATGGCGGGCGAGGGGGGCGAGCTGGAAATCGAGGAAGGCGACGATGTCGAGCGTGCCGGCCTTGTAATCCTCGTAGAAGGCGATGTTCTTCGCTTCCTGCACCTCGCGGTCGAGGACGCCCTTGGCGATCAGGAACTGGGCCCAGGCGAAGTCGGAGTCGCCGGCGAGGAGGGTGTTGTCGAGGTCGAAGAGGACGAGATCCACGGGGTTCCGTAAAACGAAAGGGGTTGAGGGAGACTCAGATCGCCAGGCCCTGTTGCATCATCTCGCGCAGCAGGGGCAGGGTGATCGGGCGTTTGCGTTCGAGCGAAGCCGCGTCGAGGGCGTCGAGCACGGCGAGCAGGCTGGGCAGGTCGCGACGGCCGTGGCGCAGCAGGAAATCGGTGACCTCGTCGGCCAGGCGCAGGCCGCGGCGCTCGGCGAGGGTGGCGAGAATGGCGGCGCGCGAGGCGTCGTCGAGCGGCTGTACCTCGAAGATCAGGCTCTGGCCGATGCGCGTGCGCAGATCCTCGCGCAGCGCGAGGCCGAGCACCGCGACCGGGCCGGCGAGGAGCAGCGCCTGGCCGTTGCCGCGCGAGCGGTTGAAGGCGTTGAAAAGTGCGATCTGGGCCTGCGCGCCGAGGGTGTCGACGTCGTCGATGGCGATCAGCGCGCCCGCGCTGTCGGGCAGCGCGTCGCCGACCTCGGCGCCCTGCAGGTAGTAGGTGGTGCGCCCGCCGGCTGCCGCGAGCGCGACCGTGGCGCGCAGCAAGTGGCTGCGGCCGCTGCCCTGGGTGCCCCACAGGTAGACGTGGGGCGCGGTCAGCATGCCCGCGTCGCGGCCGGCTTCGGCGTGCAGGGCGAGGGTCGCGATGAGTTCGGCATTGGCGTCGCCGGCGACGAAGTTGTCCAGCGTCGGCGGGGCGTCGCGGCGGATGTCGAGAACCAGCTGTTTCATTCGTCTTTGCATGGGGCGCCTTCGCTGCCGAGATAGAGCGTGCTTGCGAACCAGGCGCTGCGCACTTCGCGCAGGCCGACGAGCAGCGCGGCGCTGACCGGCAGCGCAACGAGCACGCCGACGAAGCCGAACAGTTGGCCGAAGGCCATCAGCGCGAAGATCACCGCCAGCGGATGCAGGCCGATGCGTTCGCCGACCAGGTAGGGCGTGAGCACGAAGCTCTCGATCAGCTGGCCCAGGCCATAAACGACGGCGACGCCGATCAGCGGCGACCAGCCGCCGCCCTGCAGCAGCGCGGCGATGATCGCCAGCACCAGGCCGCCGCCGAAGCCGACGTAGGGAATGAACACCAGCAGCCCGGTGAGCACGCCCACCGGCAGCGCGAAGTTGAGCCCGGCCAGCCACAACCCGACGCTGTAGAAGATCGCCAGCAGCACCATCACCGAGAGTTGGCCGCGCAGGAATTCCGACAGCACCGAGTCGACGTCGCCGAGCACGCGCAGCGTGCGCGCCAGCCACGGCCGCGGCACGCCGTGCTGCAGTGCAGCGAGCAGGCGTGGCCACTCCTGCAGCAGGTAGAACATCACCACCGGAATCAGGAACAGATTGGCGAGCACGCCGACGAGCGCGGCGCCGCCGCTCTTGAGGTGGCCGAGGGCGATCGGGATCAGATCCTGGGCGCTGTCCCAGTGCGCGCTCATCCATTGCCGGAACTGGCTGGCGTCGAGCTGCAGTTCGATGTCGAGACGGGCCTGGAGCACCGGCGCGACCTGCTGGTTGAACAACTCCATCAGGTCGGGCAGGCGCCGCAGCAGCGCCACCGCCTCGCGGTACAGCATGGGCACCAGTACCAGGGTGAGGCCGACCAGCACCAAACCGGCCGTGGTGATCACGAGCAGCACCGCGGCCGGACGGGGAATGCGGCGGCCCACCATCCAGTTGACCGCGGGGTCGCAGATGTAGGCGAACACCGCCGCCACCGCGAACGGTGTCAGGATCGGGGACAGCAGCCAGAACAGGCCGATCAGGGCGAGTCCGACGCCGGCCCAGAGTGCGGTTTGCAGGTGGTCGGCGCGAGGTGGGGTCATTTCAAGTAAAATCGAGGACTTGGCGCGGGGCGCGATGGCCCCGCGAAACCCGTAAATGTAGCCAGTTGGCGTTGCAGCCTCAAGTTTAGCTGCATGCCGGCCGGCGCCGAAACCGCATCCTGCAAGCCAGAGGTACGATCTTGACCGCCCCCGCTTCCGCATCCAAGCCTTCCCTTTCCTACCGTGACGCCGGTGTCGATATCGACGCCGGCGATGCGCTGGTCGATCGCATCAAGCCCTTCGCCAAGCGCACCATGCGCCCCGAAGTGCTCGGCGGCATCGGCGGTTTCGGCGCGCTGTTCGAACTGTCGAAGAAGTACCGCGAGCCGGTGCTGGTGTCCGGCACCGACGGCGTCGGCACCAAGCTCAAGCTCGCCTTCCAGCTCGACAAGCACGACACCGTGGGCCAGGACCTCGTTGCCATGAGCGTGAACGACATCCTGGTGCAGGGCGCCGAGCCGCTGTTCTTCCTCGACTACTTCGCCTGCGGCAAGCTCGACGTCGATACCGCCGCCGACGTCGTCAAGGGTATCGCCCAGGGCTGCGAGCTGGCCGGCTGCGCGCTGATCGGCGGCGAGACCGCCGAAATGCCGAGCATGTATCCGGACGGCGAATACGATCTCGCCGGTTTCGCGGTCGGCGCGGTGGAGAAGGCCGACATCATCGACGGCTCGAAGATCGTGCCCGGCGACGTGGTGCTCGGGCTCGCCTCCAGCGGCGCGCACTCCAACGGCTACTCGCTGATCCGCAAGATCATCGAGGTGGCGAAACCCGATCTCGATGCCGATTTCGACGGCCGCCCGCTGCGCGACGTGGTGATGGCGCCCACCCGCATCTATGTGAAGCCGCTGCTCGCGTTGATGCAGGCGATGCCGGGCGTGGTCAAGGGCATGGCCCACATCACCGGCGGCGGCATCACCGAGAACGTGCCGCGCATCCTGCGCGACGAGCTCACCGCGCGCATCGACGCCGCGAGCTGGACGCTGCCGCCGCTGTTCCAGTGGCTGCAGCAGGCGGGCAACGTCGACATGCAGGAGATGTACCGCGTGTTCAACTGCGGCATCGGCATGGCCGTGGTGGTCGCCGCCGCCGATGCCGACGCGGTGAGCGCGCAGCTCGCCGCCGCGGGCGAGACCGTGTATCGCATCGGCCGCATCGACGCGCGCCAGGATGGCGAGGCGCAGACCCTTGTCGCCTGAGCCTGCGGGCTCGGTGCGCAGCGCCGCGCTGTGGATGGCGCTCGTCGCCTGTGCGCTGCTGCCGGGGTGCGCGGTGATCGCGGTGGCCGATGCCGCGGTCACCGTCACCGCGACCGCGGTATCGACCACCGCCAAGGTGGTCGGCGCCGGGGTCGATCTGGTGTTGCCCGACGACGATGACGAGGATGACGACGACTGAGGTGCGCGCCCGCCGGTGACGCCGCGCTGAGCTCGTGGCGCGCACGAAACGGCGTGCTGCGGGGCCGCGCAAGGTGACGCCGTGAGTCGTTCCATGCATGCAAGTCTGCTAGGCTTGGGACTTCGTCATCGGAGAGTCCCGTGTCTACGTCATCGACCGTGCTGTCGCACGACGCCGCTTTCGAGCGCCTGCTCGACATCGTCGAACGCATCGCGTTGCGCGGCGACTACAACGTCGTCGCGCCGTTGCTCGACATCGCCGGTTCCAGCCGCGAGACGCCCACGCTGGCGGCCTTCGCCGAGGCCTTCGCGCGTCTGGTGGTGCAGCTCGAGGCGCGCGAGTTCCGCCTCGAATGCATGATCGAGGATCTGCTGCGGGTCAAGGCCGAGCTGGAAATGGCCAACTACGACCCGCTCACCGGCCTGCCCAACCGCGTCATCTTCGTCGACCGCCTGCGCCAGGCGATGGCGCAGAGTCAGCGCTCGGGGCGCGCGCTGGCGGTGTTCTTCCTCGATCTGGACCGCTTCAAGGCGGTCAATGACACCCATGGCCATGCCGTCGGCGATGTCCTGCTCGCCCAGGTGGCGGCCCGCCTGCGCGCCTGCATCCGCGAATCCGACACCCTGGCGCGCCTGAGCGGCGACGAATTCGCCTGCGTGCAGCCCGACATCGATCATCCGGCGCAGGCCGAGGCGGTCGCGCAGCGTTTCATCGACAGCCTGGCCGCGCCCTTCGAGCTCGATGGCGTCACCGCCGAGGTTGGCACCAGCGTGGGCATCGTGCTCCACCCCCGCTACGGTGCCGATGCCGAAGAATTGATCCGCCTCGCCGATCAGGCCATGTACCGCTCGAAGAGTGGCACCGGCAGCGCCTACGTCGTGCATCGCGAGTAGATCGCCGCGGGCCACCGCGCCGGCGATTGCGCGCCCGCGGCGCTGGGCGCGGGAACGGTCGCGGCGTTCGGCGGGTCGACCGGTCCACGTGCCGGCTGGAACAAACTTCGGCACACTCACTTTTTTCCCGCGCCTGTCCTGAGCTGCTCTCCCATGTCCTTGCGTCGCCCTTTCGTGCTTGTCCTCAGTGTTGTTGGTCTGATCGCCGTCGGCGCTTATGCCTGGTATGCGAATCGCAGCGTGCCGGCGCCGGCGTCGGCCCGGAATGGCGGCGCAGCGGCCGCGGCTGCGGTCGCGGTGGAGGTGCGCGCGGTCGAGCTGCGCGCCATGCCCGACGACGTCAGCGCGGTCGGTTCGCTGGTGTCGAACGAATCGGTGATCCTGCGTCCGGAAGTGGCCGGGCGCATCGCCCGCATTCATTTCCGCGAAGGCATGCCGGTGGCCAAAGGCGCGGTGCTGGTCGAGTTCGACGCCGCCGTGCAGCAGGCCGAACTCGAGCAGGCGAAGGCGGCGCATGCGCTGGCCGAATCGAACCACCGCCGCACCGAGGATCTGTTCGCGCGCAAGTTCGTCAGCCAGAGCGCGCGCGACGAGGCTGCCTCGAAGCTCGAGGTGGCGCGCGCCACCACCGCGCTGGCCGAGGCGCGCTTCCAGCGCACGCGCATCGTCGCGCCGTTTGCCGGCGTGGTCGGGATACGCAACGTTAGCGTTGGCGACTACATCAAGGAAGGCGAGGTGCTGGTCAATCTGGAGGACATCGCCACCCTGAAGGTCGATTTCCGCCTGCCCGAGCTGTACCTGCAGCGCATCCGTCCCGGCCAGGCGCTGGAGGTGACGAGCGATGCGCTGCCCGGCGAGCGCTTTGCCGCCACCGTCGATGCGATCGATCCGCTGGTCGATGCGCAAGGGCGCGCGGTGGTGATGCGCGCGCGCCTGCCCAATCCCGACGGCCGCCTGCGCCCGGGCATGTTCGCCCGCGTGCGCCTGATCCTGGAGGAGCGCCCCGCGGTCGCGGTGGTGCCCGAGGAGGCGCTGATGCCGGCGCCGGGCAACGTGCAATTCGTCTATCGCATCGAGGACGGCAAGGCGAAGCGGGTCGAGGTCAAGACCGGCGCGCGGCGCGCGGCGATGGTCGAGGTCGTCGACGGGCTCGCGCCCGGCGAGGTCGTCGTCACCGCCGGCCATCTCAAGCTGCGCGACGGCGCAGCGGTCACCGTGGTGCAGCCGGCAGGCCCGGCCGCGGCCGGCTGAGCGGAGCCGCCGCCATGGTCATTTCCGAGATCTGCATCAAGCGCCCGGTGTTCGCCACCGTGCTGTCGCTGATGGTGCTGCTGGTCGGGCTGATGTCGTACTCGCGTCTCACCGTGCGCGAGTACCCCAACATCGACGAGCCGGTGGTCACCGTCGACACGCGCTACACCGGCGCGAGCGCGGAGATCATCGAATCCCAGGTCACCAAGCCGCTGGAGGATTCGCTCGCCGGCATCGAGGGCGTCGATGTGCTGTCCTCGATCAGCCGCCCCGAGCGCAGCCAGATCACGGTCAAGTTCCGCATCGAGCGCGACGCCGACAGCGCCGCCGCCGACGTGCGCGACCGCGTGTCGCGGGTGCGCCGGCGCCTGCCCGACGACATCGACGAGCCGGTGATCGCCAAGGTCGAGGCCGACGCCAACCCCATCATCTGGGTGGCGTTCGCCTCCGAGCGCCACAGCTCGCTGGAGATGAGCGACATCGCCAGCCGCATCGTCAAGCCGCGCCTGCAGACCCTGCCCGGCGCGGCCGATGCGCGCGTGTTCGGTGAGCGCCGCTATTCGATGCGGATCTGGCTCGACCGCGACCGTCTCGCCGCTTTCGGCCTCACCCCGCAGGACGTCGAGGACGCGATCCGGCGCCAGAACATCGAGCTGCCGGCGGGCCGCATCGAGAGCCGCGAGCGCGAATTCTCCGTGGTGGCGCGCACCGATCTTGCCGAGCCGGCGCAGTTCGAGGCGGTGGTCGTGCGTCAGGCCGCGACCCCCGACGGCTACGCCGTGCGCATCCGCGACATCGGCCGCGTGGACGTGGCCGCCGCCGACGAGCGCACCGCAGTGCGCTTCATGGGCCGGCCGGCGATTTCGATCGGCCTGATCAAGCAGTCGACCGCGAACCCGCTCGACCTCAAGCGCGCGCTCGATGAGATGCTGCCGGTGCTCGAAGCCGAACTCCCCGCCGGCATGTCGATGACCATCGCCAACGACACCACGGTATTCATCGAGCGCTCGATCGCCTCGGTGTTCTCGACGATCTGGGAGGCGGTGCTGCTGGTCGCGGTGGTGTGCTTCTTCTTCCTGCGCAACTGGCGCGCGATGCTGGTGCCGCTGGTCACCATCCCGGTGTCGCTGGTCGGCGCCTTCGCGCTCATGTTCATGTTCGGCTTCTCAATCAACACGCTCACGCTGCTCGCGCTGGTGCTGGCGATCGGTCTCGTGGTGGACGACGCCATCGTCGTGCTGGAGAACATCTACCGCCACATCGAGGAGGGCATGGCGCCGCTCGCCGCCGCGTTCCGGGGCGCGAAGGAGATCGGCTTCGCGGTGGTGGCGATGACGATCACGCTCGCTGCGGTGTATGCCCCGGTGGCCTTCATGACCGGGCGCACCGGCAAGCTGTTCACCGAATTCGCGCTCACCCTGGCGGGGGCGGTGATCGTCTCCGGCTTCGTCGCCCTCACCCTGTCGCCGATGATGTGCGCCAAGCTGCTGCGCCACGACAGCAGGCACGGCCCGGTGTACAACGCCATCGAGCGTTTCCTCGAAGGGCTCACCGAGGGCTACCGCCGCGTGCTGGTGCGCATGCTCGAGCTGCGCTGGGTGGTGATGCTGGCCTTTGCCGTGGTCGCCGGCAGCGCGGTGGTGCTGCTCGGGCAGCTGAAGTCGGAGCTTGCGCCGGTCGAGGATCGCGGCCGGGTGATGGCGATCTTCAACGGTCCCGAAGGCTCGACCATCGACTACATGTCGCGCTACGCCGGGCAGATCGAGCAGATCTTCGCCACCACCGCCGATGTCGACCGCTACATGGTGGTGTCGGGCAACCCGACCGTGTCGCAGGGCATCTCCTTCGTCGGCTTCAACGACTGGGCGGCGCGCGAGCGCGGCGCCGCCGACATCGCCGCCGAGCTGCAGCCGCGGCTGCGCGCGATTCCCGGCGTCAATGCCTTTCCGGTGCTGCCGGCGGCGTTCGGTCAGAGCCCGCGCACGCGTCCGGTGAGCTTCGTGATCACGACCTCGGAGTCCTACGACGAGCTCGCGCGCTACACCGAGCTCATGCTCGACGAGATGCGCAAGCAGCCCGGCTTCGTCGCCCCCGACACCGACCTGAAGCTGACCAAACCCGAACTCGCGGTCAATGTGGACCGCGACAAGGCCGCCGACCTCGGCGTCTCGATCGACGTCATCGGTCGCACACTGGAGACCATGCTCGGCGGCCGCCAGGTGACGCGCTACAAGAAGGACGCCGAACAGTACGACGTCATCGTCCAGGTCGAGGCCGGCAGCCGCGCCGATCCGCGCGACATCCGCGACATCTTCGTGCGCGGCAAGAGCGGCGAGATGGTGCCGCTGGCCAACCTGGTCACCGTGCGCGAGACGGTGAGCCCGCGCGAGCTCAATCACTTCGGCCAGCGCCGCGCGGTGACGATTTCCGCCAACCTCGCCCCGGATTTTGCGCTCGGCGAGGCCCTCGACTATCTCGACGCCGCCGCCGCGCGCGTGCTGCCGGCGGGCTACTCCACCGACTACGACGGCATGTCGCGCGAGTTCAAGAGCAGCTCGGCCAGCCTCGCGCTCGCCTTCGTGCTCGCGCTCGCCTTCATCTATCTGGTGCTGGCGGCGCAGTTCGAGAGCTTCCGCGACCCCTTCATCATCATGCTGACGGTGCCGTTGTCGATGGCCGGCGCGCTCGGCGCGCTGTGGCTCGCCGGCGGCACGCTCAACGTCTATAGCCAGATCGGGCTGGTCACCCTGGTCGGGCTGATCACCAAGCACGGCATCCTCATCGTCGAGTTCGCCAACCAGCTGCGCGACCACGGCCAGGCCCTGCGCGCCGCGGTGATCGAGGCCTCGGTGCTGCGCCTGCGCCCGATCCTGATGACCACCGGCGCGATGGTGCTCGGCTCGGTGCCGCTTGCGCTCGCCACCGGCGCCGGCGCCGAGAGCCGCCAGCAGATCGGCTGGGTGATCGTCGGCGGCCTGCTGCTCGGCACCTTCTTCACGCTGTTCGTGGTGCCCACGGTGTATACGCTGCTCGCGCGGCGCGAGCGCGCACCGGCGTTGGCGGAACAGGCCGCGGCCGGGGAGGTGCCACCGGCGCAGCGCCCGGCCTTGTCCTGATGCGTTGCTCGGCGCTGGCGGAGGTTGCTCAGTCGATGCTGCCCGCCGCATCGGCGGCCAGCCGCTCGAGGAGGGCATTGGCGCCGGCATCGGGCGAGGGGCGGTAGGCGAGACGGCTGCGCCGCGGGGTGTCCGGCAGGCTGTAGAGCGCAATCGACAGCGGGCAAAGGGCGATCCCTTCGCGGGCCGTGGCCGCCACCCGCGCCGCTACCGCGGCGCTGCAGAAGCTGAAGATCTCGGCCTCGGCGTACAGATCCGCGGGGTGGCCGAGGTCGGCCGCGGTGCGTGCGAGCATGGCGCCGAAATGGCTGACTTCGGGGGCGCTCAGGCCGGCGTTGGCGATCGCCTCGTGCAGCGCCCGGCGTAGCGTGGCATGGGGCGCCAGGACGTCGATCACGACGAGGTCGGCGGTGGGCTGCGGCGGCGTGCTGCGGCAGGCGGCGAGCGTGCCGCAGCACAGCAGGGCGAGCAGTCCCGCGCGCGCGGTGTGGCGCAGAGTGGTCCCACGTCGATCGAGCCGCGGGGTGCGGCGCTTCGTCGCCGCGTCGTGCCGGGGGCGCGATTGGCCGCGGGCGATGCTCGCCGCCTTCATCAGCGGAAGCGGTGGCTCAGTTGCACGCCGCCGTACAGGCTGCGCCCGGGCCCGGGTTCGTAATGGCGGCCGTTGCCGTCGCCGACGATCACCGCGGCGACGTGTGCGCGGTCGAAGACGTTGTCCAGGCGCAGGACCTGGGCGAAGGTCCAGTCGCCGGCGTGCTGCTCGGCGGTGAGGCGCAGGTTGAGCAGGGCGTGGGCGGGCGCCGCGGGCGCGCTGTTGAGATCGTTCACCTCCACCTTGCTGCGGTAGATCCCTTCCGCGGTCGCGGTGAGGCCGGCGGTCGGCGTCCAGTCCAGCGCGAGGTAGGCCGACAGCGCCGGAATCCCGGGCAGGCGCTTGCCGGAGGGCACATTGTTGAACGCCTTGTCGTACTTCGCCTGCAGCGCGGTGAGGGCGGCGCGGGCCGAGAGCTGCGGATGGGGTTCGGTTTCGATGGCGAGTTCCAGGCCCTGGCGCAGGGTGCGCCCGGCATTGGTGTAGTGGGTGCGGCCGCCGGCGGCGCCGGCGACGACGATCTCGTCCTCGGTCTCGATGTGGAACAGCGCGGCGTTCACGCGGGTGCGCTCGCCGACGAAGGCCTTCACGCCGATCTCGGTCTGGCGGCTGCGCGCCGGTTTGAGGCCGAAGTTGAAGCCGCCGTTCGCCGAGTACGACAGCTCGTTGAGGGTCGGCGTCTCGAAGCCGGCGCCCGCGCTCGCGTAGAGGTTGAGCAGCGGGCTCCCCCGCCACAGCAGGCCGAACGCCGGGGTGGTCTTGCGGTAGCGCACCGAGCCGCTGTCGTCGGCGTTGGCGCTGGTGACGTAGTGGTCCTCCACGCTGAACTTCACCCGGCTGTGGCGCACGCCCAGCGACCAGTCCCAGTCGCCCTGGCGCCAGATCGCCTGCACGTAGGGGTCGAGGCTGGTGACGGTGTCGCTTTCGTCGCGCCGCAGCGCGCCTTTCACCCCCAGCGTGGTGCCGACGAAATTCTCGTAGCCCTGACGGTCGTCCTCGGCGCGGTCGTAGTCCACCCCGGCGGTGACGGTGAGGCGTCCGCTGCCCAGCGCGCGCTCGGCGATCCAGCGCGCGCCCACGCCCTGGAAGCTGCGCGCGAAGTCGATCACCCCCCCGGCATGGGTGGCGCTCGCCAGTTGCACCGCGCGCGGGATCGACTGGTACTGGATCACGCCGCGCTGCCCGCCGTAGGCCACGAGCTGGAGGCGGTCGCTGCCGAAGCGGCGCTCGTAGGTGGCGCCGCCCTGCACGTGGTCGATGCGTTTGCGCGTGTCGTATTGCAGGGCCACGGCCTCGACCGCGCCCGGGTCGTGCTTCCAGGTGTTCCAGGTGAGGCCGAGCGGGTCCTCGGTGTCGGGCTGGTGCAGCGCGCTGGCGATCAGGGTCAGGCGGCTGTCGGCGTCGGGCGCGAGGGTGAGCTTGGCAAAGCCCTGGTCGCGCCGCGCGCTGCTGTGGTCGCGGCTGCCGTCGGTCTCGAAGTGCGAGGCATCGACCACGTAGCCGATTCCGCCACGTTCGCCCTCGGCGCCCAGCCCGTACTTGAGCGTACCGTGTGCGCCGCCGAGCACGCTCGCGCGCAGGCGGGGCGCGCCCTTGCCGTCGCGCGAGAACAGCTGGATCACACCGCCGGCATGGTTGCCGTAGAGGGTGGCATAGGGCCCGCGCAGGACCTCGATGCGCTCGGCGGTGTCGAGGTTGAAGGTCGCGACCTGGCCCTGGCCATCCGGGGTGCTCGCGGGGATGCCGTCGGCGATGAGCTTGACGCCGCGCACGCCGAAGGCGGCGCGCGCGCCGAAGCCGCGCACCGAAATCTGCAGGTCCTGGGCGTAGTTCTGACGGTTCTGCACGACCACGCCGGGCACGCCGCCGAGCACTTCGGAGGCGTTGATGCGCAGGTCCGGGCGCCCGTCCGGGTTCACCGCCACCGCATCGATCGAGTAGGGCAGGTCGAAGCTCGCGCTTTCGACCCGGCTGCCGGTGATCACCACCGGCTCGAGCACCGGCGCGGCGCTTGCCGCGGTGGCGGCGAACGCGCCGAGCGCGAGCAGGGAGAAGGGGAGCGAGGCGGCGCGGTGGGCGGCGGGGATAGTCATGATGTCGATGGCGGCGCGGTGGGGACGGGCAGCTTACTCGCTGACCGGCGGTGTGGGGATAGCGGGGCGGGTGCCGTCGTGTGCCGGCACCCGCGCAGCAAGTGCCGCACGCTCTGCGTCGGCGAAGTGCCGCAGCACCGCGCGGCGGTATTCGTTGCCGGCTTCGGGCAGCGCGGCCAAGGCCGGCGGCAGGGGGGTGTCGAGCACGTCGTTGATGTCCAGGCCCCGTTCTGCGGCGTCGTTCAGGTGCTGCCGCAGCCCGTTCAGCCAGGCCCGGGTCTGGACCAGCGGCCGCTCGGCGGTGGCGCTCACCGGGCCGTGGCCGGGGACGACGAGGCGCACCCCGGACCGCGCCTGCAATTGCGACAGGGCGGCCAGCCAGCGCGCGAAGTCGGCGTCGGGCGTGGTCGGCGCGCGCTCGTGGAACAGCAGGTCGCCGGCAAACAGTACGCCGCTGGCGCGGTCGAGCACGGCGAGGTCGGCGGCGCTGTGGCCCTCGAAGGCGAGCAATTCGAGCGCGCGTCCGCCGGCTTGCAGGGGGCCGGGCTGGAGCGTGCGCCCAGGCGCGACCGCGTTGGTGCCGCGCATCCAGTCGCCGGTGAGGCGGTACAGGTTGTCGGCGAGGGCCTCGCCGCTGGCGACGATCGCCGCGCGTGTGGCGGGCAGGGCGGCGAGCGTGGCGGCAGGGAAGGCCTGGTTGCCGAGGAAGTGGTCGGGGTGGGCGTGGGTGTTGATGACGAGGACGACCGGCAGCGGGGTGATGCGGGCGATTGCCGCGCGCAGCTGTTCGCCGTAGCGGCGCGACGGTCCGGTGTCGATCACGACCACGCCCTCGCTGCCGACGATGAAGCCGGTATTGACGATGTTGCCGCCGTTGCGCGGGGTGAAGTCCTCGTCGCGCCCGATCAGCGCATAGACGCCGTCGGCGAGGCGTTGCGCGGCGAGGCCGTAGTCGTAGCGCGGAGCGTTGGCCGTGGTGGCCGTGGCGGCGGTGGTTTGGGCCGCTGCTGGCGCAGAGGCAGGGGGAAGCGCGCAGCAGGCAAGGCCGAGGAGCGTGGCGGGCAGGCGGTGCCTCATCGTCCCACCTCCGCGGCGATGCGGTTGCCGTTGTTGTCGCGGCCGGCGATGCGGCGCACGGCGAGGCCGGGGGGAAGGTCAAGCGTAAACAGCGGGTTCTCCGTCACCGGTTCGAACGGCTGCAGGGTGGCGATGGCCTCGGCGCCGTCGTCGGCGAACAGCGCGATCTCCTCCACATGGAAGGCTGGAATCCCGGCAGCGAGGCCGGTGTCCATCGGATGCACGATATGCAGTTTGAGCCGTTCGCCGCCGTCCGCACGTGGCCAGGCACGCGCCTCGGCGTGGTTCAGGCGCTGCTGCCAGGCGGCGGCGCCCGACCCCGCCGAGGGCAGGGTGCAGCCGCCGCCGGTGGTGGTGACCTGGGTGCCGCCCACATGCCAGACCCCGTCGGCGGTGCGTACCGCGGCGCGCACCGGGCTCGACTGCTGCAGCTTGAGCGCGAAGCCGAGCGCGGGCACGGCTGCGCCGGGGGCGTAGTGCAGGGCACGGACGATGGGGTTGAAGTCGGCGAGGATCAGGATGTCGGTGACCGCGACGCCGAGTTCGGCGTGCAGCGCGCGCGCGTCGACGTGCACCGGAACCTTGAGCGGGTCTTCGGCAATCGCCGGTGCCCGCACCCGGATGCGAGGGTCGAAGCGCAGCGGCGCGTCGCCAAACCAGACGCGACGCAGTTCGGGCCAGCGCGGCGAGGCGAGCGGATCGTCGGCCGCGGTCGCGCCGGGCTGGGCGTGGGCGCTCGCCTGCGGCGCGCACAGCAGCACCGCGACCAGGGCCGGGAGGATGAGGCGGGCGTGGATCGGGATCATCGCGGCGTCAGCGGGGAGCGCGGGATTCGACGAAGGCCTGGATCGCCCAGACCAGTTCCTGGGACAGCACGCCGGCCCACGGCGGCATGTGCTCGACGCCGACGCGGCGCTTGCCGTGCAGCACCGAGTCCTTGAAGAAGGCGTCGTTGTCGAGCATGCAGGCGTGGCGCAGCGCGGCGTCGGCAATGCGCCGGCAATAGGCGTCGACGCGGCGCAGGTCGGCCGCGTTGCCCTGGTGCTCGGCGTCGATGCCGTGGCAGCGCGCACAGGCCTGGTTGTAGGCGCTGCGTCCGATCGCGATCGCCGCCGGATCGCCGCGGTAGGGGTTGGAGGCGTGCCAGGTTTCGCCAAGCGCGGGCAGGGTGCTGGTGTCGACCGTGGGCGGGCTTGCCGCTTCGGCGGCGCGCGCCGGGCCTGCGTTGGTGAAGAGGGCGAGTGCGGCGAGTGAGAGGAGTACGGCGAAGGCCGCACGCAGCAGGGGGTGGGGCGGAATGGGCACGGCGGTCTCCTCACCAGTCGGTCGGGCAGCCCCGGCAGCCGTCGAAGGTGCTGTCGGGAAAAATGGTGAAGCGGCGCAGGCTGCCTTCGAGGTCGGCGTTCCTGAAGTTCACCGTGACGAACTTGGCTTCCTGCAGATTGGCATTGGTCAGGCGGGCGTCGGCGAACCAGGCGAACTGGGCACGGGCGGCTTCGAGATTGGCCGCGGTGAGGTCGGCGCCGCTGAAGTCGGCGCGCATGATGCGGGCGAACTCGAGATCGGCGCCGATCAGCCGGGCATTGCGGAACGATGCCGCGGGGGCGTTGACCTTGTTGAGGCGGGCGCCGCTGAGGTCGGCGTCGTCGAGAAGGGCGCCGGCCAGATTGGCGCCGCGCAGGTCGGCACGGGCCAGTTGCGCGCCGCGCAGATCGGCGCCGGCGAGATTCTTGCCCGACAGGTCGGCATGGCGCAGGTCGGCGCCGCGGCAGCGCGCGTGCGGCCAGATGCCGCAGCCGTCGATGACGAGTGGCTCGACTGCGGGCGGCGCGGCGAGGGCGGCGCTGCCCGGGAGCACGGCGAGGACCAGCGCGGCGAGGCGAAACAGGCGCGGTAAGGCAGACATGGGAGGCTCCGGCGGAGAGGCAGGGCCGGGGCCGCGCGCGGCGGCCCCGGTGTGGCGTGCACCCGCGTGTGCGGTCAGCGTTGGGCGACCTGCTTCGGCAGCTTGAACACCCACATCGAGCCGCCCTGGGTGACTTGCCGGGTCAGCTCGGCCATGTCGCCGCCCCACAGCGGCACCGCACCGCCGTACCCCGACTGGATGCCGATGTACTGCTCGCCGTCCATTTCCCAGGTAATCGGCACCGAGACCACGCCGGAACCGGTCTGGAACTTCCACAGTTCCTTGCCGTTGTTCGCGTCGAAGGCCTTCACGTAGCCGTCCGAGGTGCCGGTAAACACCAGCCCGCCGGCGGTGGTCAGGGTGCCGGCCCACAGCGGGAACTGCTCCTTGTGCTCCCAGGCGATCTTGCCGGTCTTGGGGTCGATGGCGCGCAGGATGCCGACGTGGTCGTCGAACAGACGCTTGATGCGGAAGCCCTGGCCGAGGTAGGCGGAGCCGGCCTTGTAGGTCAGGTGCTCGGTCCAGTAATCCATCGCCCAGTGGTTGGCCGGAATGTAGAACAGGCCGGTGTCCGGGCTGTACGCCATCGGGTTCCAGTTGGTGCCGCCGAGGAAGGGCGGCGAGACGAACACCGAGGCGCCCTTGTCCTCGCCCTCCTTCGGCTCCGGCGGACGATTGTCGTTCTCGATCGGCTTGCCGGTTGCGACATCGAAACCCTTCGCCCAGGTGATGCCGTCGACGAACGGCCAGGCGCCGATCAGCGAAGTCGGCTTGTTCGGGTAGCCGGCGCCGGTCGCCAGCTTCTCGCGGTCGGTGACGAAGAAGAAGCCGTTGCGGTCGGCGTGGGCGGAGGCCTTCACGGTCTTGCCGGACTGCGCATCCTTGTATTCGAACAGCACCACCGAGTTGTTGCCGGAGAAGTCCCAGGCGTCGTTCGGGGTGTGCTGGTAGAAGCCCTTCAGTTCGCCGGTGCTGGCGTCGACGTAGGCCTGGCCGGAAGTAAACAGGCTGTCCCAGTTGCGCGGATCGTCGCCCTTGGCGGTGCGCTTCCAGGTGTTCCACGGTGCCGGGTTGCCGGCGCCGATCACCACCGTGTTGTTATCGACGTCGAACGAGGCGCTCTGCCACGGGGCGCCGCCGCCATGGCTCCAGGCTTCGACCTTGCCGGTGGGCGAGGCGGGGTCGTTCGGCCACGACGGCGCCTTGGGGTCGCCGGTGGGGGTGCTGTCCTTGCCGTCGAGACGGCCCATGTGGCCTTCGACCAGCGGCCGTGCCCACACCTCCTTGCCGGTGTCAGGGTCGCGCGCAAACAGCCAGCCGACGACGCCGAACTCGTCGCCCGAGGAGCCGTGGATCAGCAGCATGCGCCCGCTGTGCTTGTCCTTCACGATGGTGGGGGCACCGGTCATGGTGTAGCCGACCTTGTGGTCGCCGAACTTCTCGCGCCACACCACCTTGCCGGTCTTGCGGTCGAGGGCGACGATCGCCGCGTCGAGGGTGCCGAAGAAAACCTTGTCGCCGTAGATCGCGCCGCCGCGATTGACCACGTCGCAGCACGGCCGGATGTCGTCGGGCAGACGGTGCTCGTAGGCCCACAGGCGTTTGCCGGTGCGCGCGTCGATGGCGAAGAAGCGCGAATACGAGGCGGAGACGTAGATCACGCCGTCGCGCACCAGGGCCTGCGCTTCCTGGCCGCGCTGCTTCTCGCCGCCGAACGAGAACGACCAGGCCGGCACCAACTGCGCCACGCTGCGCGTATCGATCTGCTTGAGCGGGCTGTAGCGCTGGGCCTTGACCCCGAGGCCGTAGCTCAGCACGTCGCCGGGGGTCTTGTCGTCGTTGAGGATGTCCTCCCAGGTCACCGCGGTCTGCGGGGGGCTGGTGGCTGCGCCGGCGCTCGGTGCGCCGAGGGCGAGGCCAGCCGCGGTGAGGGCGGCGAGCGTCTTCAGGGCGGGCGGCAGGAAGGTGGGCGATTTCATCGGTGCGTGGTCTCCGTGATGTTGTTGGTTTGCGGTGCTGCAGCGGCGTGCGTTCGATGCCGCATGGGTGGGCCTTGTGCAATCGGCGTGCCAGCGGCGCGTGCAGGGCCGCCGGGCGCCGCGGTCACCAAGCGGGTGTCACGAAACGGCACGCCGGCTGTTGCGCAATGGCACACCGGGCTGCGTCGCGACGGCACGCTCGTGTTGGCGTACGCGGCTCAGCGCGCCGGCAGCAGGCGGGCGATGGCGGCGAGCGGGCGGCCGTCGCGTGCGCGCAGCGACAGCGCCACGCCGGCCGGGCTGCGGGCAAGTTGGCGCAGTGCGCGCTGTGACCAGGGGCGGGTGGTGTCGGCGGCGAGCCACTGGCGCGCGGTGCGGTTGCTGGCGAGCAGGTGGCCGCTGGCGTCGAACACGGCAAGCCCCTCCAGCGGCGTGCCGAGCAGTTCGGCCCGGGGGTGGAGATGGAGGGCGAAGCAGGCCCCCGGCGCCTGTGCGGCGAGGTGGTGTTCGATGAGCGCGGCGGTGGTCTCGAGCAGCGCGCGCAGTGCGCCGAGGCCGCCATGCGCGCGGTGGGCGGAGGCGCTGGCGATGGCGAGCAGACCGTGAGGCGTGGCGGCGATCGGTTCCGTGAGGCACAGCCGTTGTGGAGGGCTGCGCATCGGCCGCGTGAGCGGTTGCAGACGCAGGCTGCGGTGGGCGATGTCGAGGCTACCGACGACGCCGAGCACGAGGCCCTCGGCGTCGGCGAGCAGCACGCTCAGACCGGGGTCGCCGGCCAGGCGGTGAAGTTCCTCGGCCGCCGGCAGGGCCAGGGCGAGCAGGCGGCGGGCCGGCTCGTCGGCGGTGCCGGCAGCGGCGCCGCCTGGGCTCGCCACCAGCACATGGACACGCCCGCAGGCGGGAAGGCTTGGGGTGAGCGGGAGCGAGGGCGGCGGCGGTGGCATGCGGGGCCAAATGCAACATCCATGCCGTGGTGCAGCATGAGCTGGCACTGCGTCGCGCTGTGGCAAAACGGAACAGGTGTCACGAACCGGTGCAGCACGGTGGCGGGCGCGATCGGGTGCTGACGGGGCGGCGATGCGGTGGCGCGGTGGCATGGTCCGTGCTGAAGGCCGGGGGCGATGTCCGGCCCGCGCTGCGGGCGGTCCTCGATACAACCGTCAAACCAGGAGGAGACACCATGCAATACGCACTGCCCGGCCAGGCTGGCGCGAAAGTCCAGTTCAAGAGCCGCTACGACAACTTCATCGGCGGCAAGTGGGTCGCGCCGCAGCGCGGCCAGTACTTCGACAACGTGACCCCGCTCACCGGCAAGGTGTTCTGCCAGGTCGCGCGCTCCACCGAGGAGGACATCAATCTGGCGCTGGACGCGGCCCACGCCGCCGCCGAGCGCTGGGGGCGCACTCCGGCCGCCGAGCGTGCGCTGATCCTCAACCGGATCGCCGATCGTCTGGAGCAGAATCTGGAGCTGCTCGCCTATGCCGAGACGGTGGACAACGGCAAGCCGATCCGCGAGACCCTGGCCGCCGACATGCCGCTCGCGATCGATCATTTCCGCTACTTCGCCGGCTGCCTGCGGGCGCAGGAAGGCGGGCTGTCCGAGCTCGACGACAACACCGTCGCCTACCACTTCCACGAGCCGCTCGGTGTGGTCGGGCAGATCATTCCGTGGAACTTCCCGATCCTGATGGCGGCGTGGAAGCTTGCACCGGCGCTGGCGGCGGGCAACTGCGTGGTGCTCAAGCCGGCCGAGCAGACCCCGGTCGGCATTCTTGTGCTGATGGAACTGATCGCCGATCTGCTGCCGGCGGGTGTGCTCAACGTGGTCAATGGCTTCGGCCTGGAGGCGGGCAAGCCGCTGGCGTCGAGCCCGCGCATCGCCAAGATCGCCTTCACCGGCGAGACCACTACCGGCCGCCTGATCATGCAGTACGCGAGCCAGAACATCATTCCGGTGACGCTGGAACTGGGCGGCAAGTCGCCCAATATCTTCCACGCCGATGTCGCCGATGCCGACGACGACTATTTCGACAAGGCGATCGAGGGCTTCGTGCTGTTCGCGCTCAACCAGGGCGAAGTGTGCACCTGCCCGTCGCGCGCGCTCATCCACGAGTCGATCTACGACCGCTTCATGGATCGGGCGTTGGCGCGGGTCAAGGCGATCAAGCAGGGCAGCCCGCTCGATACCGCAACCATGATCGGCGCCCAGGCTTCCACCGAGCAGGTCGAGAAGATCCTGTCCTACCTCGACATCGGCCGCCAGGAGGGTGCCGAATGCCTCACCGGCGGCGGCCGCGCCCAACTCGGCGGCGAACTCGCCGAGGGCTTCTACATTCAGCCCACGGTGTTCAAGGGCCACAACCGCATGCGCATCTTCCAGGAGGAAATCTTCGGGCCGGTGGTGTCGGTGGCCACCTTCAAGGACGAGGACGAGGCGCTCGCCATCGCCAACGACACGCTGTACGGCCTCGGCGCCGGGGTGTGGACGCGCGACGGCAACCGCGCCTACCGCTTCGGGCGCGCGATCAAGGCGGGCCGGGTGTGGACCAACTGCTACCACCTGTATCCGGCGCATGCCGCGTTCGGTGGTTACAAGCAGTCGGGCATCGGCCGCGAGAATCACCGCATGATGCTGGCGCACTACCAGCAGACCAAGAACCTGCTGGTCAGCTACAGCCCGAAAGCGCTCGGCTTCTTCTGAGTCCTGTCGGCAGTGCGGCCCGTTTGCGGGCCTTGTCGGGGTGGCCGCAGGCCACCCCTTTTTTGTCCGGGAGTGTGCACATGATTGCGAGAGTGGAAGCCACGCCGGCGGCGCTGGCCTTGATTGCCGTGCTCACCGGCCGGCACGGTCCGCTGATGTTCCACCAGTCCGGCGGCTGCTGCGACGGCAGTGCGCCGATGTGTTATCCGCGTGCCGAGTTCATCGTCGGCGACAGTGACGTCCTGCTCGGCGAGATCGGCGGCGCGCCGTTCTACATCAGCCGGCCGCAGTTCGAGTACTGGCGGCACACGCAGTTGCTGATCGACGTGGTCGACGGCCGTGGCGGCATGTTCTCGCTGGAAGGCGTGGAAGGGGTGCGCTTTCTGACGCGCTCGCGGCTGTTCGACGACGCGCAGTGGCGCGAGGTCGCCGCCGAGGATGCCCGCCTGGGGCGTTGAGCGCCGGTCACGGGGGCGGACGCCCGGGTGGGCGTCCGCGTCCTCAGTGTCCTCAGCGTCGGCGGCGCGTGGGCAGCATGCGCTGCAGCACCGGTCGGCCCTGCAGGGCGTGCACCACCACCACCGCGAGATGGCCGGCGATCAGCGCCAGCAGAGCCCACGCGCACAGCCCGTGCAGGGTGTTGAACAAGGCGTTCAAGGTTGCGTCGGGCCAGCCGGCCTTGGGCAGGGCAAGGCCGAAGACGCGCATCGGGTAGGGGGTGAAGCTGCTCGACAGGTAACCGCACAGCGGCGTCGCCAGCAGCAGCCCGTACAGGGCGCGATGGCCGTGTCCGGCGCGCCGGCGCTCGGCAACGCTGAAGCGGAGGTCGTCCGCCGGGCGGTGGCGCAGCCGCCACCCCAGGCGCAGCGCGACCAGGGCGAGAGCCGCCACCCCGAGCGACTTGTGCAGGGCGATGGCGGCGCTGCGTTCGGCCCCTTTCGGCAACGCGTCGATGCCCAGGCCGATTGCGAACGCCGCCGCCAGCACGCCTGCATGCAGCCAGTGGAGCGCGAGCGCGCTGCCGGTGTAGGCGGCGCGCTCGCACTCCACTGCCGGTGTGCTCACCGGACCCGCTCCGCGCCGCAACACGGCTTTTCTGCCGTGCGCGGTGTGCGCCGCTCCGCGTGCGGGCCCGCGGCTGCGCTCAGGGGGCGGGGGCGCGTGGGTTCAATCGACATGGACGGTTTCCAGCCAGGCGCGGATCGCCCACATCGCTTCCTGGGTCAGCGTGCCCTCGAACGGCGGCATGTAGACCGCGCCGTTGCGCGATACGCCGTTGCGGATGCGTTGAATGAAGAACTCGTCGCCCTCGGCGCCGAGCGGCAGCGCACGCAGGTCGGGGGCGATGCCGCCCGACACCGCGCCGATGCCGTGACAGCGGGCGCAGTTCTGGTTGTAGGCCGAGTCGCCGATGCGGATGGCGTCGCCGTCGTTGCGGTAGGGGTTGGCTTCGCGCCAGGACGCACCGAGCGCGGCCAGCTTCGAGGTGTCCACGGCCTGCGGCACCACGTCGCCGTGGGCCAGGGCCTTGCCGGCCGTGAGCGCGAGCACGAGCACGGCGCCGGCGGCGAGGGCGGTGCGCGTGCGTTGGGGGGAGGTCTCCTTCCTTGTCGTTGTTCCCACTTTCCGTTTCCTTGGTTGTTGAGTCGCGGAGGTGCCCGAACCGGGCCGGGCAAGGGGGGAACTGCAAGCGGCGTGCCATCGCTGCCGATTGCGTCGAACGGTGGCGGCAGGCGCCGGTCCGCGCCCGCGGGGTGCAATGGCAAGCTCCTTGCTTTCGGCCAATGGGCACGAGACGGTACGGCGGTTGCCACAATTCGGGACAGCCGTGCCATATTTGAGCATTCGCGGTCGGGAACAAAAAAACATAAAACCGCGGATCGGCAAGGAGGAGGAGATGGGGCAATTTCCGATGACGGAGGCGCACGCGCACCGTCTTGCAGAGTCGCGACGACAATTCTTCGAACTCGGCGTGATGCCGGAGCGCGGCTTGCCGGTGGCGGTGCTCGAGTCGTGGCAGCGCTGCCGCGCCGGTGGGGTGGACAGCACCGGCGTGCGCGAGCCGGGCAACACCGGGCGCGCCGGCCTGGCCGAGGCCCGCGCCCGCAGCGAGTTCCTGCTCGGCCACGCCAGCGGCATCATGGAGCACGTGTTCGAGCAGATCCGCGCGTCGGGCAGTCTGGTCCTGCTCGCCGACGCCGAGGGCCTGATCCTGCACGGGCTGGGCGATCCCGATTTCGTCGGGCGCGCCAACCGCGTGGCGCTGCAGCCCGGTGCGCTGTGGAGCGAGATCGAGCGCGGCACCAACGCGATCGGCACCGCGCTGATCGAGCGCGCGCCGGTCGAGGTGTTCGGCGGCGAGCATTACGCCGAGTGCAACGGCGTGCTGACCTGCAGTGCTGCGCCGGTGATGGATTCGGGCGGGCAACTGCTCGGCGTGCTCGACATCTCCGCCGACTACCGCAACTACCAGCGCCATTCGCTGGGCCTGGTCCGGCTTGCGGCGCGCCTGCTTGAGCGCCGCCTGTTCGAGGCCGAGCAGGCGCGCCACATCCTGTTCGGCTTCCACCCGCGCGCGGAGTGCGTCGGCGGGCTGCAGGAGGGCACGCTGGCGCTCTCCGCCGACGGCGAACTCGTCGCCGCCGACGGCGCGGCGCGCGCCCTGCTCGGACTGGGCGGCGAGCACCTCGCCGGCAGCAGTTTCGCCAGCGTGTTCCGCACCCCGTTCGGGGTCGCGGTCGACCGTGCCGCGCGTGATCCGTCGGCGCTGCTCGCGCTCGATCTGCGCGCCGGTGGCCAGATGTATGCGCGCCTGCGGGCCAGCCTGCTGTGGCA
>JAEWVQ010000070.1 GCA_023459095.1 Pseudomonadota bacterium | reverse complement strand
CGCGCGGGCTGCATCGAGACCTACCTGTCCGGCCCCGGGCTCGCCGCCGACCACGCCCGCCGCCACGGCGGCAGCCTCGACGCGACCATGATCGCCGCGCGCGCCGCCGCCGGCGACGCGGCCTGCGAGGCCAGCCTGCAGCGCTACGAGGCGCGCCTGGCGCGCGCGCTCGCCACCGTGATCAACCTCCTCGACCCCGAGGTGATCGTGCTCGGCGGCGGCCTCTCGCGCCTCGACCGCCTATACCGCAACGTGCCGCGCGCCTGGGCGCCGCACGTGTTCTCCGACCACATCGCCACCCGCCTGCTGCCCGCGGCACACGGCGACGCCTCCGGGGTGCGCGGCGCGGCCTGGCTGTGGCCGGCGGCCTGAGCGCCGCCGGCGCGCTCAAACCTCGAGCGGATCGACGTCGAGTTGCCAGCGCAGCTCGCGCGCCGCGCGCTGGGCATAGAGCGCGGTCACCCAGGCGCCGAGAAAAACCTGCAGCGTGCCGCGCTGGTCGGCCTCGACCAGCAACTGCGCGCGCTCGCGGCGGGCGAGGCGGGTCATGCGCATCGGCACCGGATCGAACAGGCGCACGCCCTCGCCCAGCGCGCCCGCACCGACCAGGGTGGTCGCGTGCTCGCGGGCCTGGCGCAGGAAGGCGACGGCGTCGTCGAGCGCGGGCGCGTCGGCGCGCAACATGGCCTGGTGGGTGAACGGCGGAAAACCGGCCTGGCGCCGCTCCTCCAGCGCCGCGCGCGCAAACGCGGGGAAATCGTGGCGGGCGAGCTGCTGGTAGAGCGCGTGCCCGGGGTACTCGGTCTGGATCAGCACCTCGCCCGGCAGCGCGCCACGCCCGGCGCGGCCACCAACCTGCATGAGCTGCTGGAACAGGCGCTCGGGGGCGCGGAAGTCGGCGGCGTGCAGCGAGGCGTCGGCGCCGACCACGCCGACCAGGGTGAGCTGCGGAAAGTCGTGGCCCTTCGCCATCATCTGGGTGCCGACGAGGATGTCGGCGCCGCCCTCGGCGATCGTCGCCAGCAGGCCCTCCCACTGCGCGCGGGTGCGCGCGGCGTCGCGATCGACGCGCAGCACGCGCGCCGCCGGAAAGAGTTCGGCGAGGCGCGCCTCGATGCGCTGCGTGCCGCGTCCGAACGGCTTGATGTCGATGTCGCCGCAGCTCGGACAGGCGTGCGGAATTCCCCCGTCGCAACCGCAATGGTGGCAGCGCAGGCGGCGGTCGGCGAGATGCACGACCAGGTTCGCCGAGCAGTGCGGGCAGGTGCTGACCCAGCCGCAGGACGGGCACGACAGCACCGGCGCGTAACCGCGGCGGTTGAGGAACACCAGGCTCTGCTCGCCGCGCGCCAGCCGCGCGGCGATCGCCTCCTGCAGCGCCGGACTCAAGCCTTCGTCCAGACGCAGATGGCGCACATCCACGCAGCGCACCGCCGGCAGCGTGCTCGCCACCGCACGCCGGGTCAGGGTGAGCAGACCGTAGCGCGCGCTGCCGGCGTGCTGCCAGCTCTCCAGCGAAGGCGTCGCCGAGCCCAGCACCACCGCCACCCCGCGCTGGCGCGCGCGCCACACCGCGACGTCGCGCGCCGAGTAGCGCACCCCTTCCTGCTGCTTGTAGGAGGCGTCGTGCTCCTCGTCGACCAGGATCAGGCCGAGGCGCGGCAGCGGCGCGAACACCGCCAGGCGGGTGCCGAGCACGATGTCGGCGTGGCCGCACAAGGCCTGCACGAAGCCGCGCGAGCGCGCGCCCTCGGCGAGCCCGGAATGCAGGCTGACCACGTTGGCGGCGGGAAAGCGCTGCGCCACGCGGCGCTCGAGCTGCGGCGTGAGCGCGATCTCGGGCACCAGCATGAGCACCTGATGGCCGGCGGCGAGCGCGCGCTCGGCGAGGCGCAGATAGACCTCGGTCTTGCCGCTGCCGGTCACCCCGTGCAGCAGCCAGCAGCGGAAGCCGGCGGGCGCGGCGGCGAGTTCGGCGAGCACCGCGGCCTGCTCGGCGGTGAGTTCGGGGCTGGCCGCGGCTTGGTGGCGCGCGCTGGCGAGCGGCGCCGGTTCCAGCCAGCCGCGGCGCAGTGCATCGCCCACCGCCGCACCCTCCTCCAGCGCACGCACGGCACTGCGCCGCACCGGCTGCGCCGTGCCGGCGAGCGCCCGCACCAGACTCAACGCCTTGCTGTCGCGGCGCGCGGCGGCGAGCGCAGCGTGGCCGGCGGCGGCGACCACGAGCAGGGGGTCGATGTCGTCGGCGCTGACGTCGTCGGCGCGGCGCAGGCCGGGCGGCAGCGCGAGCGCGACGACCTCGCCGAGCGGAGCGTGGTAGTAGCGCGCGACAAAGCCGACCAGCGCCAGCCAATCCGCGGGCAGCGCCGGCACTTCGCGCTGGATGTGGCGCACCGCCTTCAGCCGCGCGGCGTCGACCTCGGCCGCCACGGGCAGACCGACGATCAGCCCGCTCTTGTCGCCGCGCCCGAAGGGCACGCGCACGCAACGACCGACGTCGGTTTCGTCGGCATCGTCGGCGAGGTAGTCGAACAACTGGGGAATCGGCACCGGAAGGGCAACACGAACAATGCGCATACGTCTGCCTGCTCTCGGGCGCTACTTATTGTTTTTCAATGCGTTGGGGCGCATAGCTGAGACCGTGATGGAGACTGGGCCGCTAACCTGCTGGGTCATCAATGGTCTTTTGCGCTTGTCCACAAAGACTGTGGATAACTATGTGGGGAAACGCCGGAAACGCTCCGGAAAGCGGCGTGGGATAAGCGTTCCGGGCATTTTGCCTCAACTTTGATCGAAAATTTTTCACTTTCAATTCAATGCTTTGGCGACATTCATGCATATCAGGCCGGCGCGAGCGATGCTGCTCTGCAAGAACGCCACGATGTGCATAAGTCAAGCCGGAAACGCAAATTTCCGGCTTGACAGGACGCGGTGCAGCACAGCGTCCTGCGCCGCGCCGCCGATCAGGCGCCGCCGCGCAGGCTGCGGCTGTGCGCGTGCACGGTATCGACCAGCACGCTGACGTTCTCCGGCGGGGTGAACTGGGAGATGCCGTGGCCGAGGTTGAACACATGGCCCGCATGCGGCCCGAAGGCGTCGAGCACGCGGCGGGCCTCGGCCGCCACCACCTCGGGCGTGCCGAACAGGATGGACGGATCGAGGTTGCCCTGCAGCGCCACCTTGTCGCCCACCAGCGCGCGCGCGCGGCCGATGTCCATGGTCCAGTCGAGGCCGACGGCGTCGCTGCCGATCGCGGCGATCGACTCCAGCCACAGCCCGCCGCCCTTGGTAAACACGATGCTGGGCACGCGCTCGCCGTCGCGCTCGCGGATCAGCCCCGCCACCACCTGCTCGAGGTAGCGCAGCGAGAATTCCTTGTACGCGGCCTCCGACAGCACCCCGCCCCAGGAATCGAACACCATCACCGCCTGGGCGCCGGCCTCGATCTGGGCGTTGAGGTAGCTCACCACCGCCTTCGCGGTCACGCCGAGGATGTGATGCAGCAGATCGGGCCGGCTGTAGGCCATGGTCTTGATCTTGCGGTAATCCGACGACGAGCCGCCTTCGACCATGTAGCAGGCCAGCGTCCACGGGCTGCCGGAGAAGCCAATCAGCGGCACGCTGCCGTCGAGCGCGCGGCGGATCTCGGCCACCGCATCCATCACGTACTGCAGCTCGGCGTGGGGGTCGGGCGCCGACAGGTTGCGGATCTCCCACTCGTCCTTCAGCGGACGCTCGAAGCGCGGCCCCTCGCCTTCGGCGAAGTACAGGCCGAGGCCCATCGCGTCGGGCACGGTGAGGATGTCGGAGAACAGGATCGCGGCGTCGAGGTCGTAACGCGCCAGCGGCTGCAGGGTGACTTCACAGGCCATCGCCGGGCTCTTGCACAGCTGCAGGAAGCTGCCGGCGCGCTTGCGCGTCTCGCAGTACTCGGGCAGATAGCGACCGGCCTGGCGCATCAGCCAGACGGGGGTGTAGTCGGTGGGCTGGCGCAGCAGGGCGCGCAGGAAGGTATCGTTTTTCAGACGGCTCACGTCAGGTCCTCGCATCGGGCCGGTAGGCATAAGGCGTGATTATCGCCTGTTGCGCCGCTCACGGCGACCGCGCGCGGGGAAAGCGCGGCTAGCGCCGCCAGAACGTCGGCGTCAGCACCACCAGCAGGGTGAAGATCTCGAGGCGGCCGAGGATCATCGCGAACGCCAGCGTCCAGGTCTGGAAGTCGCTGAGCGCGGCGTAGTTGGACGCCGGGCCGACCGCCTGCAGGCCGGGGCCGGTGTTGTTGAGGCAGGCCACCACCGCCGAGAACGCGGTGACCAGCTCAAGCCCGCTCGCGGTCAGGATCAGGGTCAGCGACACGATGCTGACCATGTACATGAAGCTGAAGCCCAGCACCGCATGCAGGATGGTCTCCGACACCGGCTGCTCGCCCAGGCGCACCGGCCGCACCGCGCTCGGGTGCAGGGCGAGCACGATCTCGCGCAGCACCTGCTTGTACAGGATGATCGCGCGCATCATCTTGATGCCGCCGCCGGCCGAGCCGGAACAGGCGATGAAGCTGCCGAGGAACAGCATCCATAGCTGCGCGAACATCGGCCACAAGGTGTAGTCGTAGGTCGCCAGGCCGAGCGAGGTCGAGATCGACACGACGTGGAAGGCCACGTAGCGCAGCGTGGTTCCAAAGTCGGCGTGGGCATCGACCTGGATCAGATAAACGGTGAGCAGCGCGATGGAGAGGCCGAGCACGGCGAAGAAGAAGGGAATCTCCGGGTCGCGCAGGTAGGGCGTCAGACTGCGCCGCGACAGCGCCAGATAGTGGGTGGCGAAATTCATCGCCGAGGCCAGCGCGAAGCCCATCGCCACCAGCTCGACGTGGAGGCTCTGAAAATGGCCGAGCGAGGCATCGCGGCTGGAGAAGCCGCCGAGGCCGACAATGGAGAAGGCGTGAATGAGCGCCTCCCATTCCCCCAGTCCAGCCTGCCACAGGCTGAGCCCACAGGCCACGGTGAGCGCGCAATAGGTCAGCCACAGCCCCTTTGCCGTTTCGGCGATGCGCGGGGTGAGACTGGTCTCTTTCATCGGCGTCGGCACTTCGGCCTTGAACAGCTGGCGGCCGCCGATGCCGAGCAGCGGCAGGATGGCGACCACGAGCACGATCACCCCCATGCCGCCGATCCAGTGCATGAAGGTGCGCCACAGATTGATCGAGGTCGGCAGCGCATCGAGCCCGGCGAGGAGCGTACCGCCGGTCGCGGTGAGGCCGGAGACGGCCTCGAAATAGGCATCGGTCGGGGTCAGATCGGGCAGATAGGCGAGCAGCGGCAGCGCGCCGAAAATCGGCAGGATCACCCAGGTCGCGGCGACGAGCAGGAAGCCGTCGTGGATGCGCAGATCGCGCCGCACCTGGCGCCGCGTAAACACCCACAGCAGCAGGCCGCTGACGAAGGTGACGAGGATGCCGCGGTCGAACGCGGCCATCGCGCCGTCGCCCAGCCAGAACGAGACCGCGAGCGGAAAGCCCATGAGCAGGCCGAAGATCATGATGATCAGGCCGAGGGCGTTGAGAACCGGATAGTAAGGACGCACGCCGAGCTTGCCCGCTGTCAGAGGAAGGTGAAGCCGACCTGGAACAGCTTCTCGATCTTGCGCACGGTGTCCTTGTGGGTGCAGAACACGATCACATGGTCGCCGGCCTCGATCAGCGTGTCGTGGTGCGGGATCACCACCATGCGCCGGATCACCTTGCCGTCGACGCGGCGCTCGTCGCGCACGATGGCGCCGATGCTCGCGCCTTCGGGCAGGCTCAACTCGTCGATGCGGCGCCCGACCACCTTCGAGTCCTTGGGGTTGCCGTGGGCGATGATCTCCAGCGCCTCGGCGGCGCCGCGGCGCAGGCTGTGCACCGCGACCACGTCGCCGCGCCGCACGTGGGCGAGCAGCGAGCCGATCGAGGTGTGGGCGGGCGAGATCGCGATGTCGATGGCGCCGCCCTGCACCAGATCGACGTAGCTCTTGCGGTTGATCAGCGCCAGCGTGCGGCGCGCGCCCATGCGCTTGGCGAGCGAGGCCGACATGATGTTGTCTTCCTCGTCGTTGGTCAGGGCGACGAACAGGTCCATCTCGTCGATGCCCTCGTTCTCGAGCAGCTTCTCGTCGGTGGTGTCGCCACGCAGCACCAGGGTGCGCGACAGCTGGGTGGCGAGCAGCTCGGCGCGACGGCGGTCCACCTCGAGGATCTTGACGTGGTAATCCTGCTCGATCGCGCGCGCCAGCCGAAAACCGATGTTGCCGCCCCCGGCGATCATGATCCGGCGCATCGGCCGGTCGGTGCGGCGCAGCTCGCGCATGACCTGGCGGATATGCACGGTGGCGGCGAGGCAGAACACCTCGTCGCCGGGCACGATCACGGTGTCACCGTCGGGCACGATGGGCTCGCCGTTGCGGTAGATCGCGGCGATGCGCACCTCGACGTTGGGCAGGTGAAAGCGCAGCGCCTTCAACGGATGGCCGATCAGCGGTCCGCCCTCGAAGGCGCGCACGCCGATCAGGCTGACCACACCGTCGGCGAACTCAAGCACCTGCAGCGCCTCCGGAAAGGCGATCAGGCGCTTGATGTAGTCGGTGACGATCTGTTCCGGGCAGATCGAGAAATCGACCGCGAAGTTGTCGTCGTCGAGCAGTTCGGGATGGTCGACGTAGTCGGTCGAGCGCAGGCGCGCGATCCGCGTCGGCAGGTTGAACAGGGTCTTGGCAATGCGGCAGGCGCAGAGATTGGTCTGGTCGGACTGGGTCACCGCGATCAGCAGGTCGGCGTCGTCGGCGCCGGCCTCGCGCAGCACCGACGGCGAGGCCGCGTTGCCGCACACCGTGCGCACCTCGAGGCGCTCGCGCAGCACCGCCAGGTAGTCGGGGCTGGTGTCGACCAGGGTGATGTCGTTGGCTTCCGAGACCAGGTTCTCGGCCACCGAAGCGCCGACCTGGCCGGCGCCGAGAATGATGATCTTCAAGAGCTGCGACTCCCGTCCGGGGCCCGAAAAGGGCGGATTCTACGCTGCGCTTGTGCAGTGCAGAAACCTCTTGTTGCAATATCGCAGCACGCCGCGCTCACTCCTCGTGGCGCCGCCCGGCCTGCAGGCCGAGCTGCTTGAGCTTGCGGTACAGGTGGGTGCGTTCGAGCCCGGTCTTCTCCGCCAGGCGCGTCATGTTGCCGTGCTCCAGGCGCAGGTGGTGCTCGAAATAGGCGCGTTCGAAGGCCTCGCGGGCCTCGCGCAGGGGCTGGTCGAGGACGATGCCGCACACTCCGGTCTCGGCCACCGGGGCAAGCTGGCGGCGCACCTCGGACAGGCCGATCTCCTCCTCCAGGGTGGCCAGCGCGAGCGACTTCACCGCGCCGCGCAACTCGCCGTAGCCGCCCGGCCACGGCTGGGTGCGCAGATGGTTGAGCGCGGCCGAGGAGAAGCGGCGCAGCGGCACCTCGCCGGCTTCGATCAGGTGCTGCAGGATCTGCGCCGCGAGTTCGGGCAGATCGTCGCGCACGTCGGCGATCGACGGCGGCGCCAGGCTGACCTCGAACAGGCGGGCAAGCAGGCTCTCGTCCCAGCCCTCGGCGGCGAGCGCATCGTGGCTGCGCTCGGAGGCGGCAACGAGGCGCAGTTCGTAGCGGTCGAGGCGCTCGATGGCGAAGGCGAGGTTCTTCTGCTGGGCGCGCGACAGGCGGCCGAGCTCGCCGACGAACAGCACCCCGCCCTGGCAGGCCTGGAGCTGCGACAGATCGAGGGGAACGGCGACCGCGGCGAGATCGAGCCAGGGCGCACCGGGGGTCTGCACGCTGCGCGCCACGAGCTCGGCGAGGCTGCCGGCGCCGACGCGCAGCAGCAGCACGCGGGAGCCGGCGATCATCTGCTCGACGCGGCGGCGCAGCTCGCGCAGCGGCGCGGAGCGGGAGAGCGCCGCCAGCGTCAGCGGCGCCGGCGTGCAACTCGCCACCGGGCGCTGCAGGCCGCGCTTGACCGCGGCGAGCAGCTTCTGCAGCGCGATCGGCTTTTCCAGATAGTCGATCGCGCCGATGCGCGTGGCCTCGACCGCGGTGTCGATCGTGCCGTGCCCGGACATCATCACCACCGGCATGGTGAGCTGGCCGTTGGCCGACCACTCCTTGAGCAGGGTTATGCCATCCGTATCGGGCATCCAGATGTCGAGGAGCACCATGTCGGGCCGCCCGGCATTGCGCGCGGCGCGCGCGGCGGCGGCATTCTCGGCGAGCTGGACGTCGTGCCCCTCGTCACGCAGGATCTCCGACAGCAGTTCGCGGATGCCGATTTCGTCGTCAACGATGAGTATCTTAGCCATTGTTCAGTTGTCACCACTCTTCACGGCGATTCGCAAGCGGATGCGCACTTCGGCGCCGCCCCCGTCGCGGTTGGCGAGGCGGACCTCGCCACCGTGCTCGGTGACGATCTTCTTCACCATTGCCAGCCCCAGACCGGTGCCGCGGGCCTTGGTGGTGAAATAGGGCTCGAAGGCGCGTGCCAGCACCTCGGCGGGAAAACCCGGGCCATTGTCGCGGAACAGCAGCAGCACGCGGTCGCCGTCACGCCGGGTGACCAGGGCGATCTCGCCGTCCTCGGTGGTCGCCAGCGCGTCTTGCGCATTCTGCAGCATGTTGTGGATGATCTGGCGGATCTGCGAGGCGTCGCCGAGCACCGGCGGCAGATCGGCGGCCAGTTGCAGGTCGATGTGCACCGCCGCGCTCTCGTAGAGATTGAGCACCTCGCGCACCAGCGCGTTGAGGTCGAGCGCGTGCAGCTCGGGCGCGGGCAGGCGGGCGTAGTCGCGGAAGGCATTGACCAGGTTTTTCATCGCCTCGACCTGGTTCACGATGGTCGTGGTCGAGCGCTCGAGCATCTCGCGGCCCTCGCCGTCGAGGCGGTCGGCGAGCTTGAGCGCCAGGCGCTCGGCGGAGAGCTGGATCGGCGTCAGCGGATTCTTGATCTCGTGGGCGAGCCGGCGCGCGACCTCGGCCCAGGCCGCGGTGCGCTGCGCGGCGACCAGCCGGGTGATGTCGTCGAACACCACCACCAGGCCGCCGCCGCTCGCTTCCGGCAGGCGCGAGCCGTGGATCAGCAGGGTCAGCGGCTGACGGTCCTTCTGACTGAGTTCGACCTGCTCGTGCCAGTCGCCATCGTGGCCGGAGAAGCCCTCCAGCAACGCATCGCGAAACCCCTCGTGGCGCGGCCAGTCGGCGAGCGCGATGTCCTCGAAGCCGGCGAGTTCGTCACCGAGAATGTCCATCGCGCCGTGGTTGGCGGCGCGCAGCATGCCGCCCTCGGAGAACGCGAGCACGCCGGTGGAGAGGTTGGCGAGCACGCTCTCGAGGTAGGCACGCGCGGATTCCACCGCGGCGCGGTTGCGCTCGGCGGCCTCGCGCGCCTCGTCGAGCTGGCGCGTCATCTGGTTGAACGACTGGGTGAGCACGCCGAGTTCGTCGCGCGCGGGCAACGCCTGGCGCGGACTGTAGTCACCCTGCGCCACCGCCTGCGTGCCCTCGGCGAGGATCAGCAGCGGCGCCACCAGCCGGCGCGCGAGCACGAAGGCAACCGCGACCGCGGTGAGCAGCGCGAGGAGCAGGGTCAGGGTCAGGGTGAGCAGGTAGATGCGCTGCAGGCCGCTGCGCCCCAGGGTGAGCTGCTGGTAATCGCGATAGGCCTCCTGCACCGCCTCGGCGTGGCGGGCGAAGGTGTCGGGCACGGGTTGGGTGAGCTGCAGCAGGTCGGGTTCGGCCGTCAGCGCGCGGCTCGGGATCGGCACCAGCACGCGGATCACCAGCCGGCCGTCGGCGCGGCTGTCGACGGCATGCACCAGCCGGCTTTGGCGTGCCTGGCGCAGTTGCGCCATGGTCGGCAGGTCGGGCAGCAGCTCGCCGCCATCGGAAGCGGTGGCCAGCACCTGGCCGTTGGCCGCGAACACGGTGATGCTGGCGACCCCGGCCTGCTCGCGCAGGCGCACCAGACGGGTGGCCGAGGGCTCGGCGCTTTCCAGTTCGAGGGCGATGTCGCCGGCCTTGGTCGCGACCTGGCTGACGAGGTAGTCGAGCGCGTTCTGGCCGAGCGCGATGCCGCCTTCGAGCGCGGAATCGACGCGCACGTCGAACCACGATTCGATGCTGCGCACGACGAACTGCAGCGACACCGCGTACACGACCACTCCCGGCACCAGCGCCATCAGCGCGAACATCAGCATCAGCCGGTATTTGAGGCGGGAGCCGA
Organism: Pseudomonadota bacterium; assembly: GCA_023459095.1. Classification (GTDB taxonomy): domain Bacteria; phylum Pseudomonadota; class Gammaproteobacteria; order Burkholderiales; family Rhodocyclaceae; genus JAEWVQ01. The sequence continues at coordinate 11,491 of JAEWVQ010000070.1, read as the reverse complement.
ACTGGTGCGCGCGGTACTCGCGCCACAACCCGCGCAGCTGGATCGCCACCAGCCCGGCGAGCGCGACCCCGACCACGCCGTTGAGCGCGAGCAGGTAGGGATAGCTCGACGCGAACAGCTCGGTGTTGGCGCTCGCCGTGGTGAGCAGGAACAGCGAGATGCCGGCGATCGCGGCGATGATGACGAGCGCGATCCGCTTCATCGGGACGACGGTACTCCGGGCAGGAAGGTCCAGCGCATCCAGTCGGTGCCGACGTTCCAGTCGCGGCTGCCGATCGCGGTCACCTGAAAGGGTTTGGGCAGCTGCGCGGTATCGAGCCGGAAGCGCAGCGCGACCTCGTGCGACACCCCGGGCTGCAACTCGTCCGCGCCCGCGACCTGCCAGTTGCGCACGCGCTGCATGGTGCGCAGCACCGACTCCAGCGAATCGAAGCTCTGGTGCAGGTTGCCGATCGACAGCCGGTAGCTGCGCGTGATCGCGTGGTAGGAAATGCGGTAGTTGAGCGCGCGCTCCACCACCACCTCGTTGAACCAGTACCAGCGCGGGCGCTCGATCACCAGTTCGGTGACGAAATAGAGCGACACGCCGCGGGTCACCGCTTCGTTCAGACGCGGGTTGAGGTCGAGGTCGATGTCGGCGTTGAGCACGTAGCCGCCGTCGCCGGGCACGATCTCGGCGTGGCGGATGTCGGCCGCGGCGGCGGCGACCACGGTGCACACCGCCAGCAGCAAGGCCGGCAGCGCGCGCCGCAGACGCTCAGCGACGCTTGTGCAGCAGGGCGAAATAGAAGCCGTCATGATCGGCGGTGGGCAGCAACTGGAGGTCGGGACGGCCTTCCAGCGACCGTCGTTCAGCATCGGCATGGCGGGCGCAGAAGCGGGTGATCTGCAGGCCGTTCTCTTCTTCGAACACCGAGCAGGTGACGTAGAGCATTGTGCCACCGGGCGCCAGGGTCTGCCAAAGCGCGTCGAGAATGCCGGCCTGCTGGGCGGCGAAGCGGGCGATATCGTCGTCGCGGCGCAGCCACTTGATGTCGGGATGGCGGCGCACGACGCCGGAGGCCGAGCACGGCACGTCGGCGAGAATGCGGTCGAACGGGCGTCCGTCCCACCACTGCGCGAGCGCCCGGCAGTCGGCGACCGCGACCGGCGCAGTCAGGCCGAGGCGTTCGAGATTGCGGCTCACGCGCGCGGCGCGCCCGGCATCGAGCTCCAGCGCCTGCAACGCGATGTCGGCGCATTCGAGCAAATGGGCGGTCTTGCCGCCCGGCGCGGCGCAGGCGTCGAGCACGCGCTCGCCAGCCTGCGCCGCGAGCAGGCGGGCGGCCCACTGCGCGCCGGCGTCCTGCACCGACACGCGGCCTTCGGCGAAACCCGGCAGGCGGGCGACCGCAACCGGCGCGGCGAGCAGCAGCGCATCGTGGTCGAGCCGTCGCCACGCCAGGCCGGCGGCGTCGAGTGCGGCCGCGGCTTCGTCAACGCTGCCGCGCCGGCGATTGACGCGCAGCGCCATCGGCGGGTGCAGATTGCCGGCGGCGAGCGCGGCCTCCCAGTGCGTGGGGTAGGTCTTGCGCAGGCGCTCGATCCACCAGCGCGGATGACGGTAGCGCGCCTCCTCGTCGGCCTCGCGCCAGCCCGCAACTTCCTCGTCCCGGCGCAACACGTTGCGCAGCACGCCGTTGACCACGCCCTTGAGCCCCGGCATCTCGGCCGCGACCGCTTCCACCGCCTGATCGACCACGGTGTGGGCCTGGGCCGGACGCTGCTCGAGGCGATAGAGCGCAACCAGCAGCAGCGCGCGCACGAACACCGGCGGCGGCGTATGCAGCAGGTGGCGCAACACCGCATCGCCGCGACCGAAGTCGCGCAGCGTGGACCACGCCAGATCGCGCACCGCACCGCGCGTTGCGTCGCCCCACTCCGGCGCCGCCTGCAGGCGCGCCTCGTAGGCCTCGGTGAGATTGCCGCCGTCGAGCACCGCCGCCACCAGCAGGGCGGCCTCGCGCAATGCGTAAGCGAGGCTGTCGGCGGCGAGGCGGGGACGAGGGGGCGCGGAACGGACGGCGGAGCGTGCGGGGGGACGGCGGGGTGGTGCGGAACGGGTCACGGGAGCGGGCGGTCTGGGGCGCCCGCCTGCCGTTCAACCGGCAAGCAGGGCGCGAAGATGATTGGGGAGCGCGAACTGCGCGCAATGAACGGCGCCATTGTAGTGCTGAAGGTGTCCGATGCCGCGCGCGGCGATGCGGCGCTCGACCTCCGCGGCGTCGAGCGCGGCCGGGTCGAGCGTCTCCGACGCCGTTGCCATCCCCCACAGACTGCCGTACAGCGGGATGTAGAGGAAATACGGACGGACCACCGCGAACACCGCGCGCAGGCGGCGCACCAGCGCGGCCACCCGTTGCGGCTGGAACACCGGCGCGCCGATGTGCAGACTGAGCGCGCCGCCGGAACGCAGCAGGGTCTTGCAAGCGCGGAAGAAGTCTTCCTCGTACAGCGCCTCGGCAGGGCCCACCGGGTCGGTGAGATCGAGCACGATGAGATCAAAGCCCTCGCCGCCCGCCGCGCCCGCCTCGCGCACATAGGCGAGGCCATCGCCGACGTGGATGCGCAGGCGCGGATCGTCGAGCGCACCGCGGTGCACGGCGTGCAGGTGCTCGCGGGCGATGTCGATGACCTTGCGGTCGAGCTCGACCAGCACCACCTCTTCGATCTGCGGCTGCTTGAACAGCTCCTCGGCCGAGCCGCCGTCGCCGCCGCCGATGATCAGCGCACGGCGCAGCCCCGGGTGAGCGGTGGCCGGCACCTGGATCAGGTTCTCGTGATAGAAGAACTCGTCGCGCTCGGAAGTCATGAAGCAGCCGTCGAGACGGAACAGCTTGCCGAACTGCGGCGTGTCCCACACCTCGTAGGACTGGTACGGCGTCTCGCCCTTGTCGAGCAGACGGCCGGCGCGGTAGAAGAAACCGGCCTCCGCGCTCAGTTGCTCGACGAGGACGCCGTCGCCTTCCGGCATCAGCGCGCTCATGTCGCCACCGCCTCGGGCAGGCGACCGCGCATGACTTCGTGCTCCACCGTTTCTTCGGGTGACACTGCGGCAATCACGCGGCGGAACACTTCGCGCGCACGGTCGCTGTTGTCGCGCGAGTAATTGCAGACATAGACATCGAGGGTGACGTCGCCCGTTTCCGGCCAGGTATGGATGGCGAGATGGGACTCGGCGAGCACGACCGTGCCAGTGACGCCGGCAGCGGCACCCTGATCGTCGGTGAACTGGAAGAAATAGGCCCCAAGAGGATTCAGCCCCGCACGCGCGCACTCGGCAACACACAACTTCTCAAGCACGTCACGTTCGGTCAGCAACACCTTTCCGCCCTTGCAGCGGTAAAGGTCCGCAATCAGATGAAGACCATTCATTGCCCTGGATAATCGAGTTGCAAAAGGCCATCGATAGTAGCACGGCCAGGGGCCTTAATATTTTTGCAAACATAAATCGCGGGCATGGCGCGCATGTTTCACGTGAAACCGGCGCCCTCCTCCGCATCCATACCGCCCTCAGACCGCCCTCAGACCGCCACGAGCAGGTCGTAGCTGAGCTTGCAGATCAGCACGCTGACCACGCCCAGAAACATCTTGCGCACGAAGGCGGTGCCGTGGCGCAACGCGGTGCGCGAGCCGATCACCGCTCCGCTCAGGTTGCACACCGCCATCAAGGCCGCAAGCTTCCACAGGATTTCGACGTTGCTAACGAAGAAGCCGATCGCCGCGAGATTGGTCGCCACGTTGACGATTTTCGCGGTGACCGAGGCCTTCAGAAAATCCATGCCGAGGAAGCGGATGAACAGGAAAATCAGAAAGCTCCCGGTGCCCGGCCCGAAAAACCCGTCGTAGAAGCCGACCACGGCGCCGATCGACACCGCAGTCGCCGTCGAGCGCGCATCGTGCGCGCGCTCCGTCGACACCGCGCCGAGATCCTTGCGCATGAAGGTATAGATCGCCACCAGAATGAGCAGCACGAGGATCACCGGGCGCAGCACGGTAGGCGGCAGATAGGCCACCGCCTTGGCGCCGTACCACGAGCCAATCAGCGCGGCGACCGCGCCGGGCAGCGCCACCCGCCACGGAATCGTCACCCGGCGCGCGTACTGCAGGGCCGCGCTGGCGGTGCCGACGATGCTCGCCAGCTTGTTGGTGCCGAACAGGGTGGCCGGCAACGTGGCCGGAAAGGCCGCAAACAAGGCCGGAATCTGGATCAGCCCGCCGCCGCCGACCACCGCATCGACAAAACCGGCGCAAAACGCTGCCAACCCCAAGGCGAGGAACAGGAATTCGTAATCCATCACTGATGTGTTTCACGTGGAACAGGGCTCAGGGGCGAGGCCCCGAGGCGACGAAGAACAGCCGCCGGAAAGGAAACAGCACGCTGCCGTCGGCCTGGCGCGGATACGCCGTCTCGAGGCGGCGGCCGAGTTCGGCGGCGAAGCGCTCGCCGTCGGCCGCCGACAAGGCCTCGAGATAAGGCACCAGCGTCGTCCCGCGCAACCAGTCGAGCACCGGCGCCCTGCCCTCCAGGCGTTGCCAGTAGATCGTCTCCCAGGCATCGATGCGGGCGAAACGTGGGCCCAGCGCCGCCAGGTAGTCGGCCATGTCGAGCACCTGGCCCATACGTGCGCCCTGCAGACTTGTGCGCCAGACCGGCTCTGCGGCAAGTTCGCGCAGCAGGCGGTGCGAAGGCGCCGAGAAGTTGGCCGGCATCTGCACCGCGAGCACCCCATCGACCGACAGCATCCCGGCAAGGCGCGCGATCAGCGCGCGGTGATCGTCGACCCAGTGCAACGCCGCATTGGAGAACAGCACATCGACCGCGGCCTCGGCTTGCCAGCGGGCGATGTCGGCGTGCACGAAATCGGCCGCGGGCAACGCCGCCCGCGCCCGTGCGAGCATCGCCGGCGCGCTATCGACGCCGACCAGCTTTGCGCCCGGCCAACGTGCCGCGAGCACTGCGCTGAGGTTGCCCGGACCGCAGCCGAGATCGACCACCGTGCGCGGCGCCGCCAGCGCAATCCGCGCCAGCAGGTCGAGCCCCGGACGCAGGCGCAGATCGCCGAAATGCAGGTAGCGGTCGGGCTGCCAGCCGCTCATCGGCACCACCGCCGAAGGCCGGGTACGACAGAAGCGGGAGGAAACATCGGCGCGTCCTTCGAGTCGTGGCCGCACATTCTGCCAGCCGCCGACCCGACCCGCCACGCACCCTTCAACCGCCGAGAAAACCCACCTCCACCAGCGCCTGCTCGATGCCCGCCAAGGCCTCGCCACCGCGCAGCGCGAGCGCCACGTCGCACTCGGCATGCGCCGCAGCCTCCCGTGGATTGATGCGGATCATCGGCGCCGCCAGGCCCTCGCCGAAAAGGCGCACCGACGGCACCGCCGTTCCCGCGCCGACCTCGATCACGAGCAGGCGCTCCACCCCGGCGCGCCAGGCGTCGAGTCGTGCCCACTGCGCCCGCGTGCGATCCGCGATCCAGCCGTCGTCGCCGAACATCAGGATGTTGGGCCGCGCCAACGCACCGCAACGCGGACAGCGCGGCAACGCCGACCTCAGGGTGCCCGCCTCCGCGTCGATCTCCGGCTGCACCGCCTGCGCCGGCCAAATCTCGCGCGTACACGCCCGCAAGCACTGCAGATGATGGATCGAACCGTGGCACTCGACGATGCGCGCCGGATCGAATCCGGCTTTCTGAAACTGGCCATCGACATTGGAGGTGAACACGAAGCCCCCCGCAGGTACGCGGCGCACGATCTCGTGCAGCACGCGGAACGACGACCCCGGTTCGGTGGCACGGTAGCGCGCGAGACGATGCCCGTAGAACCCCCAGGCCAGCGCTGGCCGCGCTTCGAACGCGGCCGGCGAGGCAATCTCCTGAAAACCCATCCGCGCCCGTCCGAGCGCCGGATAGGCCCGCCAGAACCCTTCGCGGCCGCGGAAATCCGGCAAGCCGGAATCCACCCCCAGCCCAGCGCCCGCGGTAACGAGCACGCCATCGGTCTGCATGATCAGACGCGCGCAGCGGGCGAAATCCGGCTGGCGCGGGTCGGGCAAAGCGTGCTTCATGGGCGGACCGCGCGTAAAGGCGGAATTTTTTCACGTCCGGCCCGGTGCCGCCAGCCGCCACCCACCGGGAGCCGGAGAGCGCTCGCCCCCGGGCGCGAGCCTCAGCCCGGTACCGCGAACACCACACCCGCCCCATCCAGCCAGGCCAGTTCGACGTCCCAAGAGTCGCGCAGGGCCGCTTCGCGCGCGAACAGCGCGGCAGATTTCTCCAGTTCCAGCACATAGGGCCGGCCGACGGTCACCACCCGATGGCGCACTGGCACGTCGAGGACAGCGAGCATGTTCTCGACGTGACTGCGCTTGCCCTGGGCGAGCGGCCAATCCAGGCGCCGTTCGCCCGCCGCCCGCAGAAAACGGCCGAGCACCACGCACAACGCGCACGGGCACGCCGGCACGGCCTCGATCGACCAGTCGTCGGCAGCACGCGCCGGCGTGCCCAGGCGCGCGACCAGCATCTGCCGGCAATGCGCATGCACCGGTTGCAGCGCCACGCTCAACCCGCCTGCGTTACCCTGGTCCCGTGCCGCATGCAGCACCCCGAGCGCGACCTCGACCGGCAGCGCCGTAATCAAGCACGCGACGACCGCGTTGGCCACGGCCTCGCTGCCAATGCCCAGGCTGGCCTGCAGCACCGCAAGCAGGGGTTCGCACAGCTGCAACTGCGCCGCCTGGCGCGCCCTCACCGCCGACACGCCGGCGATCCGCGCGCAATGGGCCTGCACCCATGCCCAGCAGTCGTCGACCAGGGCCGCCGCAAGCGCCTGCCCCGCCCCGTCCCCCCATCCCTGGCAGGCCGCCGGCAACGTCGTCGCCAGCCACTCGAGCACACGCTCCGGCGCCATGTAAGGCCCTTGTCCCAACCCCCATTGCGCCAGCAACGACGTGCAGCCGGCGGTGCCATGACGTGCCCGCAGATCGGCCAGCCGCGGCGCCAGCGCCGGAGTCAGGGCGATCAACGGAAAGGGCGCCAGCAACGCACAGGCCAGCGCCGCGTCGTCGACCGCTGCAGCCAGCGCCAGGGTTTCATCGAACAACGCGGGCGCTTCCGCCCCATGGGCCAAGGGCGGCCCCCAAAGCGGCAACAACGTACGCGCCAGACGCGTACCATGCTGCGCATCGCCGCCTGCCAGAGCCGCACGGACCTCACCAACCGCCCAGCGCGGCGAAGCCTTGGCGCGGATCGCAAACGCGCGCGCCCGCGGCCACATCACTACCGCGGCGCGGTGATACCAGCGATCCACGGTATTGCCCCAGTTCCCCATGTAACCCTGGTGCTCGGATTCGAACGGCGCACAATCCACCGATGCCTTGGTGAAGCAGATCTCGGCCTGATCGACGCCGGCGCCTTGCACCCACGGCGGCGCCGACGAGCCATCGAGCCCCACCCAGTGGCGCAACTCGATCTCGTTGTCGATCAATTCGACCAGCGCCGGGGCGTCCGCGACATCGTCCTCTTCCCCGTCGTCCTCGTAGTCGGGATAGTGCGCATCCTGGTACTCGTCCTCGCACGACCAGACTTCGTGTACATCGGCCTGGGCAAGAAAGAGCGCGCAATCGAGCCGTTCGGCCACGTCGCGCATCGCCATTCTTGAGCCGCATCCAGCCCAGCCCACGTTGGGTGTATTGGTGATCGAGCAAATAGACCAGACGATCGGGCAGCGAGCGGCGCGTATCGCCCGACCAACGCGGCGCCAGTGGCGTCTCGAAAAATGCGCCCACCGCGGCGGCCAGCGCTGCACTGCCCGCCTTCGCGGCCTCCGCAACCGCCTCGCCCTCCAGCATCAGGTTGTAGGTCAGCACCACACGATGACCGCGCTCGACGGGGCGCACCGCATGGCGTCAATCGGCGTAAAACGCCACAAAACCAAGTTGCCGTGCCGGTGCCTGCACGCTCAATTCATCATCGTGGTGCTCGACCACGAATTCGCCGCCGGAGAATGACGAAGGCAGACTGACCACCAGCGTACCGACCATGCCATCCGCCTTCTCCGAATCCTGATGGCTGACGAAGAACTGGCCTGGCCCATAGACCAGCAGATTGTGCAGTTCGGCGCGCAAGCGCTGGCCTCCAGCCAGGCCAAGCGCTTGGTGGATGCGGCGCAGCGCCGGATCGAGCGTCTGCGCCCAGCGTTCGCCGTCGATCGACAACCGATCCGCCGCAATCTCCCCGGTATCGCGCACCCGTCAGTCGAGCCGCGTTTCGTCCTTGTAGCCGTGGCGGGCCGGCTGCGCCGCGCTGACCAGCTTGCGCGCCGCAGCCGGGGTCACCGGCAGCCGTAGCGCGCCCACCCCGTCCACGCTGAGCAGCAGGTCGTCGGCCGCGACCGCGAACGAAGTCGCAAACCGCCCCGGTTCACCCAGGCTCGCGAGCATCCGGCCGATCTCGTCAGCGGTAACGTTCATGCCCGCCCTCCTCCACGGTTCGCCCTGGTGCCCACGGAGCCGGAATCGCGGCGCGGAACCCGGCCTCGATCGCTCAGCGAATATTCGAATAGCATAATCCGGGCGGCGACGCGGGGGTGATCACTCGCCCCCGCGGGCAGACAGTGGAGGCACACTCCGGAGCGCCTCGCCACGCTACTTGCCGATGCAGAACCGCGAGAAGATCACGCCGAGGAGGTCGTCGGCGGTGAACTCGCCGGTGATTTCGCCGATCGCCTCCTGGGCGAGACGCAGTTCCTCGGCGAACAGTTCGAGGGCGGAGAGCTGGGTGGCGGCGGTGTCGATGTGGGCGAGCGCGGCGCGCAGGGCGACGAGGTGGCGCTCGCGGGCGAGGATGACGTCTTCGCCGTGGGCATGCCAGCCGGCCACCCGCAGCAACTCGCGGCGCAGCAGCTCGACCCCCTGCCCGAGCTTGGCCGACAGGCGCAGCCTCACCACGCCGTCACGCTCGTCGCGGGCGGGGGCTTCGCCGGCGAGGTCGATCTTGTTCACCACCTCGATGCGCTCGACACCGGCCGGCAGGCGGGCATCGAGTTCGGCGTCGGGCGCGGCCGGCGCGCGCGCGTCGACCAGGCGCAGGATCACGTCGGCGCGTTCGATCTCGCGCCAGGTGCGGGCGATGCCGATGCGCTCGACCTCGTCGTCGGTCTCGCGCAGGCCGGCGGTGTCGATGATGTGCAGCGGTATGCCTTCGATCTGGATCGTCTCGCGCAGCGCGTCGCGCGTGGTGCCGGCGATCGCGGTGACGATGGCGCGGTCCTCGCCGGCGAGCTGGTTGAGCAGGCTGGACTTGCCGACGTTGGGCGCGCCCACCAGCACCACGTTCATGCCGGTGCGCAGCAGCGCGCCCTGGCGCGCGCGCTCGAGCACGGCGGCGAGTTCGTCGCGCAACGCCGCGAGTCGCGGCAGGGCGCGCGCGCGTTCGAGGAAGTCGATTTCTTCTTCGGGAAAATCCAGCGTCGCCTCGACCAGCATGCGCAAGTCGATGAGGCCGTCACGGATGCGGTGGATCTCTTCGGAGAAGCGCCCGGTCAGCGAGCGCAGCGCGGAGCGCGCGGCGCTCGCCGTGGACGCCTCGATGAGGTCGGCGACGCCTTCGGCCTGGGCGAGGTCGAGCTTGCCGTTGAGGAAGGCGCGGCGGGTGAACTCGCCCGGCTCGGCGAAACGGGCGCCGAGCGCGAGGCAGCGCTCGAGCAGCAGGTGCATGACCACCGGGCCGCCGTGGCCCTGCAGTTCGAGCACGTCCTCGCCGGTGAAGGAGGCCGGCGCGGCGAAATAAAGCAGCAGCCCCTCGTCGATCGCCTCGCCGTTTTCATCGAGAAACCGGGCGAAGTGCGCGACGCGGGGCTGGGGGTCACGTCCGGTGAGCGCGCGCGCGAAGGGCGCGAGCGCGCTTCCGGACACGCGCACCACGCCGATGCCTCCCCGGCCCGGCGCGGTCGCGATCGCCGCGATCGTCTCAGGCGGCCTTGCTGCCGGGCTTGGCACCCTCGATCATCCGCGTGATCTGCCACTGCTGGGCAATGGACAGGACGTTGTTGACCACCCAGTACAGCACCAGGCCGGACGGGAACCACAGGAACATGAAGGTGAACACGATGGGCATCGCCATCATGATCTTGGCCTGCAGCGGATCGGGCGGCGCCGGGTTGAGCTTCATCTGCACCAGCATGGACACGCCCATGATGATCGGCAGGATGAAGTACGGATCCTTCGCCGACAGATCCTGAATCCAGCCCAGCCAAGGCGCGTGGCGCATCTCCACGCTGCCGAGCAGCACCCAGTAGAGGGCGATGAACACCGGAATCTGCACGAGGATCGGCAGACAGCCCCCGAGCGGGTTGATCTTCTCGGTGCGGTAGAGATTCATCATCTCCTGCTGCATCTTGGCCTTGTCGTTGCCGTACAGCTCCTTCATGCGCTGCAGGCGCGGACCGAGCACGCGCATCTTCGCCATCGACTTGTAGCTCGCCGCGGACAGCGGGAAGAACACCAGCTTGATCACCACCGTCACCAGGATGATCGCCCAGCCCCAGTTGCCGGTGAGGCTGTGGAACCACGACAGCACCCAGAACAGCGGCGCGGCGATCACCGTCAGCCAGCCGTAGTCGACCACCAGGTCGAGCCCGGGGGCGATGCCTTCGAGCTTGTCCTGCTCCTGCGGACCGGCGTACAGGCGTGCCTCGACCGTGCCGCTCGCCCCCGGCGCGACCGCCGCCACCGGCACGATCGTGCCCGCGGAATAGAGGCCGTTGCCGACCTTGCGCGCGAAGTATTCACGATCGATGCCGACGGCCGGCAGCCAGGCGCTCACGAAATAGTGCTGGACCATCGCCACCCAGCCGTCGGCGGCGTTCTTCGCGAACTTCGCCTTGCCGTCGTCGATGTCCTCGAAATGGACCTTCTGGAACTTGGCTTCGTTGGTGAAGAAGGCCGGACCGGTAAAGGTGGTGACGCCGAAAGCCTCGACCTGCTCGGCCGGCTTGCCGTCACGGGTGAGCTGGAAATAGGCGTGGGCGTTGAGCGGCTCGCTGCCGCCGTTGGCGATCTCGTAGGCGACATCGACCAGATAGCTGCCGCGGGTGAAGGTCATCAGCTTGGTGACCTTGACGCCGTCCTGGGCAGGGGCCTCGAGGCGCAGCACGAGCTTGTCCTCGCCGTCCTTGAGCACCTGGTCGCCCGCGGGCAGCGCGAACACCGTGCGATGGTTGGGCAGGCCGCTGCCGATCAGGCCGGACTCGGCGGCATAGACGTGGCGCGCGCCGTCGTCGAGGAGCAGGAAACCTTGCTCGCGGTCGCCGCTCGCCTTGTGCTCGACCAGTTCCAGGCGGACGATGCTGCCGCCCTCGGCCGAGACCTCGGCGCGGATCAGGTCGGTCACCACGCGCACGCGCGGCGCGCTCGCCGCCGCTGCGGTGGCCACCGGCGGTGCGCCCGGCG
>JAEWVQ010000069.1 GCA_023459095.1 Pseudomonadota bacterium | reverse complement strand
TTTTGTTCTTTTATTTCTTTCCGGGAAAAAGCCGAGGGGCTAACGTGGTGCGCCCTTTGATTCCCGAAGAAATGGAAAGCGCAATGAAAAATGAAATCAAGAATCCGTCGCGCCGTGTTTGGCTGGTGAGAACGTCGTCGATCGCCGCGGCCGTGTCGCTGGCGCTGCTGCCTCCGGGCCAGGCTGCAGCCGAGGCCGCATGGCCGCAGAAGGAAATCACCCTCGTCGTACCCTGGCCCGCCGGAGGCGAATCCGACACCTATGCCCGTGCCCTCGGTCAGGCCCTCAGCGAACAGCTCGGCAAACCGGTGATCATCGAAAACCGCCCGGGGGCGACCGGCGCCATCGGCATCGGTCACGTGGCGCGCGCCAAACCCGATGGCCACACCTTCCTGTTTGGCAATTCGACCTCGCTGGTGGGCAACGTGGTGTCGTCGACGGTGCCGTTGTCGTTCGATCCGCTGGCCGATTTCACGCCGGTGGCGCTGACCGTGGAATCGGCTTACGTGCTGTGGGCGCATCCTTCGCTGGGAGTGAAAGGGTTCGACGCGCTGCTCGAGCGAGCGCGTGACAAGTCGAAAACGCCGCTAGCCTTTGGCATCACCGGCGCGGGCGCGTTGTCGGAGCTGTCGGTCGAGCAACTCGCCCACCATTACCAGCTCGATCTGATCAAGGTGCCGTACAAGGGTTCGGCGCCGCAGATCGCCGACCTGATCGCCGGCCATACCCAGATCGGCACCGCCAGCCTGTCGGTGGCGCTGGGCGCTTACCGGGAAGGGCAGCTGGTGCCGCTGCTGGTGATCGGCAACGAGCGCCTGGCGGAACTGCCCGACACGCCGAGCCGCAAGGAAATCGGCCTCACCGAGCCCGATCTGACGATCTGGAACGGTCTGTTCGCCCCGGTGCAAACGCCGGCACCGATTGTCGAGGCGTTCACGCGCGCGGTCGGCGTCGCGGTGCAGAGCGAGGTCTATCGGCGTGTCGCCGACCGGCATGGCGACCGCGCGATCTTCCAGCCCGGTGCGCAGGCCACGCAGCGCCTGAAGAACGATCTGGAGGCGCGCCGACGCTATCAGGCCAGCCTGACGGCGAAGGTTGCACAGGGCGGCCAAGGCGGAGTCGCCCAGGCCCGCTAAGCCTCACGCGGCGCGTGGATCAGCCCTGCGGCTGCACCCCGCGCCGCACCATCTCGACCATGGCGTCGGCGATATCCTTCGGGGTGCGCCGGCCCTCGCGATACCACAGATACACCCAGTTCATGCCGCCGAGCAGGAACAGGCGCAGCAGCGAGCGGTCGGTACCGGGCGCCACTGGCACCGCGTCGATCAGCTCGCGGAAGATTTCCTCGTAGTCCTCGCGGAACGGGCGGATCTTCTCGAGCAGGTCGTGACTGCTGTTGAGGGCGAGGTTGTGGCCGGTGATGCGGTCCACCGGCGAGCCCTCGACGATGCCCGACACATGGACCTCGCACGCCAGCCGCAGGCGTTCCCACGGGTCGCGACCGGCCGCTGCGGTCTCCTTGACCTTCGCCAGCACGCGGGTGAAGCCCTCGCGGTGCACCGCCAGATACAGCTCCTCCTTGGACGGGAAGTAGTGATACACCGAGCCCGGCAGCAGCCCGACCTTGCGCGCGATGTCGCGGATCGAGCTGCGGTCGTAGCCCTGTTCGGAGAACAGCTCGGCGGCGGCGTTGAGGATCAGCTGGCGCCGTTCGAGCGGCTCGTCGGCGTGGTCGTTGGCGCTCTCGCCGCGGGCGAGGCGGGCGCTCAGCGTGCCGCGTTCGAGCCGCCGGCGCTGGTCTTCGGGCAGTGTGGCGGCGTCGCCCCGGGTCTCCGCGACCAGCGCCTGCAGGCGCTTCACCGCGGTTTCGAGGCCGTGCTTTTGCCAGATGTAGCGCACCCCGGAGGCCGAGATCTGCAGGCCGGCGTGGCGCAGGCGCTCGGCGACCGCGGCCTGGCCGAGCTGGGGTTCGCTGCGGGCGAGGGCGAGGATTTCGGTTTCGATGTCGCGCGGGGCGTCCTGCGCCGTGCCCTGAGGTGCTGCCGATGTCATGGTCGTCGTCTGCCTCGGGCGTGGCGGGCGCGGCCCGGAGAACGAATTCCCGGACCTGCACAGCCCCGCTCCGAGGGGTGATCCGCGTGAAGGAAGTGAGTGCAGGATAGAACTAACTAATCAAATGAACAAGTGTTTGACAAGTTAGTTTGTGCTCTGCTAACTTGAGTCCATGCCGATCCGGCAAGAGCGACAACAGTCGCCGGTGGATCGGGCGTTGCCGGCAATGGCCGCGCAACGCGCCACATCGACATCAGGAGGAGACACCCGATGCACCCCCATGCCTCACCGGCCGGCGTCCGCCCGGCTGCCCGCGCGCAGTCCTGTGCCACGCTTCGCAAGCTGAACGGCACCCGGCGCCGGGTGCGCGCCTTCATCCGTCTTTCCGCCGCCTGAGCGCGGTACCCATTCCGGTCATCGACAAGGCCCGGTGCGTGCGCCGGGAGCGGGGTATTTCATGGATTTTCAGATAGCGCTGTTGCTCGGTCAGGACGGCATCACCAACGGGGCGATCTACGCGCTGCTGGCGCTGGCGCTGGTGCTGGTGTTCGCGGTGACGCGAGTGATCTTCATCCCGCAAGG
>JAEWVQ010000068.1 GCA_023459095.1 Pseudomonadota bacterium | reverse complement strand
CGCCCGGTTGCGGCAGGCAAAGCAGGCCGAGCACGCAGAGCATCGCGCGCGCCAGGCGAAACGGCCGGTGCATCGGCACTACCCCGAAGCGGTTAGACGGAAGAAAGCGGGCGGATCACCGCCGATGACCCGGCGGCGCCTCATGCGGTGCGCGCGCCGGGGTCGGCGTTCTTGCGTTTCTATTACAAAAGTCTGATCGCTTCAAGTGCCGGTGGCATGTGCTCAGGCGAGGAACATGCGATAGGCCGGGTTCGCGGTCTCCGCTTCGTACTCATAGCCGAGGCGCTGCAGGAAGTCGGTGACCGCGCCCTGGTCGGCCGGCGGCACCTGCATGCCGACCAGCACGCGGCCGAAATCGGAGCCGTGGTTGCGGTAGTGGAACAGGCTGATGTTCCAGTCCGAACGCAGGTTGGTGAGGAAATTGAGCAGTGCGCCGGGGCGCTCGGGGAAGGTGAAGCGGTAGATCTGCTCGTTGTCGACCTGCGGCGCGCGCCCGCCGACCATGTAGCGCACGTGGCTCTTGGCGAGTTCGTCGTCGGTGAGGTCGACGGCGGGCAGGTCGTGGCGCGCGAGCATCTCGACCAGGCGGGTGGCCTCGCCGCGGTTGTGTACGGTGACGCCGACGAAGATGTGGGCGCGCTCGGCGTCGGCGTAGCGGTAGTTGAACTCGGTGACGTTGCGGTTGCCGAGTACGCTGATGAACTTGCGGAACGAGCCCGGCTTCTCCGGGATCGTCACCGCGAGCACGGCTTCGCGCTGCTCGCCGAGTTCGGCGCGCTCGGCGACGAAACGCAGGCGGTCGAAGTTCATGTTCGCGCCGGAGGCCACCGCAACCAGACTCTTGTCGCGCAGCTTGTGTCGCTTGGCGTATTCCTTGGCGCCGGCGAGGGCGAGTGCGCCGGAGGGTTCGAGGATGGAGCGGGTGTCCTCGAACACGTCCTTGATCGCGGCGCAGATCGCGTCGTTGTCGACCAGGATCATCTCGTCGACGTACTGCTGGCACAGGCGGAAGGTTTCGGCACCGACCTGCTTCACCGCGGTGCCGTCGGCGAACAGGCCGACCTGGTCGAGGGCGACGCGCTCGCCGGCGGCGAGCGAGCGGGTCATGGCATCGGCATCGACGGTCTCGACCCCGATGATCCGCGTTTCCGGGCGCAGGCGCTTGACGTAGGCGGCGACCCCGGCGATCAGGCCACCGCCGCCGACGGCGCAGAAGATGGCGTGGATGGGCTTGGGGTGGGCGCGCAGGATCTCGATCGCGATGGTGCCCTGACCGGCGATGACGTCGGGATCGTCATAGGGGTGGACGAAAGTCAGCTTCTCGCTTTTCTCGAGGCCCTGCGCGTGGGCGTAGGCGTCGGAATACGACTCGCCGGCGAGCACCACCTCGCCGCCGCGCGCCTTTACCGCGTCGACCTTGATCGCCGGCGTGGTGCTGGGCATGACGATCACCGCGCGCACGCCGAGCTTCTGCGCCGACAGCGCCACGCCCTGGGCGTGGTTGCCGGCCGAGGCGCAGATCACCCCGCGCTTGAGCGCCTGCGGCGACAGGTTCGCCATCTTGTTGTAGGCACCGCGCAGCTTGAAGCTGAACACCGGCTGCATGTCCTCGCGCTTCAGGTAGATGCGGTTGTGGATGCGGGCGGAGAGGTTGGCGGCGAGATCGAGCGGCGTTTCCTCGGCGACGTCATAGACCTGGGCGTTGAGGATGCGCTCCAGGTAGTCCGGACTGGCGGCGGTCATGGTGAAGGTCGGCGGCAAAACGTCGACCCTAGCAGCCGATACCGCACTGCGGCAAGCGGCCGCATGCGCCCGCGGCGTTCAGCCCGGATCGCATTCCACGCGGTTGCGTCCCAGGCGCTTGGCCTGCAGCAGCGCGGCGTCGGCGCGCTCGGTGAGGGCGGCGGCGCTGCCCACCGCGGGGAACGCGGCGACCCCGGCGCTGAACGAGGCGTAGAGCACGCCGCCGGGGTGGGTATGCGGCAGCGCGGCGAAGTCGTTGCGGATGCGGTCCAGCACCTGGGTCGCGATGCGCAGGTCGGTGCCGGCGAGGGCGACGATGAACTCCTCGCCGCCGTAGCGGCCGATCACGTCGGCCTCGCGCAGGCGGGCTTTCAGCAGCCAGGCCAGGCCGCGGATCACCTGGTCGCCGACGGGGTGGCCGTAGGTGTCGTTGACCGACTTGAAGTGGTCGATGTCGATCATCGCCACGGTGAACTGGGTGCCTTCGGCGGCGGTATCGACCATGGCCTTGAGCCGCGCCTTGGCCGCCGAGTGGTTGAGCAGGCCGGTGAGGCCGTCGATCCGGGTCGAGCGCAGCATCTCGCGAAAGCGCGCGATCTTGGTCTTGACCGTGGCGGCGAGCAGCACCGGGTTGAAGGGCTTGAGCAGGAACTGGTCGCCGCCCAGGCGCAGGGCTTCGACCTGCATGCCGATGTTGCTCTCGCCGGACAGGTAGATGATGGGCAGCGACTGGTAGGCCGACATCTGGCGCAGCACGCGGGTGGCCTCGACGCCGCTGAAGCGCGGCATGTGCATGTCCATCAGGATGAGGTCGGGGCGGTAGGCGGCGAGCGCCTCCAGCAGGGTGCCGGGGTCGCTGATCGTCTTGCTGTCGATGCCGTGCTCGGCGAGCGTGCGCCGGGTCAGCTCGGCGGCGACGCGCGAGTCCTCGACCACCAGTACGCGGTATTTCTCCTGCTCGTCGCTCTGGATCAGGTCGAGAATGCGATTGACCACCAGCGAGGGCTGCTCGTCGGCCGGAATGGTGATGTCGATGCCGGCGCGCATCAGGGTGACGATCGGGTCGATCACCGAGGCCGCGCCCAGATAGAACAGCTGGCTCGCCGGGCAGGTCGCGCGGTAGCTCTGGATGCTGTGCAGGTTGTCGCCCTCGGTGCTGCCGAAGGCCGGAATGAACAGCACCGCGAGCGGCATGTCGCCGTGCGGCGGCGGCGCCGACCAGTCGAGCAGGGTGGTGCGGAAGCCGTAGAACTGCAACTGGCGGCACAGCCCGTCGGCGACCTCGGCGCGCGAACCGTCGGCGACGATCCATACCGCGCGCGGCTTCACCCATTCGACCTCGCGTGGGGCCGGCGTGTTTTCGGGCGCGCGCCGTGCCGGCGGCGCCGCGCGCTGGGACGCTGCGACCGAGCCGAACAGGGTGTCGATCTGGCGTTGCAGCGAGAGGCGCTCGGGTTGCGCCAGCGGATGCGAGTGCTTGTCGCCGATGCGGGTCAGTACCGCGTTTTCCAGCCCTTCGCACAGGCGGGTGAGCCCGGGCAGGCGCAGGCGGTTGAAGTGCTCGGCGAGGCTGTTGACGGCGACGGCGAATTCGATGAACTGCTCGAGCTGGCCTTCGGCGGTGTACTGCTCCCAGCGGCTGCGCAGCATGTGCAGACGATCATCGAAAGCGTGAGGGGGCAAGCTCGTCATGGCGGGGGGACCGATGCGCAATCTTTAATTATGTGACATTGTCAGCGCGTATACAACCCGCCGAAAGTGCCGCCGGCCGTGCTGCGAGCCTGCTTCTCATCGATTCCGGATGAAGGGCGGCGGGTGTTGCCGCGGCGCGCGTGCTCAGTCGGCGCCGCCAGCCTGCATGGCGCGAGCCTGGCGGTCGATGAATTCCTGCGTGGAATCGACGCCGCGCAACTGCAGGATGGTCGAGCGCGCCGCGGCTTCGAGCAGCACCGCGAGGTTGCGCCCGGCAGCGACCGGGAGCACGGCGCGCGGCACGGCGACGCCGAGGATGTCCTGGTTCTCCTGCAGCATGGGCAGGCGCGAGGGGTCGTCCTGGCCGGGCTGGCGGCGTTCGAGATGACAGATCAGGCGCAGGCGCATCTTCCGCCGGCACGCGGTCTCGCCGAAGATCGTGCGGATGTTGAGCAGGCCGAGGCCGCGGACCTCGATGAAGTCCTGCAGCAGTTCGGGGCAGCGTCCTTCGAGGACGGTGGGGGCGATGCGCGAGAACTCGACGATGTCGTCGGCCACCAGGCCATGGCCGCGCGAGATCAGCTCGAGCGCGAGCTCCGACTTGCCGGCGCCGGAATTACCGGTGATGAACACGCCGAGGCCGAGCACGTCCATGAACACGCCGTGCAGCGACACCTTGTCGGCGAGCTGGCGCGACAGGTAGAGGCGCAGCTGGTCGATCACGCTCGCCGCCGGATGCGGCGTCGAGAACAGCGCCACGTCGTGCGCGGCACACACTTCATGGAGGATGGGCGGGGCTTCGCAGCCGTCGGCGACGATGATCGCGGGCGGGTGGGCGGCGAGGATCTCGTTGAGGTGGTGGGCGACCTTGTCGCGCGACTGGCGGCGGGCCCATGCCAGTTCGGCTTCGCCCAGAATCTGCAGGCGCGAGGGGTGGATCAGGTTCAGGTGGCCGATCAGATCGGCGGGCCAGATGCGCTCCTCGCTGACCGACAAGGCGGCATCGAGGCGGCCGCTGACGTGGGTCAGCTGCAGCCGCGTGCGATTGTCGTCATAGAGCTGGGTGACGCTCGTCTGCCGCATCGGGGCCCCAGTTGGCGAACAGCGCATGGATCGCGGCGGCGTCGGGTGCGCTCAGCAAGGCTTCGCGGAAGTTGCGGTCGCTGAACATCTGCGCCAGTTCCGACAGCAGCTGCAGGTGGGTTTCGTTGGCCTGCTCGGGCACCAGGAGCACGAACAGAAGATTGACCGGGCGGCCGTCGGGCGCGTCGAACTGCACCGGCGTCGCCAGGCGCAGAAAGGCGCCACAGGCATCCTGCATGCCCTTGATGCGGCCGTGGGGAATGGCGATGCCCTGGCCCAGTCCGGTGGACCCCAGGCGCTCGCGCGAGAAAAGGCTGTCGAAAACGGTGGCGCGGGCAATGCCCTGATTGTTCTCGAACAACAGGCCGGCCTGTTCGAAGACGCGCTTCTTGCTGCTGGCGTCGAGGTCGACCACCACATTGGAGAGTGGCAGGAGTTGGGCAATGAGGCTCATGCGCTAGAGGACGGCGTCGATGCCCGGGGGTCGGGCACCGCGCAAAACGGTCCGGCGGTCGGGTGGGAGGGGTGGATCTTGAAGTTGCGCGGATTATACCCGCAGCCCGGAACGCCGGATTCGTTAAAAAATCACGCTTCCGGGCTTTGATGCTTGAGCGCTTCGTGGTTGTGGTCGCTGAGCTTCTGCTTGTACTTCTGGACCTGGCGGTCGAGCTTGTCGGCCAGGCTGTCGATCGCGGCGTACATGTCGTTGTCGTCGCTCTCGACGAAGATGTCCTTGCCGCGCACGTGCACGGTCACCTCGGCCTTCTGCTTGAGCTTTTCCACCGACAGGATGACGCCGACGCTGGTGACGTTGTCGAAGTGGCGGATGACGCGATCGAGCTTGGTGGTCACGTATTCGCGGATCGCGGGCGTGACTTCGACGTGGTGGCCGGTGATGTTCAGATTCATGATGTTTCCTCGGTTTGTCAAATTGTCTTGCGCAGGCTGACCGGCGGGATATTGAGCGATTCGCGGTACTTGGCGATGGTCCGCCGCGCGACCACGATACCCTGCTGGCCCAGAAGTTCGGCAATCCGCGCGTCGGACAGGGGTTTTTTCCTGTCCTCGGCTTCGACCAGTTGGCGAATCAGCGCACGAATCGCCGTGGACGAGGCCGCGCCACCGGTGTCGGTGGACACGTGGCTGCCAAAGAAATACTTGAGTTCGAACACGCCGCGCGGTGTGGCCATGTATTTCTGCGTGGTCACGCGCGATACGGTGGATTCGTGCAACTCGAGCTGGTCCGCGATCTCCCGCAGGGTGAGTGGGCGCATCGCCACTTCCCCATGATCGAAGAACTGCCTTTGCTGGTCAACGATGGCCTGGGAGACGCGCAGGATGGTGTCGAAGCGCTGCTGCACGTTCTTGATCAGCCAGCGTGCCTCCTGCAACTGGCCGGTGAGGCCGCCGCCCTGGCCGCGGTGTTGCTGCAGGATGCTGGCGTAGAGCTGGTTGATGCGCAGCCGCGGCATGGCCTCGGGGTTGAGCGCAACGCTCCAGTGTCCGCGGATCTTGCGCACCACGACGTCGGGCAGCACGTAGCGGGTTTCTTCGGCGGAGTGCTGGGCGCCGGGGTGGGGGTCGAGGCGCGCGATCAGGGCGTGGGCAGCGCGCAGGGCGTCGTCGTCGCAGCCGGTGAGCTTCTTGAGCTTGGCGAAATTGCGTTCGGCGAGCAGTTCGAGGTGCTGGCTGACGATCGTGAGCGCGAGGTCGCGGGTGGCGCTCGGCGCCATTGCCTGCACCTGCAGGGCGAGGCATTCCTGCGGACTGCGTGCGCCGATCCCGGCGGGGTCGAGGTGCTGGACGTGGCGCAGGGCGATGTTGAGTTCGTCGAGCTCGACTTCGAGTTCGGGCGGCAGCAGTTCGAGCAACTCGTCGAGGTTCTGGTACAGGTAGCCGTCGTCGTCCAGCGCCTCGATGATGAAGCGCACCAGGGCGCGGTCGCGGTCGGACAGCGGGGACAGTGCCACCTGCTGGTCGAGGTGGTCGCGCAGCGAGGTGCCGGCGGCCTGGAACTCCTGGAAGTCGGTGTCGTCGTCGTCGTCGCGGCCGGGGTTGCTGGCGCCGCCGCTGCCGGTGCCCGACCAGTCCATGGTCTCGTCGAAGCCTGCCGGTTCGGTGTCGGCGCGCGGCTCCGCCTCGGCGGCGTGTTCGCGCTCGCTGCTGGCACTGTCCTGGGTGGGGGCGGAGCTGCCGTTGAGCGGCGGCGGAGCGAAATCGCTGCCATCGCCGTCCTCGCGCTCCAGCATCGGGTTTTCCAGCAGGAAACGTTCGATTTCCTGGTTCAGCTCCAGGGTCGACAGCTGCAGCAGCTTGATCGACTGCTGCAGCTGCGGCGTCAGGGTGAGATGCTGCGAGAGCTTGAGCTGGAGGGTCGGTTTCATTGTGCGCGGACGGGCTTCACAGCCTGAAGTGCTCGCCGAGGTAGACCTGGCGGACCTTCTCGTTGTCGATGATCTCCCGCGGCTGGCCGCTGGCCAGCACGCGCCCTTCGCTGATGATGTAGGCCCGGTCGCAGATGCCCAGGGTCTCGCGTACGTTGTGGTCGGTGATGAGCACGCCGATGTCGCGTTCCTTGAGGAAGCGGATGATTTTCTGGATGTCGAGCACGGCGATCGGGTCGACGCCGGCGAAGGGCTCGTCGAGCAGGATCAGGCGCGGATCGGTGGCGAGCGCGCGTGCGATCTCGCAGCGCCGGCGCTCGCCGCCGGACAGCGACACCGCGGTGCTGTCGCGCAGGTGGGCGATGCCCAGTTCCTCAAGCAGCTCTTCCAGGCGCCCGGTGATGCGCGCTTCCGGGAGGCCTTGCAGTTCGAGCACCGCGCGGATGTTCTCGGCCACGGTGAGCTTGCGGAACACGCTCATTTCCTGCGGCAGATAGGACAGGCCGAGGCGCGCGCGGGCGTGGATCGGCAGGTGGGTGAGGCGGGCGTCGTCGAGGGCGATCTCGCCGCCGTCGGCGCGCACCAGGCCGACGATCATGTAGAAACAGGTGGTTTTGCCGGCGCCGTTGGGGCCGAGCAGGCCGACGACCTCGCCGGAGCCGACCTCGAAGCCGACGTCGTGCACGACGGTGCGCGCCTTGTAGCGCTTTTGCAGACCGGAGACCTTAAGCAGACTCATCGGGGGCTTCTTTGAGCAGTTTGCGGACGATGTCGGGGGCGAAGCCGCGGGCGTGCAGAAAGCGCGCCTGCCGTGCCCACTCGCGGGCATCGCCCGGCGCGGCGGAAAACCGGCTGCGCAGCACGCTGCGTGCGCGCTCCACCTCGGAGGGGCCGCATTCGCTGGCGATGGCCTCGTCGATCAGTTCCCGGTCGAGGCCGCGCCGCGCCATTTCGCTGCGCAGGCGGCTGGCGCCGAAGCGCGCCGCCTTGCCGCGCACGAAGGCCTGGGCGAAGCGTGCGTCGGACTGCAGGCCGAGTTCGCCCATGCGTTCGATCACGGCCGCGACGTCCTCCGCGCTGCCGTGCTCGGCGAGCTTGTTCGCCAGCTCGGCGCGCGAGTGGTCACGGCGGGCGAGATGGCGGAGGGCGCGTTCGCGCAGACTCGGTTCGGTCATCGCCGCAGGCGCTTCCGGGGTCAGGCCTCGTCGGCCGCCAGGGCCGGGGCGCTGCCGCCGGGGGGCAGTTCGGGCAGGCTCACGGCGGCACGGACCTTGTTTTCGATCTCGCGTGCGAGCGCCGGGTTGTTGCGCAGGAACTCGCGTGCGTTGTCCTTGCCCTGGCCGATCTTGTCGCCGCCGTAGGCATACCAGGCGCCCGACTTGTCGACGATCTTGTGGGCCACGCCGAGATCGATGATCTCGCCCTGGCGGGAAATGCCTTCGCCATACAGGATGTCGAAGTGGGCTTCCTTGAACGGTGGCGACACCTTGTTCTTGACCACCTTGACGCGGGTCTCCGAGCCGACCACTTCGTCCCCCTTCTTGATCGTGCCGGTGCGGCGGATGTCCATGCGCACCGAGGCGTAGAACTTGAGCGCGTTGCCGCCGGTGGTGGTCTCGGGGTTGCCGAACATCACGCCGATCTTCATGCGGATCTGGTTGATGAAGATCACCAGGGTGTTGGTGCGCTTGATGTTGGCGGTGAGCTTTCTGAGCGCCTGGCTCATCAGGCGGGCCTGCAGGCCGGGCAGCTGGTCGCCCATCTCGCCCTCGATTTCGGCCTTGGGGGTGAGCGCGGCGACCGAGTCGATGACGACGATGTCGATGCCGCCCGAGCGCACCAGCATGTCGGCGATCTCGAGCGCCTGTTCGCCGGTGTCGGGCTGCGAGATCAGCAGGTCTTCGATGTTCACGCCGAGCTTCTCGGCGTAGCCGACGTCGAGCGCGTGCTCGGCGTCGATGAAGGCCGCGGTGCCGCCGAGCTTTTGCATTTCGGCGATGACCTGCAGGGTCAGGGTGGTCTTGCCGGACGATTCCGGGCCGTAGATCTCGACCACGCGGCCGCGCGGCAGGCCGCCGAGACCGAGCGCGATGTCGAGGCCGAGCGAGCCGGTGGAGACGGTCTGGATGTCCTTCTCGACGTTGCCGTCGCCCATCCGCATGATCGAACCCTTGCCGAACTGCTTCTCGATCTGCGAGAGCGCGGCGGCAAGCGCCTTGGCCTTGTTGTCGTCCATGAAAGTCTTCCCTCAGTAAGTGGCGAATTATGGCACAGAGATTGCTGTAATGTTGCCGCGCGCCGGCGGCGCGGCGCGCGGTCTAGGTTCCGGCGCGCAGTTTAAGGTCTGTGTATATTTACAGCAATCGCCGTTGCCTGCGCTGACGATCGGGGACCGGACGTTGGCTTCAGGCGGCGGCCGCTGCGCGCGCGATCACGCCGCGCAGCGCATGGATCACCGTCTGCCGCCGCACCGCTTCGCGGTCGCCGCGGAAGTGGCAGAGCTCCGTGTGCGGCGGCCGGCCGTGCTCGGCCCACGCCACGCACACCGTGCCGACGGGCTTGTCGGCACTGCCGCCGGTGGGGCCGGCGATGCCGGAGACCGCGACCGCGAGCCGGGCGTTGCTGCGTGCGAGCGCGCCGGCGGCCATTTCTTCGACGGTAGCGAGGCTCACCGCGCCGTGGCGCTCGAGCGTGGCCGGGGCCACGCCCAGCATGTCGGTCTTGGCGGCGTTGGAATAGGTCACGAAGCCGCGGTCGAACCACGCCGAGCTGCCGCCGGTGGCAGTGACCACTTCGGCGATCCAGCCGCCGGTGCAGGATTCCGCGGTGGCGAGCAGCCAGCCGCGCGCGGCGAGCGCGGCGCCGACTTCGCGCGACAGTTCGGCGAGTTCATGATCCACGGGCGATCCTCCTCAGTTCCCGGCGAGCCGCACCAGCACGGCCAGCGCGAGCAGGGTGTAGCCGGCGGCGATGATGTCGTCGGCCATGACGCCGAAGCCGCCCTTGAGGCTGCGGTCGGCCCAGCGCACCGGGGGCGGTTTGACGATGTCGAAGAAGCGGAACAGCGCCACCGCCACGGCCTGCCACAGCAGCGTCGGCGGGGTGAACACCAGCACTAGCCAAGTCGCCACCATCTCGTCCCAGACGATGCCGCCGTGGTCGGACACGCCGAGTGCGCGGCCGGTGCGCTCGGCGGCGATGATGCCGGCGACGAACAGGCTGGTGAGGAGGGCGAGGAACACGAACTCCGACAGCGGCGTGCGGATCAGCGGATACAGCAGCCATGCCAGCAGGGTGCCGGCGGTGCCCGGCGCCTTGGGCGACAGGCCGGCGCCGAAGCCGAGCGAGATGAAATGGGCGGGGTGGCTGAGCAGCAGGCGGAAGGTCGGACGCATGGTGGAAGAATACGTCAGGCCGCGCCGTCGGCGAAATGGTCGTAACCGGTCTCGGCCGGCGCCCGCAGGCGGCCATCGGGTTCGCGCAGGCGCAGTTCGCCGCGCGCCGCGGTGAGCGTGCCGATGCGCGTCAGCGGCAGGTCGAGGGTGGCGGAGAGCGCGGTGATTGCGGTGTGCGCGGCGGGCGGCGCGGCAAACAGCAACTCGTAGTCGTCACCGCCGGCGAGCAGGCAGCGGCGCGCCAGCGCGGGATCGGCGCCGGTGGCGAGCAGCGGCGCGAGCGGCAGCGCGGCGACGTCGATGATCGCGCCGGTGCCCGAGCGTTCGAGGATGTGGCCGAGGTCGCCGAGCAGGCCGTCGGAGACGTCGAGCATCGCACTCGCCAGTCCGCGCAGCGCCAACCCCAGTTCGACGCGCGGCGTCGGGCGTTGCAGGGCGTCGATGCAGCGCGCGCGGCCCGCGGCGTCGAGCGCCGCCTCGCCGCGCAGCGCGGCGAGGCCGAGGGCGGCGAGGCCGGGGCTGCCGGACACCCAGAGGGCGTCGCCCGCATTGCCGCCGGCGCGCGTGATCGCCGCGCCCGGCGGCACTTCGCCGACGATGGTGACGTTGAGGGTGAGGGGGCCGCGGGTGGTGTCACCGCCGGCGAGGTCGACGCCGTAGCGCGCGGCGCACTCGAAGAAGCCCGCGGCGAAGGCCGCGGTCCAGGTTTCGTCGGCCTGCGGCAGGGCCAGCGACAGGAAGGCCCAGCGCGGCTCCGCGCCCATCGCGGCGAGGTCGGAGACATTGACCGCGAGGGTTTTCCAGCCCAGTGCGCGGGGGTCGGTGTCGGCGAAGAAATGGGTGCCGGCGACCAGCATGTCGGTCGATACCGCCAGCTGCATGCCGGGGCGCGGCACCAGCAGCGCGGCGTCGTCGCCGACGGCGAGCGCGGTGTGGGCGGCGGGGCGGGTGAAGTGGCGCTGGATCAGCTCGAATTCGGAAGGCATCGGAGACGGCATCGGGGGAGCGGCGGGCCGCGGCGGAAGGCCGAGCTTACCGCAGGCCGCGGCCGCTCCGCCGTTCAGCGCTCGCCGCGCCCGCCGTGGCGCGACTCGAACCCGCCGCGCTCGTGGCGCGGTGCGCCCTCGCCTCGGCCTCCGCCACCCCCTTCGCCGCGCATGCGCGGTTCGCGGAACACGGGTTCGCCGGGGGCGGCGCGCTCGCTGCGGGGGCGGTCGAAGCGCGAGGATTCCCGCCGTTCCTGCTGCCAGCCGCGAGCCGGGTCGCGTTCGGTCCTCCATGCGCCGGGGCCGGCGTCGGGAGCGTTGCGGCGCGGGCGCCAGTCCGGTGCCGGCGCGGCCTCCGGGGTGG
>JAEWVQ010000067.1 GCA_023459095.1 Pseudomonadota bacterium | reverse complement strand
AGGGCGCCTATGCGGTGGGCGCCCACGCCATGCAGTTCAGGAATGCCGCCGACGCCTACTATCGCGGAATCCGGCGCTACCCCTACACCACCGACCTGACGAAGAATCCGCTCACCCTCGGCCACGTCGCCAATACCAAGGCGCTGCCCGCCGTGCCGGCGCCCGGCTCCGGGAGCACGCCCGACAACCATCAGGTGCACAACACCGGCGAAGTGTGGGCGAGCATGCTGTGGGAGTGCTATGCCGGCCTGCTGCGCGACACCCTCGGCCCCGCGCCGCGCCTCGCCGGCTTCGCCGAAGCGCAGACGCGCATGAAGCGCTACCTGGTGACCGGCCTCAAACTCACCCCGACCGCGCCCACGATCACCGAAGCGCGCGACGCCCTCCTCGCCGCGATGGCCGAGGAAGATCCCGCCGACGCCACGGTGTGCGCCGCCGGCTTCGCCAAGCGCGGTGCCGGCGCCGCGGCGATCGCCCCGGAGCGTTACGCCACCGACAACAGCGGCGTGGTCGAGAGCTTCGAAACCGGCGGCGAAGTCGCGGTGCAGTCGGTAACGCTCGACGACAGTCTGACCTCGGTCGATGGCGACGGCTATCTCGACGGCGGCGAGCGCGGCCTGCTGCGCATCCGCTATGCCAACGCCTACGCCGTGCCGCTTACCGGCCTCAGCCTGACCGCGTCCCACACCCATCCGGCCCTGACCCTGGAGAACGCGGCAACACCGATTGCGCTGCCGCCGCTCGGCGCCTATCAGGAAGCCGAGCTGACGCTGGAGGCGACACTCGCCGCCGGCGTCAGCGGCATCCAGACCATCGCGCTCGAGGTCGCGATCACCGGCAGTACCCTCGCCGCCCCCGGCCAGCGCCATGACACCACCGCCACACTGCGCGCCCATATCGACGAGAAACCCGCCGGCTCGCGCTTCGACGGCGCCGAGGCGCGCACCCTGCCGTGGACGGTGTATTCCGATTTCGCCACCGAACAGTGGTCCGTGCGCACCGAGGGCAGCGGCGCCAACCAGGTCTTCCACGGCACCGCGCTCGGCCAGCCCGGCCTGCTCGTGCTCCAATCGCCCGATCTGCAGGTATCGGCGACCGAGCCCCTGCGTCTCGACTTCCGCCACCGCCACGCCTTCGAGTTCGACGGCGACTTCTGGGACGGCGGCGCGCTCGAGATCAGCACCGACGGCGGTGCCAACTGGGCCGACCTCGCCCCCGCGCTCTACAACGGCACGATCACCAACCAGCCCGCCAGCAACCCCTACCAGGGGCTGCCGGCCTTCGTCGGCAACAACGCCGCCTACCCCGGTTACGACGCGGTAAGCGTCGATCTGGGCACGGCCTACGCCGGCCAGAACGTGCGCATCCGCTTCGTGGTCGCCACGGATATGGCGGTCGGCGACGCCGGCTGGGAGGTGGACGACATCCTCATCCGCGGCATCGACAACACCCCGTTCACCTGCGTGGTCGGCCATGGTCTGGACTGCGGCGGGCTCGCGGTCCACGCCGGCGACGCCCAGCGCGCCACGGTGTCGACCGCGTTCGCGACCGCGCTCCGGGTCAAGGCCACCGCCGAAGACGGTCAGCCGGCGGCCGGGGTCAGCATCGGCTTCACCGTCCAGCCGGCAGCGAGCGGCGCCGCCGCGCACTTCCCCGGCGCCGCGCTCACCGCGACCGCGATCACCGGCGCCGACGGCATCGCTGTGGCGCCGACCCTGGTGGCGAATGCGACCCTCGGCAGCTTCGAGGTCATCGCCGCCGCTGCTCCCGCCGGCGGTTTCAACGGCGGCACGCAGCGCTTCACCCTGGGCAACCAGTCCGCCGCGGTGAGCGACGGCAGCGGCAGCTCGGCGCGCCTGCTGGAGGGCGCGGGCTGCGCCTTCACCACGCCGCGCTTCGAGCCGCTGAGCGGTGCGGCGGCCGGCAGCGTGCCGGCCGGCTTCCACTTTCCCTATGGCCTGTTCGACTTCTCGGTCACCGGCTGCCACGCGCCGACGCCGAGCGTGACCATCGAGCTCGAATACCCCAGCCCCCTGCCCGCCGGCGCGGTGTACTGGAAGTTCGGCCGCAGCCCGGGCAATCCGGTGGCGCACTGGTATGCGCTGACCGTGGCCGACCATCAGGTCCAGATCGATGGCCGGCGCATCCGCTTCACCCTGACCGACGGCGAACTGGGCGACGACGACGCCACGCCCAACGGCGTCATCGCCGATCCGGGCGGCGTCGGTCTGCCCGCGGCACTGCCGCCGGGCGGGGGAATCACGCCGGTGCCGGCGCTGACGCCGTGGGCGGCGCTGCTGCTCGCCGCCGGCGTCGCCGGCAGCGGCCTGCTGCGGCGACGCCGCTCGACCTCAGGGCACGCTCGCCACTAAGCCCCATACCTGAGAGCCAGGGCCATGCGCATAGCCCCGGCTCTCACCCCACCGGCAACGCGGTGTCGTCCTTGACCCGGCGCAGCACGAAACTCGAATGCACACCGGTGACCCCGGGAATGCGGGTGATGCGCTGCAGCAGCAGTTCCTGATAGGCGTCCATGTCGGCAACCACCACCTTCAGTTGGTAGTCCGCAGCCTGGCCGGTGATCAGCAGGCATTCCAGCACTTCCGGAATCGTCGCCACCACGGCCTCGAAACCAGCGAAGCGCTCGGAGGTATGACTGTCCATCGAGATGTGGATCAGCGCCATCAGCGACAGGCCGAGACGCTTCGCGTCGAGCAGCGCGCGATAGCCGCGGATCAGCCCCGAGTCCTCGAGCGCACGCAGGCGCCGCAGGCACGACGACGGCGACAGGCTGACACGGTCGGCAAGATCCTGATTGCTGATCCGGCCCTGTTGCTGCAGGACGTCGAGGATCTGGCGGTCGTAACGATCGAGCTGCATATTTTTTCCTCAGCGGGCGATGGATATGCAGATTCTTGCATCAATCAAAAAAATAATGGCGTTTTCGGTCAAAAACGCGGCATGCGGCACTGCACTATGCAATCGTCTGCCGCACCGCCCGGCGTAGCATTTCCCCATCGCCGAACCCCAGGCTCCGGCACCCGATCACCACCCCTCACAAGGACACCGCCATGATGCTCGCCCAGCCCGCCGCCAAGTACCGCCCCTTCGCCCCGATCACCCTCACCGACCGCCAGTGGCCGAACCGGGTCATTGAGCGCGCGCCGATCTGGATGAGCACCGACCTGCGCGACGGCAACCAGGCGCTGTTCGAGCCGATGAACGTGGAGCGCAAGATGCGCATGTTCCGCACCGTGTGCGCGATCGGCTTCAAGGAGATCGAGGTCGGCTTTCCGTCGGCGTCGCAGACCGATTTCGACTTCGTGCGCCATCTCATCGAAGGCGGCCACATCCCCGACGACGTCACCATCGAAGTGCTCACCCAGGCCCGCGACCCTCTCATCGAGCGCACCATGGAATCGGTGCGCGGCGCCCGCCGGGTGATCGTCCATGTCTATAACGCGACCTCGCCGACCTTCCGCGACGTGGTGTTCGGCATGAGCCGCGACGAGGTCCGCGCCCTCGCGGTCGAATCGGTGCGCCACGTCAAGCGCCTCGCCGCCGCCCAGCCGGCCACCGAGTTCGTGCTCCAGTACAGCCCGGAGACGTTCTCCGCCACTGAACTCGACTTCGCCAAGGAGGTGTGCGACGCGGTCACCGCGGAATGGGGCGCGACCCCGGACAACAAGGTGATCCTCAACCTCCCGGCCACGGTGGAAGTGGCCACGCCCAACATCTATGCCGACCAGATCGAGTGGATGCACCGCAATCTCGCCCGCCGCGACAGCGTGATCCTCTCGCTGCACCCGCACAACGACCGCGGCACCGGGGTCGCCGCCGCCGAACTCGGTCTGATGGCCGGCGCCGACCGCGTCGAAGGCTGCCTGTTCGGCAACGGCGAGCGCACCGGCAACGTGGACCTCGTCACCCTCGCGCTCAACCTGTACACCCAGGGCGTGGCCCCCGGCCTCGACTTCTCCGACATCAACGCGGTGGCGCGCACCGTCGAGTACTGCAACCAGCTCCCCATCCACCCGCGCCATCCTTATGTCGGCGACCTCGTGTTCACCGCGTTCTCCGGCTCGCATCAGGACGCGATCAAGAAGGGCTTCGCCGCCCAGCGCGCCGACGCCGTGTGGAATGTGCCCTACCTGCCCATCGACCCCGCCGACCTCGGCCGCAGCTACGACTCGGTGATCCGCGTGAACAGCCAGTCGGGCAAGGGCGGGGTGGCCTACCTGCTCGAGGCCGAATACGGCATCGTGATGCCGCGGCGTTTGCAGGTGGAGTTCTCGCGCGAGGTGCAGCAGGTCACCGACGCCACCGGCGGCGAGATGAGCGCGGCCGACATCTGGCAGCTGTTCGCGCGCACCTACCTCGACACCGTGGCCCCGGTGCGCTACTGCGAGCACCACCTGTTCGAGCACGGCAGCGCCCAGGGCATCCGCCTCGTGGTCGAGATCGACGGCACCCGCCACATGCTCGCCGGCGAAGGCAACGGCCCGATCGAGGCCGCGGTGCACGCCTTGCGCGGCGCCGGCATCGACGCCCAGGTGCGCAGCTACGAGGAGCGCTCGATCAACGTCCGCGACGGCGAGGCCGGCGAAGGCGCGCGCGCCTGCGCCTTCATCGAGCTCAAGGGCACGGGCGGCGACGGCTACGGCGTCGGCATCGACGCCAACATCGTCACCGCCTCGATCCGCGCCCTGGTGAGCGGGGTCAACCGCCAGCGCGCCGCCGGCAACGGCGATACCCGCATCGCCGCCTGAGCGCACCCTGCCGTCGGCACGCCGCGCGCGTGCCGACGGTCACCGGCGCGAACGGCGGGGGCAGGAGCGGGGCGGCTGCGGGCCTATACTGGATACAGCAAGGGGAACGCCATGACCGCCGGGAACCCGCCGCTGGACCAGATACCGCACCGCTTCTGGCTGCTGCGCATGCTGCGAGCGCTGGCCGCGGGCCATCTGCTGGTGGTCGCCGGCTCCAGCGCGCTCGAGCACTTTCTCGACGACCTGCCCCACGTCGCCCTGCTGTTCCCCTACCTCCTCGACCACGAGTGGATCGCCGTCCAGGAAGCGCACGGCGGGGTGCGCTGCTACCGCCTCACCGCGCGCGGCTTCGACTTCTGGCGCGAGGGCGAGCGCTGGTGGCAGTCGCTGCCCTGGACCACCCGGCTGCGCGTGCGGCTGAGCGGCTGAAGGGCGCACCGGCCGCAACCGCAGGGGCGGCTCAGCGTATGCCCGCGCGCCGGATCAGGGCCTGCAGCTCGCCGACGATGCCGCGGCGGAACATCAGCACGCACAGCACGAAGATCAGCCCCATGATCACCGTCACCCAGGAGCCGACCTTGTCGGCGAGCTCGCTCTGCAGGCTGACGATCACCCCGGCGCCGACCAGCGGACCGAGGATGGTGCCCAGCCCGCCGAGCAGGGTCATCAGCACCACCTCGCCCGACATGTGCCAATGCACGTCGGTCAGCGAGGCGAGCTGGAACACCAGGGTCTTGGTGGCGCCGGCCAGCCCGGCGAGCGCGGCCGAGAGCACGAAGGCGAGCAGCTTGTACTTGCCGACGTCGTAGCCGAGCGAGATCGCGCGCGGCTCGTTCTCGCGGATGGCTTTCAGGATCTGGCCGAAGGGCGAGTGGATGGCGCGGTGGATGATGAAGAAGCCGATGCAGAACACCGCGAACACCAGGTAGTACATGGCGATGTTGTTGCCGAGGTCGATCAGCCCGAACAGGTGGCCGCGCGGCACGCCCTGCAGCCCGTCCTCGCCGCCGGTCGCCTTCCACTGCAAGGCGAAGAAGAACACCATCTGCGACAGCGCCAGCGTAATCATCGCGAAGTAGATGCCGCTGCGGCGGATCGCCAGCACGCCGAACACCCAGCCGAGCGCACCGGCCGCCAGCGTGCCGCCGAGGATGCCCACCTCGGGCGTGACGCCGAGGTCGCGCACCAGCATGCCGCAGACGTAGCCGGCGCTGCCGAGGAAGGCGGCATGACCGAAGGACAACAGGCCGGCGAAGCCGAGCAGCAGGTTGAAGGCGCAGGCGAACAGCCCGAAGCACAGGATCTTCATCAGGAAGGTGGGATAGACCGCGAACGGCGCCACCAGCCCGAGGACGAAGAGGGCGCCGAACAGCAGCGGGGTGGCGCGCTCGGACAGCGGCTTGTCGTTGTCGTTGTGGCTCATGAGCGGATTTCCTTGTCGCGGACCTCAGGCGGCCTTGCCGAACAGGCCGGCCGGGCGCACCAGCAGCACGATCACCATGATGAAGAACACCACCACCGCCGAGGCCTCGGGGTAGAACACCCGGGTCAGGCCCTCAATCAGGCCGAGGCCGAGGCCGGTGACGATGGAGCCCATGATCGAGCCCATGCCGCCGATCACCACCACCGCGAACACCACGATGATGAGGTTGGAGCCCATCTGCGGGCTGACCTGGTAGATGGGCGCGGCGAGCACGCCGGCGAAGGCGGCGAGCGCCACGCCGTAGCCGTAGGTGAAGGTGATCAGCAACGGCACGTTGATGCCCAGCGCCTGCACGATCTGCGGGTTCTCGGTGCCGGCGCGCAGATAGGCGCCGAGCTTGGTCTTCTCGATCATGAACCAGGTGCCGAAGCACACCGCGAGCGCGGCGACCACCACCCAGCCGCGGTAGATGGGCATGAACATGAAGCCGAGATTGACGCCGCCCTTGAGCGCGTCGGGCACCTCGTAAGATTGTCCGGAGATGCCGAACTGATCGCGGAAGAGGCCCTCGAAGATGAGCGCCAGGCCAAAGGTCAGCAGCAGACCGTAGAGATGGTCGAGCTTGTACAGCTTCCGGAGCATGGTGCGTTCGAGCACCACACCGAGCGCGCCGATCAGGATCGGCGACAGCAGCAGCGCCACCCAGTAATTCACCCCGAACTTGGTGAGCGCGATCCAGGCCACGAAAGCGCCCATCATGTACTGCGCGCCGTGGGCGAAATTGATGATGTTGAGCAAGCCGAAGATGATCGCCAGCCCGAGACTGAGGATGGCGTAGAACGAACCGTTGATCAGGCCGATCAGCAGCTGGCTGCCGAACAGCGCACTCGGCACTCCGAAGATTTCCATGGGCGGCTCCGGCCCCGGGGCGACGGCGGCGGCCGCCCCGGGCGTCAGGGTGGATCAGCTCACTTCTTGATCAGCGGGCAGCGCGACTGCGCCAGCGGCTGGAAGGCCTCGGCCGCCGGAATGACCTGGCGGATGTGGTAGTAGTCCCACGGGTACTTCGATTCCTCCGGCTTCTTGACCTGCACCAGATACATGTCGTGGATCATGCGGCCGTCGTCGCGGATCTGGCCGTTCCTGGCGAAGAAGTCGTTGATCGGCGTCTTCTTCATCTGCGCCATGACCTTGGCGGTATCGTCGGTGCCGGCGGCCTTCACCGCCTTCAGGTAGTGCATCACCGAGGAATACTGACCGGCCTGCACCATGGTCGGCATGCGCTTCTGCTTGTCGAAGAAGCGCTTGGACCACGCCCGGGTATCGTCGTCGCGGTCCCAGTAGTAGCCGGTGGTGAGGTACATGCCCTGGGTGTTCTTGAGGCCCAGCGAATGCACGTCGGAGATGAACATCAGCAGGCCGGCGAGCTGCTGCTTGGGGGTGATGCCGAATTCGGCGGCCTGCTTGATCGCGTTGGTGGTGTCGGCGCCGGCGTTGGCCAGGCCGATGATCTGCGCGTTTGAAGCCTGGGCCTGCAGCAGGAAGGAGGAGAAGTCGGAGGCGGGGAAGGGATGGCGCACCGAGCCCAGCACCTTGCCGCCGTTGGCAGTGACCACCGCCGACGAATCCTTCTCCAGCGACTGGCCGAAAGCGTAGTCGGCGGTGAGGAAGAACCAGGTCTTGCCGCCCTGCTGGGTCACCGCCTTGGCGGTGCCGTTGGCGAGCGCATAGGTGTCGTAGGTGTAGTGCACGCTGACGTCGTTGCATTGCTCGTTGGTGATCGGCGTCGACGCCGGGCCGTTCATCAGCACCACCTTGTTCATTTCCTTGCCGATCTTCATCACCGCCAGCGCGGTGGAAGTGGTGACCAGCTCGGTGGCGGTATCGACCCCCTCGCGCTCGAACCACTCGCGCGCCTTGTTGGAGGCGATGTCGGCCTTGTTCTGGTGGTCGGCGGAGACCATCTCGACCTTGAACGCCGGCTTCTCCTGGGCGACGAAGTCGTCGATCGCCATTTGCGTGGCGAGCACCGCACCCGGCCCGGCGAGGTCGGAATAAGTCCCCGACATGTCGGTGAGCACGCCGATCTTCACCGTGTTGCCCGAATACTGGGCATGGGCCGCGCCGGCGCTCAACGCCAGCGCCGCACTGCAAGCGGCACTCAACAGCTTCTTCGTATGCATGGTCTCGTCTCCGTTCCTCGTGGTGGCGCGCCGGGTCAGACCCCGAGCGTCTGGTGCAGCCAGTCCATCCGTCCGGCGAGTTCCTCCTTGTGGATGGTGGCAATGATTTCGCCGTGCTCGAGCACGTAGTGCCGGTCGGCGAGCGGGGCGGCGAAGCGGAAGTTCTGCTCCACCAGAACAATGGTGAAACCACGCGCCTTGAGCTCGGTGATGACCTCGCCGAGCTTCCTGACGATGACCGGGGCCAGACCTTCGGTGATCTCGTCGAGCAGCAGCAACTTGGCGCCGGTGCGCAGCACGCGCGCCATCGCCAGCATCTGCTGCTCGCCGCCGGACAGCTTGGAGCCCGGGCTGGCGCGGCGTTCCTGCAGGTTGGGGAACATCGTGTAGAGGTCGGCCACGCTCATGCCGCCGCTCGCCACCTGGGGCGGCAGCAGCAGGTTCTCCTCGGCCGACAGCGAGGCGAAGATGGCGCGCTCTTCGGGCACGTAGCCGATGCCATAGCGCGCCATGCGGTGGGTGGGCTCGGCGATCACCTCCTTGCCATTGACCATGATCGAACCGCTGCGCCGGCCGACCAGACCGAGGATGGACTTCAGCGTGGTCGAGCGGCCGGAGCCGTTGCGGCCGAGCAGGGTGATGCACTCGCCGCGCGCGACCTGCAGGTCGATGCCGTGAAGGATGTGGGACTCGCCGTAGAACGCATGCAGATCGCGGATCCGCAGCATCTCGGGATGGGGGTCGAAGGCGCTCGTCATGGCTGCGGCGGCTCCTAGTGATGGGCGTCGGCGATGTCGTCGGAGCCGACGTAGGCCTCGAGCACCCGGGGGTTCTTCGAGACCTCCTCGTAGCTGCCTTCGGCGAGCACGCTGCCGCGGGTGAGCACGGTGATGCGGTCGCACAGGTTGGCGACCACCGACAGGTTGTGCTCCACCATCAGGATGGTGCGGTTGGCCGCGACCTGGCGGATGAGTGCGACCACGCGCTCGATGTCCTCGTGGCCCATGCCCTGGGTGGGCTCGTCGAGCAGCATCATCGTCGGCTCGAGCGCCAGCGTGGTGGCGATCTCGAGCGCGCGCTTGCGGCCGTAGGGCATCTCGGCGGTGACGGTATCGGCGAATGCGCCGAGATCGACCGATTCGAGCAGCGCCATGGCGCGGTCGTTGAGCACGTCGAGCGACTTCGCCGAGCGCCAGAAGTGGAAGCCGGTGCCGAGCTTGCGCTGCAGGCCGATGCGCACGTTCTCGAGCACGGTGAGCCTGGGGAAGGTCGCGGAGATCTGGAAGGAGCGGATCAGCCCGCGGCGCGCGGTGACTGCCGGCGCCTCGCGGGTGATGTCCTCGCCCTCGAACAGGATGGTGCCGGCGGTGGGCGGCAGGAACTTGGTGAGCAGGTTGAAGACGGTGGTCTTGCCCGCGCCGTTGGGGCCGATCAGGGCGTGGATGTGGCCGCGGCGCACCTGCAGATCGACGCCGGAAACGGCGACGAAACCCTTGAACTCCTTGGTCAGCCCCGAGGTTTCGAGTATGAACTCGCTCATGGTCGGTCCCGTTGTTGTTCTGGAGGTGGCGGCCGGTGGCGGCAACGTCCTGAAAACGGTAGCAGAGGGCTCCGCCTGTAACATCCCACGTAAACCCCAACTGGACGGGACCTGCGATGAGCCTCGACGCCCCCTACTACGCCCCCGAGCACTTCGACGACGCCGCGGCCGCGCTCGCCCGTGCGGCCGCGATCTACGACACTGGGATTGCCCATCTGCGCGCCGCGCTGCAGCGCTTCGTCGCCGGCGACGACCTCGGCCGCCACGTGCGCGCCTGCTACCCGGTGGTGCGCGTGCGCACCGACACCGTGGCGCGCGCCGACTCCCGCCTGTCCTACGGCTTCGTCGCCGGACCGGGGGTCTACGAGACCACGCTGACGCGGCCCGACCTGTTCGCCGACTACTACCTCGAACAGTTCCGCCTGCTGCTGCAGAACCACGGCGTGGCGCTGGAGGTGGCCACCGGGCATCAGCCGATCCCGCTGCACTTCTCGGTGAGCGGGCACGACCACATCGAGGGCGAGCTCGACGCCGCGCGCCGCCAGCAGCTGCGCGACGTGTTCGACCTGCCCGACCTCAACGCCATGGACGACGGCATCGCCAACGGCACCTTCGAGCCGCGCCCGGGCGAAGCCCACCCGCTGGCGCTGTTTACCGCGCCGCGGGTCGATTACTCGCTGCACCGCCTGCGCCACTACACCGGCACCGGGCCCGAGCATTTCCAGAATTTCGTGCTGTTCACCAACTACCAGTTCTACATCGACCAGTTCATCGCCCTCGGCCAGGCGCTGATGGCCGACGGCGGCGGCGCCCACGGTTACGACGCCTTCATCGAGCCCGGCAACGTCGTCACCCGCCGCCACGGCAGCGCCGCACAGCCCGGCGACGCCGCCGGCAGCGCGCCGCCGCGCCTGCCGCAGATGCCCGCCTACCACCTCGTGCGCGGCGACCGCGCCGGCATCACCATGGTGAACATCGGCGTCGGCCCGGCCAACGCCAAGACCATCACCGACCACATCGCGGTGCTCCGCCCCCATGCCTGGATCATGCTCGGCCACTGCGCCGGGCTACGCACCACGCAGCAGCTGGGCGACTACGTGCTCGCCCACGGTTATGTGCGCGAAGACCACGTGCTCGACGAAGAACTGCCGCTATGGGTGCCGATTCCGCCGCTCGCCGAGGTCCAGCTCGCGCTCGAGGGCGCGGTGGAGGACGTCACCCGGCTGTCGGGCTACGAGCTGAAGCGGCTGATGCGCACCGGCACCGTGGCCAGCACCGACAACCGCAACTGGGAGCTGCTGCCCTCGCACGGCATGGCGACCTCGCCCGAGCGCCGCTTCAGCCAGAGCCGCGCGATCGCGCTCGACATGGAGTCGGCCACCATCGCCGCCAACGGCTTTCGCTTCCGCGTGCCCTACGGCACCCTGCTGTGCGTCAGCGACAAGCCGCTGCACGGCGAGATCAAGCTCCCCGGCATGGCCAACCAGTTCTACCGCGAGCGCGTGGACCAACATCTGCGCATCGGCATCCGCGCCCTCGAACGCCTGCGCGACCAGGGCGTCGACCGCCTGCACAGCCGCAAGCTGCGCAGCTTCGCCGAAGTCGCCTTCCAGTAGCGCAGCCGCCATGGCACAAGCGGCGCGGCCTGCACTAAACTGCGAACGGTTCTCATCAACCTCGGCCACGCTGCTCCGCTCCGGCCAGTCTCGATCCCTTCGCCACCATGAACGCTGCGCCCGCCTCCCGTTTCTGGATCTTCATCGCCGGTGTGCTCGGTGCCGTCGGCGTCGGCGTCGCGGCGTGGAGCAGCCACGGTCTGCCCGCTTTCCTGCCCGCAGACCAGCTCGCCCTCGGCCAGAGCCGCGCCCAGGCCGCCAACCTGCACCTGCTGCTGCACACCGTGGTGCTGTTCGGCATCGGCCTGTGGGTGCGGCGCGAGGCCAACCCCTGGGCGCATCTCGCTGGCGCGCTGTTCGTGCTCGGCATCCTCGGCTTTGCCGGCGGCATCTACGTGCTGCGCATCGTGCTCGGCATCCATGACGGGGCGCTGATCCGCATCGTGCCGGCGGGCGGCCTGTGCCTGATCGCGGGCTGGCTGGTGCTCGCCATCGGCGGACTGCGGCGGCCACGCGGCCCATGAGCGACGAGCCGCCCACCGCCCGCAGCACGCTACGCCATCTGGTGCAGCGCTGGCTGCTGCAGGCGTGCGCGGTGCTGTGCCTCGGTCTCGCCGTCCTCGGCGCGGTCACTCCGGGGTTGCCGACCACGGTGTTCGTGCTGCTCGCGGCGTGGGCCGCGGCGCGCAGCTCGCCGCGCCTCCACGGCTGGATCATGGCGCACCGCATGTTCGGCCCGCTGCTCGCGCACTGGCAGCAGGGCAGGGTGCCGCGCCGCGCAAAGTGGGCGGCGGCGGTGTCGATGACGGTGGCGGCGCTGATCCTCGTGTTCGGCGTCGACTACCGGCCGCTCGCCGTGTTCGGGGTGAGCTGCATGGCGGTGGTGCTGATCTGGCTGTGGCGCAAGCCCGAGCCCTGAACCCGCGCATTCAATCCGGCACCAGCACCGCCGCGCCCGCCACCGCCCCGCCGCGCAGCGCGGCGAGCGCGGCATTGGCTTCGGCCAGCGGAAACACCTGCACGCGGCTGCGCAGCGGCATCGTCGCCACCGCCTGCAGGAAGTGCTCGCCGTCGGCGCGGGTCAGGTTCGCCACCGAGCGCAGCGTGCGCTCGCCCCACAGCAGCGCATAGGGAAAACGCGGAATGTCGCTCATGTGGATGCCGGCGCACACCACCACGCCACCCTTTCTCACCTGGCTTAGCGCCGCCGGCACCAGCTCGCCGGCGGGCGCGAAGATGAGCGCGGCGTCGAGCGCCTGCGGCGGGCTCGCCGTGCTGTCGCCCGCCCACGCCGCGCCGAGGGTGCGGGCGAAGGCCTGCCCGGCGGCGTCGCCCGGCCGGGTGAAGGCGTAGAACGGCCGGCCCTGGTGGGCCAGCACCTGGGCGAGGAGGTGGGCGGCGGCGCCGAAACCGTAGAGGCCGACGTGGCGCGCGTCGCCCGCCATCGACAGCGCGCGGTAACCGATGAGCCCGGCGCACAGCAGCGGCGCGAGCTCGACCGCGGGCAGCGCCTCGGGCAGCGCGAAGCAGTAACGCGCATCGGCCACGGTGTATTCGGCATAGCCGCCGTCCAGGGTGTAGCCGGTGAAGCGCGCCTGTTCGCACAGGTTCTCCTGCCCGCCGCGGCAGAACGCGCAGCGACCGCAGGTCCATCCCAACCAGGGCACGCCGACACGCGCGCCGGGCGCGAAGCCGCGGACCCCGGCGCCGGCCTCGACCACGCGGGCGACGATCTCGTGCCCGGGGACCACCGGCAGCCGCGGATCGGGCAGTTCGCCATCGACCAGATGCAGGTCGGTACGGCACACCCCGCAGGCCTCGACGCGCAGCAGCAGCTGACCGGCGCCGGCTTGCGGCCGCGGCCGCTCCACACCGCGCAGCGGCGTATTCGGTGTGTCGAGGATCATCGCGCGCATGGCCTTTTCCCCCACGGTGGACCTGCGTCCCACGCTACCCCCGCGCCGCCGCGCCGACAAGCGGCGGCGCGTTCAGCGCACCAGAAAGGGCAGGTTGGCGGTCGCGGCCTTGCCGTGACGGTCGCGCACGGTGAGGAACAGGCGATAGGCGCCGGGCTGCGCCGGCGCGACGAAGCGCACGCTGGCGGCGTCGGCCTGCACCATGCGCACCGCGATACGCGCCGGGGCCGCCTCGGCATCGCCGCCCAGGCGCAGGTCGGTGGCCTCGGCGAGCACCTTCCAGTCGGTACGCAGGGCGCTGCCGTCGTAGGCCACGGCATCGACCCCGGCGGAGACCTCGGCGCCCGGCGCGAACACGTCGGCGGCGATGCCGATGCCGCGGATCGACGGCGCCGGATGCACCACCGGCCGCCCCCAGGCCGCGGCCAGGGCATCGCTCATCGCGGTGGCGCTGCCGTCGGCGAGCACGAGGCCGTGCCAGGTTTCGGTCTGTTCCTGCTTGGCGCCCCACAGGAAGGGGAACACCCCGGCGATCTGCGGCTGGGTGCGCAGGAACGCCAGCGCGTCGCGGAAGAACGCCGCCTTCTCGCTGCTGGTCGGCTCCACCGGCGCGCCCCAGGGCTTGCGCCCGGCCTGCCACTGGCCGAGCGGACCAAGCTCGGTGACCACCACCGGTTTGGCGATGCCGGCGTCCCGCAGACGCTGCGGCAGGTCGAACACGGCCCCGGCATAGACGTTGATGCCGAGCAGATCGACCGCGGCGCAGCAGTCGGCGAGCAGGCGGAATTGCGCCGGCCCGGTGTCGGCGACCACCATCAGCGTCGGATGGTTGGGGTCGAGCGCCTTCACCAGCGCGGCGACGCGGTTGACCTCGCGCCACACCGGCAGCGGATCGGCCTCGGCGGTCTCGACCTCGTTGCCCACCCCCCACGCCAGCAGCGCCGGATGACCGCGATGGCGGACGACGAAGGCGCGGATGCGCGCGTCCTGGGCGCGCACCGCGGCCGCATCCGCCGGGTCGAAACCGTGGCGGCGGTGCTCCAGCCACAAGCCCATGACCACCTTCATGCCCAGGCGCTGGGCCTCGTCGAGCACCCAGGCGTCGGCCTCGCGATACACCCGCACCACCTGCGCACCGGCGGCGGCGAGATGTTCGAGCGCGGCGCGGTCGCCCTCGAACGCCGCGCCCTGCCACGGCGCCGGCGCCGCGCCCGACGCGCCGCAGGCGAACACCGCGAGCCCCAGCACCCAGCGCCGCAGCCACGCGCCTGCCCCGGCCTGCATCATGTCCATCTCAGACCCCCTTCTTCTGCGGCAGCAGGGTGGCGCCGAGCGCGAGCAGGATGAAGCCGGCGGCGAGCAGATCCTGCGGATAGGGGCGTTCGCCGGTGATCCACATCGCCGAGCCGAGGCCGATCAGCGGAATCATCATGATCGACAGCCCGCTCGCCACCGGCGGCAGCTTGCGCGCGATCGAGAACCAGATGATCTGCGCGGCGGCCGAGTTGATCACCACGCCGTAGACCAGCGCCCCCCACATCGGCGGCGAAAACGACCAGTCCGGCGCCGGTTCGGTGAGCCAGGCGAGCGCCCAGAACACCGGCAGCACGAGGGCGATCATCCACACCGTGAGCGCCTCGGTGGGCACCGCCGGCGGCAGGCGCTTGAGGAGCAGGGTGCCGAGCGCCCACGAGACCGCGGCGCCGAGCATCCACGCCGTGCCCGCGGGCTTGCCGGAGATCGCGCCGAGTTCGTGCCACAGCAGCAGCAGCACCGCGCTCGCCGCGCACGCGGTGGCGAGCCACAGGCGTGCGTTCATGCGCTCGCGAAAGAACAGCACGCCGAGCAGCACGGTCCAGATCGGCATCGTAAACCCGAGGATCGCCGCCCGCCCGGAGGCCAGCGCCTGCACGCCGAAAATCGACAGGCCGTGCCACAGCATGATGTTGGGCACGGCGAGCAGGGCAACGCGGCCGAACTGGCTGCGCGGCAGGCGCAGGCTGGCGCCGTGCGTGCGGAACCAGACGATGAGCAGCAGCACGCCACCGCTCAGCGTCAGGGCGCGGAAATAGAGCGGGCTCAGCTCGCGCATCGACAGTTTCATGACCGGCCAGTTGACGCCCCAGAACAGGGTCAGCGCGGCCAGTGCGAGCAAGATGCGGGGGGACACGACGACTCCTGCGGCAACGGAAAAAAACGCGGCGGACCATCCGGGTCCGCCGCGACGGGCTGGCTGGCGGGCCGTGGCCCGCGCCGCGCTTACTTGAGCGCCGCGAGCGCGGCGGCGTAGTCGGGCTCGTCCTTGATCTCCGGCACGAGCTGGGCGTGCAGCACCGAACCGGCGGCATCGATCACCACCACGGCGCGCGCGGTGAGGCCGGCGAGCGGGCCGCTGCCGATCGCCACGCCGTAGTCGGTGGCGAACTGCGGGTTGCGGAAGGTCGACAGGGTGTGCACGTTCTTCAGCCCTTCGACCTCGCAGAAGCGCTTGGCGGCGAACGGCAGATCGGCCGACACCACGAGCACCACGGTGTCGTCGAGCTTGGCGGCCTCGGCGTTGAACTTGCGCGTCGAGGTCGCGCAGGTCGGGGTGTCGAGGCTGGGCACGATGTTCAGCACCTTGCGCTTGCCGGGGAAGGCGTCGAGGCCGACGTCCTGCAGGTCGGCGCCGGTCAGGCGCAGCGCGGGGGCGGCTTCGCCGGGCTGCGGGAAATGGCCGGCGACATCGATCGGATTGCCGCCCAGGGTTACGGTACTCATGTTGTTCTCCTACGTACTGGCTCTGTTGGGCCGGGTTGGGACCGAGTTGGGGCTGCCGCCGAGGCGGTCAGCGCGTGTAGTAGCCCACGCCGACGAGCTTGCCGTCAACCACGCGGAAATAGCTGTGCTTGCTCTCGACCTTGCCGGTGGTCGGGTTGCGCCACGCGTAGTCGAGTTCGCCCTCGCCCTTGCGCTGGGCGATGTTGATCATGTCGGCGATGATCGCCTTGCCCTTCGGGTCGCGCACCTCGCGGCCGTCGCGACCGACCAGCGCCGGGCTGGCGCCGTTGGCGAGCACGCGCCCGTCGGCCATGTCGACGAGGAAGACGTAGAGATCGTCATGCAGGTAGTCGCCGCCGACGCGCTGGAACTCGGCGGCGGCCGCCGGCGCGCCGGCGCTCACCGCCTCGGCCGCGCGCGCGAGGAGGTTCCTGGCCTGCGCCGGGGTCGCCCGCGGCGCGTAGAAGCCGACCGCGACGATGACCTCGCCGACCTTGCGGAACAGCGTCACCTTGGGTTCCTCGCGCTGCTCCAGCGGATTGAGCCAGCGGTATTCGACGCGGCCCTCGCCCTTGTCCTTGGCGATGCGCACGATGTCGGCGAAGAAGGCCTTGCCGGCAGCATCGGCGCGGGCAAGCACGTTGTCGCCGATCAGCGCCGCCGAGGAACCGCCGCTGGCGAGGAACACGCCCTGGGTGTCGAGCGCATAGACGTAGAGGTCGCGGTCGATGTACGCGCCCTGGCGGTTGAAGTCGTGCACCGCCTCCGCACCCTTGGCCTCGACGTGCTTCGCCGCCTTGTCGAGCAGGGCGGCGGCGCGCTTCTCGTCCCAACGCTCGGACAGCCGCACCGCCTCGCGCTCGGCGGCAACGGCGGCAGGCGGCACGCTGGCGCCGACCGCAACGGCGAGGGCGAGGGCGGCGAACGGCAGGCGGGGCAGATTCATGGCGGGTCTCCGATATTGTTGTGATCGAAGCCCGAACAATAGGAACTTGCTCCGGGCTTGTCGAGCGCGGCCGGTACACGCACCCAGCCCCCATGCGCGTCCTCAGCACGCGGCGCAACGGCTGCTAGATTGAAGCATCGCCTCGACAGGAAACGGCCATGGATCACGCCTCGGTCACCAGCGCCTATCAGCGTTACGCGCCGATCTACGACCTGCTGTTCGGCAGCGTGTTCGAACCCGGACGCAAACGCCTGATCCAGACCCTGGCCTGCCGCGCGGGCGAGCACGTGCTCGAAGTCGGCGTCGGTACCGGCCTGTCGCTGCGCCATTACCCGCGCCACACCCAGGTCACCGGCATCGACCTGTCGCCGCACATGCTCGCGCGCGCGCACCAGCGCGTGCGCCGCCATCGCCTCGACAACGTGCGCCTGCTGGCGATGGACGCGCAGGCGCTGT
>JAEWVQ010000066.1 GCA_023459095.1 Pseudomonadota bacterium | reverse complement strand
CATCGGCGGTGATCCGCCCGCTTTCTTCCGTCTAACCGCTTCGGGGTAGTGCCGATGCACCGGCCGTTTCGCCTGGCGCGCGCGATGCTCTGCGTGCTCGGCCTGCTTTGCCTGCCGCAACCGGGCGCCGCCGCCACCGCCGGCGGACGGCTCGACCTCATTGCCGCCCGCCAGCTGCTCAAGGTCTGCATCTGGCCGGACTACTACCGGGTGTCGTTCCGCGACCCGCAAAGCGGCCTCGTCACCGGCATCGACGCCGACCTCGCACGCGCGCTCGCGCACGAACTCGGCGTGGCCGTGAAGTTCATCGACAGCGACTTCTCCACGCTCGCCGCCGACGTCCTCGGCAACCGCTGCGACATCGCGATGTACGCCATCGGCATCACCCCCGAGCGCGCCGCCCGCCTGCACTTCACCGCGCCCCACCTGGCGAGCGATATTCATGCGGTGACCACGCGCGCCAACCCGCGCATCGCCACCTGGGACGACATCGACCAGCCCGGCGTGGTGGTCGCCGTCGCCCGCGGCACGGTCCACGAACGCGTCATGCGCAGCAAGCTGCGCCACGCCGAGCTCGCCGTGCTGCACACCCCCCACGCGCGTGAGCGCGCGGTCGAATCCGGCCGCGCCGACGTGTTCATGACCGACTACCCCTACGTCCGCCACCTGCTCGAGCATGCCCCCTGGGCGCGTCCGATCGCCCCCACCGGGGCCTACCACGTGACCCCCTACGCGTGGGCGATGGCGCCCGGCGACCCGCGCTGGCATGCGCGCATCGACCGCTTCGTGGCCGCGATCAAGGCCGACGGCCGGTTGCTCGAGGCCGCCCGTCAGCACGGCCTGGAGGCGATCGTGGTGAACCGCTGAACGCCGCCGCCGCGCTCAGCGCGGCGGCGCACGGAAGGCCCCGGCCTCGGTGACGATCCAGTCCATCGCCCGGTCGTGCGGCTGGGGCAGCACCGACTCGGCGCGCCCGAGCTCGAAGCCGACCCCGACCGCAACCGCGCGCGTCGCCGCCAGCGTGCGGTCGAAGTAACCGCCGCCGTAGCCGAGCCGGTAACCCTTGCGGTCGAAGGCGTTGAGCGGCACCAGCAGCAGCTCGGGGCACAGGTGCTCGCCTGCCGCGGGATGCGGAATGCCGTAGAGGTCGAGCGGCATCGCCTCACCCGGCGTCCACCTGCGGAACACCAGCGGCGTTGCCTTGTCGAGGACCACCGGCAAGGCCGCACGCCGGCGCGCGTCGACGGCCAGCCAGCGCATCACCCAGGCACGCAGATCGGGCTCGCCGCGATGCGGCCAGCAGAACGCGAGCACGCTCGGCGCCAGGTCGGCGACGAGCAGATCGAGCGCACCCTCGATGCGTTCGGTGAGTGCGGCGCGCTGCGCCGCGGACAGCGCCTCGCGGGCAGCGATGGCCTGCGTGCGCAGGCGCCGGCGGTGGTGCAGCGGGTCGCCG
This sequence comes from Pseudomonadota bacterium, assembly GCA_023459095.1. Classification (GTDB taxonomy): domain Bacteria; phylum Pseudomonadota; class Gammaproteobacteria; order Burkholderiales; family Rhodocyclaceae; genus JAEWVQ01. The sequence goes on along the minus strand of JAEWVQ010000066.1, from coordinate 11,353 downwards.
GGCGCGAGGGGGAAATCGGCGGTCACGGTGTGATATGGTGAGTCGAAAGAACGAGGGATGGTAAGGGATGAGCAAGGCTTCATGGGGGGTGATCGCGGCGGGTCTGCTGCTGTGTGTCGCGAACGCATTCGGACAAGGTGCACAGAGCGGCGAAGCGCGCGTGCTCGCCGCGCGCGAGGCGCTGCGCACCGGTGACCGCAACACCCTGGAGCGCCTCGCCGCGCAACCCGATGCGCACCCGCTCGACCCCTACGTGCGCTATTGGCTGCTGTTCAACAAGCTCGCCCGTACCGAACCGCCGCCGGTCGCCGAGCTGTCCGAATTCCTCGTCCAGGAAGCCGGCAGCCTGCTCGCCGAACGCCTGCGCGGCGACTGGCTGCGCAGGCTGGCGAAGGACGGCGACTGGGCACGCTTCGTCCAGCTCCATGCCGACCTCCAGGCCCCCGACGCCGAACTGCGCTGTTTGGGGTGGACCGCGCGCCTGATGACCGGCGACCGCAGCGCGCTCGACGACGTCGCCGCGCGCTGGCTCACCCTCGTCGACGCCCCCGACGCCTGCGACACCGTGCTGCGCGCCACGCTCGCCGCCGGCCGCGTCGATCCTGATGCGGTGTGGTGGCGCTTCCGCCGCCAGGTCGAAGGGCGCACCCCCGCCGCCGCGCGCGCCACCCTGGCCTGGCTGCCGGAGGCCGCCGACGGCGCCGCCTTCGACCAGGCGATCCGCAGCCCGGCACAGTACCTCGACCGCCTGCCGGCGAACTTCGCGGTGAGCCGCGGCGGCCGCGAACTGGCGCTCGCCGCGCTCGTGCGCCTCGCCCGCGACGACCTGCCCGGCGCCCATGCGCGCCTCATCCGCGTGCAGGACCGCCTGACCCCGGCCGAGCGCGCCTATGCGTTCTCCGCGCTCGCCCTGCGCGCTGCCTTCACCCAGGCCCCGGAAGCGCGCGCCTGGTTCGCCGCCGCCGGCGACGTGGCGCTGACCGCCGAGCAGCGTGCCTGGCGCGTGCGCACCGCGCTGCGCGCCAGCGACTGGGACGGCGTCCTCGACGCCATCGCCCGCCTGCCCGCCGACGAGCAGACCCTGCCCGAGTGGACCTACTGGCGCGCGCGCGCGCTCGCCGCCAACGGCCGCGGCAACGAGGCCGAGGCGCTGTACGCCCCCCTCGCCGGCGCTGCCGATTTCTACGGCATGCTCGCCGCCGAGGAGCTGGGTCGCCCGTTCGCGCCACCGGTGCGCAGCGGCACGGTGACCGCTGACGACCTGCGCCGCGCCACCAACGATCCCGCACTCCGCCGCGCCCTCGCCCTGTTCCGCCTCGACATGCGCACCGACGGCGTGCGCGAATGGAACTGGGCGCTGCGCGGCCAGGACGAAGCCTTCATCCTCGCCGCCGCGCGCATCGCGCTCGACAACGAAATCTACGACCGCGCAATCAACACCGCCGAACGCGCCAACCCCAACGGCCACTTCGACCTGCGCTTCCTCACCCCCTACCGCCCGCTCATCGAGCCGCAGGCTCGCAGCCAGGGGCTGGAGCTGGGCTGGGTGTACGGCCTGATGCGCCAGGAAAGCCGTTTCGTGGTGCCGGCGCGCTCGAGCTCCGGCGCCCAGGGCCTGATGCAGGTGATGCCGGCCACCGGCAAGTGGGTCGCCGGCAAGATCGGGCTCAGCGGCTACCACCAGGGCCGGCTGTCCGACCCCGACACCAACGTGCTGCTCGGCACCAGCTACATGCGCCTGATCCTGGAAGACCTCGACCGCCATCCGGTGCTCGCCAGCGCGGGCTACAACGCCGGCCCCGGCCGCGCGCGGCGCTGGCGCGACGTGCGTCCGCTCGAGGGCGCGATCTATGCCGAGACCATTCCCTTCGACGAAACCCGCGACTATGTCAAGAAGGTCATGGCCAACACCGTGATCTACGCGGCGATGCTCGAAGGCCGCCCGCAATCGCTGAAAGCGCGGCTGGGCACGATCGCCCCCCGCCCGCCGCAGCAGTGAGGGCGCAGCCCGTCTTACCCGCAACAACGAGAATCCCGTCATGACTCCACAACGTGTCGTCCTCATCGGCGGCGCCGGCTTCATCGGCAGCGCCATCGCCAACCGCCTGAGCGCCGCAGGCTGCTCCGTGCTCATTCCCACCCGCCGCCGCAGCCGCGCCGGCCACGTCCTGCTGCTGCCGACGGTCGAAGTGGTGGAGGCCGACTGCCACGACCCGGCGACCCTCGGCCGCCTGCTGCAGGGCGCCGACGCCGTGGTCAATCTGGTCGGCATCCTGCACTCGCGCCCCGGCACGCCCTACGGCCCGGACTTCGCGCGCGCCCACGTCGAACTGCCGGGCAAGATCGTCGCGGCCTGCGCCCAGGCCGGCGTGCCGCGGCTGATCCACCTCAGCGCGCTCGGCGCCGACGCCGACGGCCCGTCGGAGTACCAGCGCTCCAAGGCCGCGGGCGAAGCCGCGGTGCGCGCCGCCGCGCCGACCCTGGCCTGGACCATCCTGCGCCCGTCGGTGGTGTTCGGGCGCGGCGACCGCTTCCTCAACCTGTTCGCGCAACTCGCGCGCAGCCTGCCGGTGCTGCCGCTGGCCGGCGCCAACGCCCGCTTCCAGCCGGTCTATGTCGAAGACGTCGCCGAGGTGGTGTGGCGCTGCCTGAACACCCCGGCGAGCGCCGGCGCGACCTACGAGCTCGCCGGGCCGGCGGTGCGCACCCTGCGCGAGCTGGTGGAGTACGTCTCCGCCCTGGTCGGCTGCCCGCGCCCGGTGTTCGCCCTCCCCGAAGGCTTGGCGGTGCTGCAGGCGCGCCTCATGGAACTCGCGCCGGAGCCGCTGATGAGCCGCGACAACGTGCGTTCGATGCGCGTCGACAACGTCGCGCACGGCGCGCCGCTGCCGTTCGGCCTGGCCCCCACCGCACTCGAGGCGGTAGCGCCGGCCTGGCTCGGCGAGGCCGCTCCGCGCGCGCGCTACTATCCCTTCCGCCGCCACGCGCGGCGTTGAACAAAGGCGGGCGCCCCCGGTGCCCCGCCTTTTCGCCACCCCTGCCCCGCACCGTCACCCGCAACCCACCGGAGTCCGCGATGAAGCTCATCATCGGCAACAAGAACTACTCGTCCTGGTCGCTGCGTCCCTGGCTCGCCGCGCGCGAGGCCGGCCTCAGCTTCGAGGAGATCCGCATCCCGCTGTTCATCCCGGGCAGCCGCGAGCGCATCCTCGCGCACTCGCCGTCGGGCAAGGTGCCGTGCCTGATCGACCATGCGGTGACGGTGTGGGATTCGCTCGCGATCTGTGAGTATCTGGCGGAAAAGGTGCCCGCGCTGTGGCCGCAGGACGGCGCCGCGCGCGCGGTGGCGCGCGCGGTCAGCGCCGAGATGCACTCGGGCTTCGCCCAGCTGCGCCAGCACATGACCATGAACATCCGCAAGGATTACCACGGTCACGGCCACACCCCGGAGGTCGATGCCGAGATCGCACGCATCGTCACCATCTGGGACCGCGCGCGCAGCCGCTTCGGCAGCGCGAACGGCGGCGGCGATTACCTGTTCGGCCGCTTCTCGATCGCCGACGCGATGTTCGCGCCGGTCGCGTTCCGCTTCCGCACCTACGGCGTGCGCCCCGAAGGCGCCGCCGGCGCCTACCTCGCCACCCTGCTCGCCAACCCGCACATGCGCGAATGGGAAGCGGCGGCGCGCGCCGAGACCGAGACCATTCCCGCAGAGGACCGATACGACTGATGCGTGCCTATGTCGTCGGCGGCGCCGTGCGCGACGCCCTGCTCGGCCTGCCGGTGAAGGACCGCGACTGGGTGGTGGTCGGCGAGACGCCGCAGGCCATGCTCGCGCGCGGCTTTCGCGCGGTGGGCAAGGATTTCCCGGTGTTCCTCCATCCGCACACCCAGGAGGAATACGCACTGGCGCGCACCGAGCGCAAGAGCGGGCACGGCTACACCGGCTTCGTCTGCCACGCCGCGCCCGACGTCACCCTGGAAGAAGACCTCGCGCGCCGCGACCTCACCATCAACGCCATCGCGCGCGACGCCGACGGCAGCCTGATCGACCCCTACGGCGGCGTCGCCGACCTGCGTGCGGGCCTGTTCCGCCACGTCAGCCCGGCGTTCGCCGAGGACCCGGTGCGCATCCTGCGTATCGCACGCTTCGCCGCGCGCTTCACCGCCTTCGAAGTCGCACCCGAGACGCTCGCGCTGATGCGGAAGATGGTCGCCGACGGCGAGGTCGACCACCTCGTCGCCGAACGTGTGTGGCAGGAATTCGCGCGTGGCCTGATGGAGGCGCGCCCCTCGCGCATGATCCGCGTGCTGCGCGCGTGCGGCGCGCTCGCCCGCCTGCTGCCCGAACTCGACCGCCTGTTCGGCGTGCCGCAGCCGGCGCAGCACCACCCCGAGATCGACACCGGCGAGCACGTGCTGATGGTCATCGACCACGCCGCCGCGCACGCCCAGCCGCTCGCGGTGCGCTGGGCCTGCCTGCTCCACGACCTCGGCAAGGGCGACACCGCCGCCGCGCTGCTGCCCCACCATTACGGTCACGAAGCGCGCAGCGCCGAACACGCGCGCGCGGTGTCGGAACGGCTGAAAGCCCCCGCCGACTGCCGCGACCTCGCGGTGATGGTGGCGCGCGAGCACGGCATCCTCCCCCAGGCCGCCGCGCTGCGCGCGGAAACCATGGTGAAGGTGCTCGAACGCTGCGACGCGCTGCGCCGCCCCGAACGCTTCGCACTCATGCTCGACGCCGCCGCCTGCGATCATGCCGGCCGCGGTGGCGGCCGCCCGTCGGGCGGCGTGCACGACTGGCCGCCGGCGGCGCTTTGGCGCGCAGCGATGGCCGCGGTGCGTGCGGTCGATGCGGGCGCCATCGCCCGCGCCTGCGCCGACAAGGCGCGCATTCCCGAGCGCGTGCATGAGGCTCGCGTCAACGCGGTGAAGGCGCTGCGCGCCGCCTCCCCGGCGCCCGAGCCGCCGCCTCCGTGATCGCGCTGCCGCGCCTCACAGCGCGCGCAGCAGCGCCCAGGCGAGCAGCGACAGCAGCACGGTGGTGGTAAAGGGGAAATGGTAAGCTCTGCCGCGAAAACGAAAGGCGACGTCGCCGGGCAGCTGTCCCAGCCGCAGACGCCGGCCCAAACCGGGCTGCATCAGCCCGGTCAGCACCACCACCAGCACGATCACCACCAACCATTTGAACATTGCGCCTCCGCGCCGAAGAGCCGGGATTAGACCCCCGCGCCGGTGCCCACCGCAACCATCCGAGGACTCCGACACCGTCATGATCACGCTGCACACCTGGGGCACGCCCAACGGCCGCAAGATTTCCATCGCCCTCGAGGAGCTCGGCCTGCCCTACGAGGTGCGCCCGGTCGACATCACCCGCGGCGAGCAATTCGACCCCGCCTTCCTCGCCCTCAATCCGAACAACAAGATCCCGGTGCTGGTCGACAGCGACGGCCCCGGCGGCGCGCCGATCACCCTGATCGAATCGGGCGCGATCCTGATCTACCTCGCCGAGAAGACCGGCCGCCTGCTCCCCGACGACCCGCGCGCGCGCCTCGAAGCCCTGCAGTGGCTGATGTTCCAGATGGGCAGCATCGGTCCGATGCTCGGTCAGGCCCACCACTTCCTGCGCTTCGCCCCGGACGTGATTCCCTACGCCATCGAGCGCTACTCGAAGGAAGCCGCGCGCCTCTACGGCGTGCTCGACGCCCGCCTCGCCGGCCGCGACTGGCTCGCCGGCAGCGAATTTTCGATTGCCGACATCGCCACCTTCCCCTGGCTTGCGCGCCACGAATGGCAAGGCATCGACCTCGCCCGCTACCCGGCGGTCAAGCGCTGGTACGACACCATCGCCGCCCGTCCGGCGGTGCAGCGCGGCATGGAGGTGCCGCGATGAACACGCCCCGTTTCGGCGATCTCGAAGTCCTGTGCCGCGCGCCCGCCGACGGCCCGGCGCGCAACACCCCGCTGCTCTTCATTCACGGCGCCTACGTCGGCGCCTGGTGCTGGGATGAGCACTTCCTGCCCTGGTTCGCCGAGCGCGGCTGGCCATGCTACGCGCTGTCGCTATCCGGCCACGGCGGCAGCCGCCGGCGCGACGAGCTCGACCTGCTGTCGATCGACGATTACGTCGCCGACGTTGCCGAAGTCGTCGCCCGCCTGCCCGAACCGCCGGTACTGATCGGCCACTCGATGGGCGGCATGGTGGTGCAGAAGTATCTCGAACGCGCCACGGCGCCCGCCGCGGTGCTGATGTCGGCGGTGCCGCCGCAGGGCCTGATGGGCTCGGCGTTCGGCCTGATGCTGCGCAAGCCGCATCTGCTCACCGATCTCAACCGCATCATGGGCGGCGGCGACCTCGCCCCCGAGAGCCTGCGCGAAGCGCTCTTCCACCAGCCGATCGACGCCGCCCGGCTGGAGCGCTACTACCGCCTGTCGCAGCCCGAATCGCACCGGGCGATCTGGGACATGACCCTGTTCAACCTGCCGCAGCCGGCGCTGATGCACCGCGCGCCACTGCTCGTGCTCGGCGCCGAACACGACCAGCTCATTCCGCCCGACCTGGTGCACATGACCGCGGCCACCTATGGCCGCCAAGCCGCGATCTTCGCCGACATGGGGCACGGCATGATGCTCGAACACGGCTGGCAGCAGGTCGCCACCCACATCGCCGACTGGCTCGCCGAGCGCGAACTGTAAGCGCCTGCCGCAGGCGGCCCCGGCGCCGCCTGCGACACCGTGCACGGCCCGGGCACTTTTGCGCTGGCATCACGCCTCTGCGCCGACCATGATGGATTCAGGAGCCCGCCTCCGGCGCTCCACCCCACCCCCAACCCACACGCAGCCCGCCCTCTCTCCCACCGGACTCAAGCCTGCGCTCCGGCGGCCGTTGTAACAGACAAGGCCGGGTGACCGGCGAACGCTGCGGAGGCCATCATGGTGATCGTCATGGACATGCATTCGGGGAAAGTCGTACGCGCGCCCGCAGCCTACGACGAAGAGGTCATGAACGCCGGCTGGCTGCCGCCGACAGCGCAGTCCGCAGGCGATCCGGAACCGGCCACCGGGCTGCAGACCATGGACCGTGCGGCGCGCGAGGCGATGCCGCCGCCCGAGGACATCGACGCCTTCCTGCGCGCGATCTACCGCAACCAGGAGTAGGGCCGGGAACGGGGCCGGGGCCGATCCCGGCGCGCGGAACGCGGCGCGCCCTTGCGCCCGGACTCAGAGCGCGTGCAGGCGGTCGCCGCGGATGAAGCCGGCGAGCGGCGCCTCGAGCCCGCGGCCAACCGCGAGCACCTTGAACAGCTCGCCCATTTCCTGCGGTGCGGTGAGACGTTGCGCGGCGCGCGCAGCGCGCACGTACTCCGCCGAACCTTCGGGCGCGCGACGCGCGAGCGCGTCGAGCAGGCCGCAATTGAACAGGAACTGCGCCTGCGTGGTGTAGCCGAGCACGTCGAGCCCGGCCTCGAACGCGGCTTCGGCGATCGCGGTGAAATCGACGAAGGCGGTGATGTCGTTGAGCCCCGGCCACAGGAAGGGGTCGGCGTGGGCATGGTGGCGGTAGTAGCACAGCAACGAACCGCTGGCGCGCGACGGCAGGTAGTACTCGGCCTGCGGATACCCGTAGTCGATCAGCAGCATCGCCCCCCGGCTCAGACGCTCGGCCCATGCCGCCAGCCACGCCCGGCCGGCAAGGTTGAGTTCGGTGACGTACTCGCCGTCGGTCGGCTGCGGCAGGTTCAGCGCCTCGGCGGCCGACCGCAGCGCGCCCTGCGCCGGCACGTCGGCCCAGCGCAACACGGCTTCGCCTCCCGCGCCCTCGCCGACCACCACGCCACGCTCGAACAAGCCCTGCGCGCGCGACACCACCAGGTGCACCGGCATCACGTCGAGCACCTCGTTCGCCACCACGGCGCCGGCGAACTGTTCCGGCAGTTCATCGAGCCAGCGCACGCGCGCCGCCAGATGCGGCGCCTTCGCCGCCAGGGTGTCGAACTGGCGCGCGCGCAACTCGCCCGACAGCTCGAGGATGCCGTAGTGCTCCGGCAGGCAGTCGCGGCGCTCGAGCTCGAGCAGCAGATCGGCGGCGAGCAGCCCGGTGCCGGCGCCGACCTCGATCAGCTGCGGCGCGCTCGCCCGCATCACCTGCTCGACCTGGACCGCCAGCGCCTGGCCGAACAGCGGCGTGAGCTCCGGCGCCGTGATGAAATCGCCGCCCGGACCGAACTTGCGCGCACCGCCGCTGTAATAACCCAGCCCCGGCTCGTACAGCGCCAACTCCATGTAGCGCGAGAACGGAATCCAGCCGCCGGCGGCGGCAATTTCGGCGTGCACGCGGGCGACGAGGCGGGTGCTTTGTTCGAGCGCGTCGGCGGACGGCGGCGGCAGTGAGGTCATGAGGATTCGAACCCAGGAAAGAAGGCGCGCGGAGCAGGCGCGGAATCAGCGGCTGGACACCGCCAGCATGGTTCCTGCGCCGACGAAGAGGCCGCCGAACACCCGGTTCTGCACCCGGAGTGCATGCGGATTGCGCAGCAGCGGACGGAAGCGCGTGGCGAGCAGCGCATAGCACGACATCACCAGGACATCGACCGCGACCATGGTCGCGCCGATGATCAAAAACTGCGGCCACTGCGGCGCCGTCGGCACGATGAACTGCGGCACCAGCGCAGCCATGAACACGATGGCCTTGGGATTGGTCAGGTTGACCAGCACGCCCTGGGCGTAGAGTTTGCGCCGCGAGCGCGGGTCGCCGCCCGCGCTCGCCTCGTCGATGGCCTCGACCGGGGCGCGCCATTTCTGCACACCGAGCCAGATCAGATAAGCGGCGCCGAGCACCTTGACCACGACGAAGGCGGTCGCCGAGGTCGCCAGCAACGCCCCCAGCCCCAGCGCCACCACCGCGAGTTGGAGCAGCAGCGCTGTCTGCAACCCGGCGATCGCGCGCAGCGCGCCGCGGTAACCGTGGCGCAGGCCGCTCGCCATCGCCAGCACCGCCCCCGGCCCGGGCGACACCGCGATCACCAATGCCGCGACCACGAAGGCCAGCCACAGACTCCAGCTCATCAGGCGAACACTCCGTGCAGCATTTTCAGGCACAGCAGGACCAGCACCCCGGCGAACACCTTCTTCAGCGTCGCCACCGGCAGGCGGTGGGCAAGCGAGGCGCCGAGCGGGGCGAACACCGTGCTCGTGGCGGCGACCAGCACCAGCGCCGGCAGGTAGATGTAGCCCAACGTGTAGGGCGGCGTATCCGGCGCCGCCCAGCCATTGACCAGGTAACCGATGGTGCCGGCGAGCGCGATCGGCAAGCCGATCGCCGACGAGGTGCCGATGGCGTGCTGGACCTTGACGTTGCACCAGGTCATGAACGGCACCGACAACGAGCCGCCGCCGATCGCCACCAGTGCGGACACGCCGCCGATGCCCAGCCCGGCCGCGCCCATGCCGAGCGCACCGGGCAGCTCGCGCGAGGGCTTGGGCTTGACGTTGATCAGCATCTGCAGCGACACGTACCCCATGAACACGGCGAAGAACACCGCCAGCGCCACGGTATCGGCGCGCGCGGCGATGAAGGTGCCGCCGAAGGTGCCGAGCAGGATGCCGGGCGTAATTGCACGCACCACCTCCCAGCGCACCGCGCCATGGGCGTGGTGGGCGCGCAGGCTGGAGATCGAAGTGATCACGATCGCCGCCATCGAGGTGCCGAGGGCCAGATGCACCACCTGCTCGTGCGCAAAACCCTGGGCGAGGAACAGCGTGGTCAGCATCGGCACCATGATGCCGCCACCACCGATGCCGAGCAGGCCGGCGAAAAAGCCGACCACGGCGCCGAGCACCGGGTAGCTCAGCCACCACACATCAAAGTTCATTGCCGGAATCCACGTTGTCGAGCCCCATCAGGGTGCCCGTGATGAAACGCCACTCGGCGGGATCGACCGGGGTGATCGACAGCCGGTTGCCGCGCGCGAGGACGCGCATGTTCGCCAGTTCCGGATGCGCGCGCAAGGTCGCCAGCGCCACCAGCGGCGTCTTGCGTACGAAGCGCACATCGACATTGAGCCAGCGTGGCGCCGCCGCGGTGGCCTTGGGGTCGAAGTACGGGCTCGCCGGATCGAACTGGGTCGCGTCCGGATAGGCCGCGCTCGCCACCCGCGCAATGCCGGCGATGCCCGGCTCGGCGCAGCTGGAGTGGTAGAAGAACACCCCATCACCGACCTGCATCTGATCGCGCATCAGATTGCGCGCCTGATAATTGCGCACCCCGTACCACGCCACGGTCTGACCGGGGCGCGCCGCCAGATCGTCGATCGACACGTCGTCGGGTTCGGATTTCATCAACCAGTAGCGCATGTCCGCCTCGGCCCAGGGAGCGCACGGAAAGGGGCGACAGGATACCGCATCCGCCGCCGCGCACGCGGCCGCCGGCGGCCGCGCTTCAGCGCGACTCGAGGATCAGCCGGTCGTGGGTCGCCTGCACCGGGCGCGCGCTGCTGGGGTAGAGCCGGGCAAGGATCGCCTCCTGCTCGGCGGAGACCGGCACCGGCGCCTTCATCACCACCCACAGCACGCCCTCGGTGCATGGCGGGGTGGTCGCCGAGCCCATGTACAGATAGTGCGCGCGCACCGCGGGCAGGAAGGCGCCGGGGTCGAGCAGGGCCTGCGGCGTATAGTGCGCGCCCTTCTCCAGCGGCAGGTTGTTCCACAGCGTCTGCAAGGCCGCGTTCGGCGTCTCGCCGCGCTCGAAGTGCACGGCGAGGGTGGCCTCCCGACCATCCTCGGCACGGTGGTGGAAATGCACCGCCATGTCGTAGGCCTTGCCTTCGACACGCATTTCCGACGGCCGGTGCAAGGTCAGGCGTTCGAGCACATAGCGGGCGCCGCGCACCGTCATCGCCAAACCCCCGCCCTGCGCTTCGCCCTGCTTTTCGCCAATCTCCACCTGCAGCGTGTTGCCGGTATCGACGATGCGAAAGCGGATCGGCCGATAGTCGAAGGCGACCGGATCGAGATCCACCGCCACGCCGTCGCGCAGGTCGATCGGCGACTGGCGGCGGCCGTCGTCGCACAGCTTCCACTCCGGCCTCAGACTGCCCCAGCGTGCCGGCCCGGTCGCCCCTTCGTACCCCCAGGCCGGCGCGAAAGGTGCGCTACGCAGCGGCTGGGGACTGGAAGACGAGGCCCGCGCCGGCAGGCCAGGAGGCTGCGCTGCGGGCCGCGGCGGCACGACCGCAGCCGTGGTGGGCAAGGCGGACTTCGGCGTCGGCGCGGCCGTGGCCGCAACCGGCTGCTGGCGCGGCATCGGCGCCGCCGCTTCGGTGATCGCCCGCGTTCCGGGGGTGGCCGCAGC
>JAEWVQ010000065.1 GCA_023459095.1 Pseudomonadota bacterium | reverse complement strand
CCGAAATGGGCCCAGGTCAGGGTCGCGCCCGAGCTCAGCAGGATCAGCGTGTTGATCGCCGGAATGCCCCACGCGCCCATCGGCGTGAACGGATCGGCGCGATCCGGCCCCGCGGTCGGCCACTCGCCGGTGTAGCCCGGCCACAGCAGCGCGGCGTTGTCGCCCGACGACAGCCACGGCACCGCCAGCACGCGGACGTAGAACAACGCACCGAAGAAGGCGGCGAAGAACATCACCTCGGAGAAGATGAACCAGCCCATCGACCAGCGGAACGACGCATCGACGCGCGCACCGTACTTGCCCCCCTCGGATTCGCGCACGACCTGGCCGAACCAGCCGAACAGCATGTAGATCAGGATCGCGATGCCGGCGAAGAACAGCCAGGGGCCGGCGGCGACGCGGTTGAGCCACATCGCCGCGCCGGCGCCGAACAGCAGCAGGGCGACCGAACCGAAGATCGGGTAGCGCGACGGCTCCGGCACGAAATAGTGCTCGAGCGGGTGCGCCAGCGCAGGTGCGGGGGGGGATGTATCCACTGTATGGCTCATGACTTTCTCCCGTAATCCACGCCAGCCCTCAGGCCAGGATCAGCTGCACCACCACGACGATGACGAGCACGAACAGCGCGCCCGCGACCACGCCGGCGACGACCACGGCGAGCGGATCGAGCGAGCCGGCGTCGTCGAGGTAGGCCTGCCGCTTGCGCACCCCGAAGAAGGACCACAGCACCGCCCGCATCGTCGCCCAGAACCCCGCCTTGCGCGGTGCCGCCGCCATCGCCCCCTCCCCGCCCTCAGCCCGCACCCGCGCCGCGCCCGTCCGCCGCGGCCTGCTTGCGCCCGAGAATCTCGAAGAAGGTGTACGACAGCGTGACCGTGGTGACCTCGGCGGGCAGCGCCGGGTCGAGCACGAACACCACCGGCATCGTCCGCCGCTCACCCGCCGCCAGCGTCTGCTGGGTGAAGCAGAAGCAGTCCATCTTGCGCAGGTAGCGGCCGACCAGTTGCGGCCCGTAGCTCGGCACCGCCTGGCCGGTGACCGGGTGGTCGCGGACGTTGGCGACTTCATAGGCGACGTGCACCAGTTCGCCCGGGTGCACGCTCACCGAGCGCTGCAGCGGGCGGAACTGCCACGGCAGATCGTGGAGGTTGGCATCGAACTGGACGAGCACGGTGCGCGTGCGATCGACCTGGGTGTTCACCGCACGCGCGCCGGCCTCGGCCTCGGCGCGCAGGGCGTTGTTGATGCCAGTGACCTCGCAGATCTTTTCGTAGAAGGGCACGAGCAGAAAGCCGAAGCCGAACATCGCCAGCGCGGCCACCCCCAGGCGCAGCAGCAGGCGGCGGTTGTCGGCGGCGAGGCGGCTGGCGGGCGCCGCGGGGGACGATGCTCCGCTCGGCGCGCTCATTGCCCGAACACCGTGTATTTGAGAATCACCAGCACGAAGAAGACGAGCGCCACCGCCCCCAGCCGCAACGCACTGCGGCGGTTGGCGCGGAGGCGGGGGTCGGCGGGCGCGGCGCTCATCTGACCACCGGCGCTTCTTCGAAGGTGTGATAAGGCGCCGGCGACGGCACTGTCCATTCCAGGCCCTCGGCCCCCTCCCACGGCCGCGCGGCGGCACGCTCGCCTCCGCGCACGCACTTCACCACCACCGCGAGGAAGATCAGCTGCGACAGGCCGAAGCCGAAGGCGCCGATGCTGGCGAGGGCATTGAAGTCGGCGAACTGCAGCGCGTAGTCCGGAATGCGCCGCGGCATGCCGGCCAGGCCGAGGAAGTGCATGGGGAAGAAGGTGATGTTGAAGAACACCAGGGAGCACCAGAAATGCAGCTTGCCCAGGGTGTCGCTGGGCATGTGCCCGGTCCATTTCGGCAGCCAGTAATAGGCGCCGGCAAAGAGCGCGAACAGCGAGCCGGCGACGAGCACGTAATGGAAGTGCGCGACCACGTAATAGGTGTCCTGGACCTGGATGTCGATCGGCGCGATCGCGCAGATCAGCCCGGTGAAGCCGCCCATGGTGAACACGAAGATGAAGCCGGTCGCCCACAGCATCGGTGGCTCGAAGCTCAACGCGCCGCGCCACATCGTCGCCACCCAGTTGAACACCTTCACCCCGGTGGGCACCGCGATCAGCATGGTCGCGTACATGAAGAACAGCTGGCCGGCGGCGGGCATGCCGGTGGTGAACATGTGGTGGGCCCAGACCACGAACGACAGGATGGCGATCGAGGCGGTGGCGTACACCATCGACGCGTAGCCGAACAGCGGCTTTCTGGCGAAGGTGGGGATGATCTGGCTGACGATGCCGAAGGCCGGGAGGATCATGATGTACACCTCCGGGTGGCCGAAGAACCAGAAGATGTGCTGGTACATCACCGGGTCGCCGCCGCCCGCGGCGTTGAAGAAGCTGGTGCCGAAATGGCGGTCGGTGAGGATCATGGTCACCGCGCCGGCGAGCACCGGCATCACCGCGATCAGCAAATAGGCGGTGATCAGCCACGTCCAGCAGAACAGCGGCATCTTCATCAGGGTCATGCCGGGGGCGCGCATGTTGAGCACGGTGACGACGATGTTGATCGCGCCCATGATCGAGCTGATCCCCATGATGTGGATGGCGAAGATCGCCATGTCCATGCCCATGCCCATCTGCACCGACAGCGGCGCGTACAGCGTCCACCCCGCGGCGGTGGCGCCGCCGGGCACGAAGAACGAACCCAGCAGCAGGATCGCGGCCGGCGGCAGCAGCCAGAAGCTCCAGTTGTTCATGCGCGCGAAGGCCATGTCGGAGGCGCCGATCATCAGCGGGATCTGCCAGTTCGCGAAACCGACGAAGGCCGGCATGATCGCGCCGAACACCATCACCAGGCCGTGCATGGTGGTGAGCTGGTTGAAGAATTCGGGCTCGACCACCTGCAGCCCGGGCTGGAACAGTTCGGCACGGATCGTCAGCGCCATCACGCCCCCGGAGAGGAACATGATGAAACTGAAGATCAGGTACATCGTGCCGATGTCCTTGTGGTTGGTGGTGGTGATCCAGCGCATCAGCCCGCCCGGGACGGGATGTGGGTGACCATGCAACTGCTCCGGAGTGACGGCGGCCATGCGGGGCTCCTCCTGACGTCGCGGCATTCGTGCCGGCGGCCGCGCCGCCGGTGCTTCGCTCGTACCTAAGCGCGTGCCTAACCCTTGCGCCCGGCGGCGATCTCCGCCGGTTGCACCGCTTCGCCGGTGGCATTGCTCCAGGCGTTGCGCGTATAGGTGATCACGGCGGCGAGTTCGGCGTCGCTCAACTGCTTGCCGAAGGCCGCCATCGCGGTATTGGGACGGCCGTCGAGCACCACCGCGATCTGCGCGGCGCGATCGCCCAGCACCAGCGCCGAACCGTCCAGCGCCGGAAAGGCGGGCGGAATGCCCTTGCCGTTTTCCTGATGGCAGGCCATGCAGTTGGCGGCGAACACCTTCTGCCCGCGCTCGACGAGTTCGGCGAGCGTCCATTCGCGGCCGTCGTCGGCGGCCGCCGACACCGTCTTCGCCTGCTGCGCGGCGACCCACGCGCTGTACTTCTCGGTCGACAGCACATGGACCTCCACCGGCATGAAGCCGTGGTCGCGCCCGCACAGCTCGGCGCAGTTGCCGCGATACACGCCTTCCTTGTCGGCGCGGAACCAGGTGTCGCGGATGAAGCCGGGAATCGCATCCTGCTTGACCCCGAACGCCGGCACCCACCACGAATGGATGACGTCGGTAGCGGTGGTGAGCACGCGGATCTTCTTGCCCACCGGCACCACCATCGGGTTATCGACCTCGAGCAGGTAGGCCTCGCCCTTGGGCGCCGCGCCTTCGATCTGCGCGCGCGGCGTGGACAGCGCGGACAGGAAGCGGATGCCCTCGCCCTCGCCCTGCAGGTAGTCGTAGCCCCACTTCCATTGATAGCCGGTCGCCTTGATCGTGATGTCGGGGTTGGCGGTGTCCTTCATCGCGATCACGGTCTTGGTCGCCGGCCACGCCATGCCGAGCAGGATCAGCACCGGGATCACCGTCCACGCGATCTCCACCGTGGTGTTTTCGTGGAAGTTGGCGGCGACCGCGCCCCTGGACTTGCGGTGGTGGATCACCGACCAGAACATCACGCCGAACACGCCGATGAAGATCACCAGGCAGATGATCAGCATCAGCGTGTGCATGTCGTAGATTTCGCCGGCGATCGCGGTCACCGGCAACTGCAGGTTGTAGCGGCTGGGGGCGTCCTGGGCGAACGCGGCCGCGACCGGGGTGACCAAGGGCATCGACGCTGCTATGCGACCGGCAAGACTCATGTCCCCCTCCTGCAGGCAGTCGCGGCCAGCGGAGTCGGGCGGAGGCGGGCGTGCTGCGCCGTGCCCGGTCAGGGCCTCCGTCCGGCGCACAGGCCGGAACGATCCTTTGGGCCGGAAACCACGCGCCCCGCGCCTCCCAGCCCGATCAGCGCGCACCGTGCCTTCAAGGTGCCGCGGCCCGGGCCCTGCATGCATGCGGGGCATTCCAGCCAGTTTGGCCGATCATGCCATGGCCAAATCGGCGCATGCAACACGCTTGTTTGATAAAAATCAATACATTGCAATGCACAATTTGCTAAGCACGAAGCCAGACATGGCTTAGCGCGCACCGCTCGGGGTTTTCCCTGAAGCCGGCTTGGTGCACCGCGCCGACAGCCGTTCGCGCAGCCAGCGCATCAGCGTGCCGAGCACCGGCAGGCGGGCGTACAACTCCTCGGCCGCATCCCAGTAGTCGCGGTGATCGACCACGCGCCCCGCGCCATCGAAGCGCAGATGGCTGACGCCGCGGATGACGGCGGGCGCGCCCCGCAGGCGCAGGTGGAACTCCCAGCCCAGCATGGCCTGCGCGCCGTCGACGATGCGCGCGACGACGACGAAGCGCGGCGCCTCCACGGTGCGGAACATGTGCGCGAAGATCGCGGCGATGGCATCGATGCCGACGACCTCGTTGAACGGGTCCTTGAAGCGCGCATCGGCGGCATAAACCTCGCCGAGACGGGCGAGCGTGGCCGGACTCAGGGTTTCGTAGAAGCGCGCGACGCGCGCGACCGCGGCGCGAACATCGCAGAGCTCGTCCATCACAACCCCGTGACGCGCCGGATCAGGGCGAAGTACGCGCGCCGCGGCAGGCAGGCGAGCACCTTCATCGCCCAGGTGAAGCGGCGCGGAAAATGAATCTCGAACTCGCCACGCGCAAAGCCGCGCAGAATCTGCGCCGCCGCCTCGTCGGGGCCGATCAGCGCCGGCATGTGGAAGTCGTTGGCCGCGGTCAGCGGCGTGGCGACGAAGCCGGGATCGATCAGAAACACGCCGATGCCGCGCGGCGCAAGGTCGAGGTAGAGGGTTTCGGCGAAATTGATCAGCGCCGCCTTCGACGGTCCGTACACCACCGCCTTCGGCAGCCCGCCGTAGCCGGCCACGCTGCCCACCAGCGCGACCGCGCCCGTGCCCTGCGCGAGCAGCTGCGGCAGCACCGCGGCGACGCCGTCCATGGGGCCGAGCAGATTGGTCTCCAGGGTCTCGCGGACACGCGCAGGGGTCAGTTCCCAGGCGCGCAGCGGACGGTAGGTGCCGGCATTGAACACCACCACGTCGAGCCCGCCCCAGCGCGCCACCAGCGCGTCGCGGACGCGCTCGAAGTCGCCGGCGCGGGTCACGTCCAGCGCCGCCACCACGATGTCGCCGGCGCCGCCGGACACCGCCGGCGCCGCCAGTTCGGCAGCGAGCGCATGCAGGCGCTCGACGTTGCGCGCCGACAGGG
>JAEWVQ010000064.1 GCA_023459095.1 Pseudomonadota bacterium | reverse complement strand
GAGCGGCACGCGGCGCACGCTGGGGTTGTCGAGTTCGACGAGCACGAGGTCGGCGCCGACCCGGAGCATGGCGATGTCGGCCACGGCGCCGTCGGGTACGGCCGGCGAGCTGCCGCTGAGCGTGGCGCCGTCGAACACGAGCGCGGCCGCCGGGCGGTAACGTTCGCGCTGGCCGAGCGCGGCGGTGGCGATCACCGCACCGCGGGCGATGGCGGGCAGCCAGCGTTCGCGCTGGACCGCGCTGCCGGCGCGGCGCAGGGCCTCGGCGGCGAGGTAGAAGCTGGACGACAGCGGTACCGGCGCGAGGTGGCGGCCGACCTCTTCGGCCACCAGGCACAGTTCGAGGTAGCCGAGGCCGGCGCCGCCGTATTCCTCGGGAATCGCGGCGGCGGCCGCGCCCATGTCGAGCAGGTTGCGCCACACCGCATCGGCGTGGCTGGCCTGGCCGTCGAGCACGCTGCGCACCGCTTTCGACGTGCACGTGGCGGCGAGCATCTTGCGCACTGCCTCCTGCAGCAGGCGCTGGTCGTCGGAGAAATCGAAATTCACGCTAGGCTCCTGGGCCGCCGCGCGCGTGGCGGGCGCAGCGGCCGGTTCGATGGGAAAACCGCCGGGGGCGGGCCCCGGCGGCGGTTCAGCGCGCCAGCGCGGGCGGCGTGATGCGCGCCGCGCCGTAGAACGTGCGGCCCTCGGCGGCCATGTCGCGCAGCAGCTGCGGCGGCGCGTACTGGGCGCCGTAGCGCGCGGCGAGGCGGTCGCATTCGGCGACCACGGCGGGCAGGCCGAGGGTGTCCATCATTGCGAACGGGCCGCCGAGGTAGGCTGGGAAGCCGACGCCGAGGATGGCGCCGACGTCGCCGTCGGCGGGGTCGATGAGCACGCCGTCGGCCATTGCGCGCGCGGCGTCCACCAACTGGGCGTAGAGCATGCGCGCCCTGACCTCATCGACCGTGGGCGGCTCGGCGAGCGGCGCAAAGAGCGCGGCGAGCCCCGGCCACAGCTTCTTGCTGCCGTCCTCGGCGTAGTCGAAGAAGCCCTTGCCGTTCTTGCGCCCGTGGCGGCCAAGCTCGCCGACCAGCTTTTCCACGAGGCGGAAGGTGGGGGTGGGCACGAAGGCGTCGCCTTCGTCCTGCTTGCGCTGCTGGCTGGCGTGGTAGGCGGTGTCCAGACCGATCTCGTCGGAGACGGTGAGCGGGCCCACCGGAATGCCGGCCATCTTCGCCGCGTTCTCGATCAGCGCCGGATTCACGCCTTCGGTGACCATCGCCAGGCTCTCGTTGATGTAGGCGCCGATGAAGCGGCTGGTGAAGAAGCCGGGGCCGTCGTTGACCACGATCGGCGTCTTCTTCATCGCCTGCACGAGGTCGAGCGCGCGCGCCAGCGTCGCGGGCGAGGTCTTGCGACCGCGGATGATCTCGACCAGCGGCATGCGTTCGACCGGCGAGAAGAAGTGCATGCCGATGAAGTTCTGCGGGCGGGCGCCGGCCTCGGCCAGTTCGCTGATCGGCAGCGCCGAGGTGTTGGAGGCGATCACCGCGTGCGCCGGCAGCACGGCTTCGAGCTTGCGCGTGATCTCGGCCTTGATCGCGCGGTCCTCGAACACCGCCTCGACCACCAGTTCGACCTCGGCGAGGCCGGCGTAGTCGGTGGTGGGGTGGATGCGAGCGAGGATGGCATCGGCCTTGTCCTGCGTCATGCGGCCCCTGGCGATGTCCTTCTCCAGGCGCTTGGTGGAATAAGCCTTGCCCTTGTCGGCGGCGGCCTGGTCGCGGTCGATCAGCACGGTTTCGATGCCGAGCCTGGCGCAGTGGTAGGCGATGCCCGCGCCCATCAGGCCGGCGCCGACCACGCCGATCTTGCGGAACGTGGTCTTGGCCACGCCCTCGGGGCGGTGCATGAGCTTGTCCGCCTTGCCCTTGTTGATGAAGAGCGTGCGGATCATGTTGCGCGACACCGGATCGCGCTGCAGCAGGGTGAAGTACTTGGCTTCGACCGCGAGCGCCTTGTCCATCGGCAGCTGCGGGCCTTCGTACAGGCAGGACAGGATGGC
Organism: Pseudomonadota bacterium; assembly: GCA_023459095.1. Taxonomy (GTDB): domain Bacteria; phylum Pseudomonadota; class Gammaproteobacteria; order Burkholderiales; family Rhodocyclaceae; genus JAEWVQ01. The sequence goes on along the minus strand of JAEWVQ010000064.1, from coordinate 3,234 downwards.
CTTGGGCGCGGGCAGGTTGTGGAAGGTCTTGGCCTGCAGCATGGCGTTGCTGACCACCAGCATCTGCGCCACCGCGGGCGAGGAGGGACCGGCGCCGCCGGGCATCTTGTAGCCCTTCTTGTCCCAGGGCTGCACCGGGTCGCCTTCTTCGAGCAGCCAGCGCTTGGCCTCGGCAAGCAGTTGGTCGGCGGGCACGATCTTGTGGATCAGGCCCATCTTCAGCGCCTTCTCCGCCGACAGCGCCTGGCCTTCCATGACCACCGGCATCGCTGCCTGGATGCCGATCAGGCGCGGCACGCGTTGGGTACCGCCGCCGCCCGGCAGCAGGCCGACCTGCACTTCGGGCAGGCCAAGCTGGATGCCCTTGGCGTCCGACACCACGCGGTAATGGCAGGCGAGCGCGATCTCGGTGCCGCCGCCGAGCGCGGTGCCGTTGATCGCGCACGCCACCGGCTTGCCGCAGGTCTCCATGCGGCGCAGCAGCTTCGACAGCGAGGCGTTCTTCGCCAGCATCTCGGCGAGCGGCAGATCCTGGTTGCGGTCCAGCGCGCTTTCCATTTCCTTGAGGTCGGCGCCGGCGGCGAATACCGGCTTGCCGGAGGTGAAGAGGGCGCCCTTGATCGCGGGGTCGGTGGCGAGGCGCTCGATCGCGGCCTCGATCTCGTCCATGAACTTCATGTCCATGGTGTTCATCGCGCTGTCGCGGCGGTCGAAGAGCAGGGTGGCGATGCCGTCGGCGTCTACCGAAACGTGAATGACTTCAGTCATGACCGTGGGGATTCCTTGTCGATTTCGATTTGCGGGGACGCTCAGACGAGCTCGATGACGGTGGCGGTGCCCATGCCGGCGGCCTCGCACAGCGTGACCAGGCCGGTGCCGACCTGGCGGCGTTCCATCTCGTCGAGCAGGGTGCCGAGGATCATGGCGCCGGTGGCGCCGAGCGGATGGCCCATGGCGATGGCGCCGCCATTGACGTTGATGCGCTCGTGCGGGACGTTCAGGCGCTGCATCAGGCACAGCACCACCGAGGAGAAGGCCTCGTTGAGTTCCCACAGGCCGATGTCGGAGACGTTCATGCCGGCCTTGGCGAGCGCCTTCTGCGCGGCGTAGCTGGGGGCGTCGAGCATCAGCGTGGGCTCCGAGCCCACGGTGGCCACCGAACGGATGCGGGCGCGCGGCTTGAGCCCGGCGCGCTCGCCGGCGGCGCGGTTGCCGACCAGCACGGCGGCGGCGCCATCGACGATGCCCGAGCTGTTGCCGGCGTGGTGCATGTGGTCGATGGCTTCGAGCTGCGGGTACTTCTGCAGCGCGACGCCGTCGAAGCCGTACTGCGTGCCCATTTCCAGAAAGGAGGGCTTGAGCGCGGCGAGCGAGGCCAGGGTGGTGTCGGGGCGGATCGCCTCGTCCCGCTCCAGCACCGGCAGGCCGAGTACGTCCTTCACCGCCACCACCGAGCGCGCGAAGCGGCCTTCGGCCCAGGCCTGGGCGGCGCGGCGCTGGCTCTCCACGGCGTAGGCGTCGCACTGTTCGCGGGTGAAGCCGTGCAGCGTGGACAGCAGGTCGGCGCTCACCCCCTGCATGGTGAAGTACATCTTGAAGGCGACCTGCGGATCGAGCGCCATCGCGCCGCCGTCGCTGCCCATCGGCACCCGCGACATGCTCTCCACGCCGCCGCCGATCGCCATGTCGACCTGGCCGGCGGCGACCTTGGCGGCGGCGAAGTTCACCGCCTCCAGCCCGGAGCCGCAGTAGCGGTTGAGCTGCACGCCGGGCACGCCGTGGTCGTAGCCCGCCACCAGGGCGGCGACGCGGGCGATGTTGCCGCCCTGTTCGCCGACCGGCACGACGCAGCCGAGGATCACGTCCTCGACCCAGCGGCTGTCGAGGCGGTTGCGCTCGCGCACCGCTTCGAGCATCTGCGCCGCGAGCTGCACCGGGGTGATCTCGGCGAGCGCGCCGTCGGCCTTGCCCTTGCCGCGCGGGCTGCGTACGTGGTCGTAGATATAGACGTCCGTCATCACTGTCCTTTGGTGTAAGCGTAGGTGGAAATCCCTGTCCGCCGGGGGGCGCCGCGAGCTGTGCCGCAGTACGCCGGCAGCCGGTCGGAGCGCGGGGCAAGGCTTATCCTAGGGCAGGCGGCGGCGGCGGGCGTAAAGATGAGGGCTAAACCGAACCGCTTTCCGGTAGTATTCACAGGGTATTGAAATAAAAAGGTTTTAATGTTTTTGAAAAACCGAACAAAAACGCCGCGAGCGGCCGCCTGCGGCCCCGCCAAGGAGGAGATCCGATGAATGCCCAGGGCACGCGCCGCGGCGCCCGCGACCCCGCCGCCGCCACCGACGACGACGGCCGCCGACGCGCGGCGCCGCGGCGCACCGAACCCACGCAGGCGCGCGCGCGGTTCACGGTCGAGGCGATCCTCGGCGCCGCCGAGGACATCCTGCGCGGGCAGGGCGTGGCCGCGCTCACCACGCGCAGCGTGGCGGCGCGCGCGGGGGTGTCGATCGGCGCGGTCTACCAGTATTTCCCCAACAAGGAGGCGATCCTCGAGCGCCTGAGCCGGCGGATCATGGACGAGGAGTCGGTGGCGGCCTCGCCCGAACTGTTCCGCCTCAACCGCCAGTCGCTCGACGACATGCTGCAGGGCCTGTTCCAGCACACCGTGCGTACCGAGACCCGGCTGCTCGGGCTCGGCCAGGACTTCTACCGGCGCCAGGCGCGCCACATGCAGTTCGGCCGTGCGCAGGGGCTGGGGCGCGGCGAATGCACCTCGGAGCAGTTGGTGCGCAACATGGAGAACGTGCTGCGCCACCACGCCGCCGAGGTGGGCGAGGCCGACACCGCGCTGGCGGCGTTCATGATCGTGCGCGGCATGCGGGTGATTCTCGCCGCGCTCGTCGAGGAGCGCTCCGACCTGCTCGAGTCGCCCGCGCTGGTGCCGATGCTGGTGCGCATGGCGCGCTCGATCACCGACGCGCGCCCCGCGCCGGCGCCGGATCAGGGACGGGACTGAGGGCCGGGCGGGGCCCGGCAAGCGAAGGGGGCACCGGCGTCGCCGCCGGTGCCCCCTTTTATTGCTGCGATTGCTGCGCGCCGGGCGCGGAGGCGTTCAGGAGCGCAGGGCCTGCGCCACTGCCGGCTTGGCGCCGACGCGCAGCGACGGGGCTGCGGCGTCGCCGTCGTGGGTGCCGCGCGGCGCGGCCGGTTCGGCGTGCGGTGCGCGCTGCGCGCGGC
>JAEWVQ010000063.1 GCA_023459095.1 Pseudomonadota bacterium | reverse complement strand
TTGTCGGTGCCGATACTGATGCCCGGCGCAACATCATCGACAACCTCCACCGTAAATGCTTTTTCGAACCAGGAGCTGCCGTTGTCGGTAGTGCGGATGCGCACGCTGTAGGTGCCGGCCGCCAGTGCGGCGGCGTTGTTGGCGCGCAGCGATGAGCCCGAGATGTTGAAGCTGGAGTTGTTGGTATCTCCGGCTCCGCTGACGAGGGTGTAGGTGTGGGGGTTGCCCACATCGGCATCCGTGGTGCTCAGCGTGCCCACGACGGCGTTGGCGCCGCCGCTCTGGCTAACGGTCGGGTTGGACAGGGCGATGTCGGTGGGTTCGCTATTTACAGTGCCTACACTGCTGAATGTTATTTTTCTTATTTCGCCATAAAAACCATTGTTTTCGTTCACCACAAATGGGGCCCAGGAATTGTTGGTGATGGTCAGCGAGGTTGCGCCTGCGGGAAGGGAGCTCAAATCGAGGATCTGCGTCGTGTAACCGACTTGGGAGCTATTTCGAATTTCCAGATCAATGCTTCCGCCATTGTTTGTCGTAATGGTCGCGCTGTCCCCTTGGTAGGCGTAAATCTCTATCGAGCTAGGTTTGAACTCGCTTCCATCCGTAAAGCTCAATGTGACAGCACGCTCAGAGCGGCCAATGTATATTCCCCCGCTAGTTATCCCGGTGCTGTTGTATGCCCCGTCGACGGTCAGGGTTCGTCCCCCCTGGCTGACCTGTGTGTCGATAGTCGGGGCAGAGGCATCATTTATTCCGTTGGCTGCAAATCGCTTATCCATCTGTCCCGGTGTAACAACCGTCCAGCTTGAATTCTGAAAGGTCACTGCTTGCAGAACACCGGTAAAGTCTTTCAGCGCTGCCTCTGAAAACGCCCGCTTTGTTTCAATTGCGCCGCGTTGAATTTCCAAATCCCAGTCGCCGCCCTGTTCGATGTTGCCGGTTGTATTGTTGGATGCCGCAATATCCAGGTGGGAATTTTTTATAATGATATCAAGTAGTTCTTCGCCTTTTACAGTGTTGGCCAGGTCGCAGCCATAGAGCATTAAATCAGCTCCCTCCGCCAGTGCGTCATTCAACGCCGCAAAGGTGTCCATGTCGTGCTGCAATGCCTGCGCGTCCACTCGGCTGCTGCCCAGGTGCAGCACGCCCTCTTCGGCATGGGAGACGATGTGCAGCGCGCTCAGCCCGCGGTAAGAGGCGAGCGCCTGCTTCAATTGCGCTAGCCCCGGCCGCGAGGCATCGATTTCGACGATCTCCACGCCCGGTTTCACGCCCCGGTAGAAGACGGCCTTGTCCGGTACGGCGCTGTCGATGATCACCAGTTCCCGCGCGCTCTGGCCGGCGGTGACGGTGAGTGCTGTCCCGTCGGCGTCGTCAATGGCGATGAGGGCGGCACTCGTCGGCGGCTTGCCCGCGGCGCGGGGGGGCTGCCAAGGATTGAAAGCGTGCCGGTCCTCGGCACGGGCACTGGCGTAGCTGCGCAGATAACTGCCGCCAGCATGGGCGGATGGCGTGAACAGGCCGAGCGGCAGCAGCAGGGCGGGGAGGCTGGAGAGGATGGGATGGGCCATGGGTAGGGCGCTCAGGTGCGGGAAGAGGGAGTCGGCGATGGGGGCGGAGAGACGGGGTTTTTCTTCTTGCTGGCGATGAAGTGCGCCGAGGTGCCGGCGGAGTCCTGCCAGAAATCCATGTCCTGATACTTGGCGAACAGGTCGGGCGGCAGGATGCTGCGCCGGGGCTTGAACGCGACCTTGCGCTTGACGTCGTGCAGGCCCTTCACGCCCAGGGCCTGGTCGAATTCGTTTTCGGAATATTCGACGTTGTCGAAGTCGTGTTCGAACCCGGGTTCGTCGATGAAGCGGTAGATCAGCTCCAGCGTGCGCCGGGGGTGCTGGGTGAGGAGGTCGTAGTCGATGAGCAGCAGGCGGTCGGAAAATTCGCCGTAATAGGCTTCCTTGAGTGCGGTCCACGCGCTGCCCACCGCGCCGGCCGCCGACATCATCGCCTCGCAGCGTGTGTATACGGTCTGCCGGCTGCCGGCGCTGAACATGCGGCTGTAGTCGAACGGGTTCTTGCGGTGGATGACCTCGAAGCTGTCCATGACCCAGGCCGGGTTGCGCACGCAGCAGATCATCTTGAAATCCGCCACCAGCTCGACGAGCTGATGCATGCGCGCGGTCCACTGGCGGTTGGTGTCGAAGATCACCGGCTGGGGTTTGTCGGCGTAGTAGGCGTCGATCAGCGCGCGGCAGATGGTCTTGCGCTTGGCTTCGTCGAAGAAGGCATAGGACTCGCTGCCGGCGCCCATCTGTTCGAGTGCGCCGTTGACCAGCGCGGCGACCGGGCTGCTCATGGCGGCGTGAAAGCGCGGGTTCTGCCGCAGGATGCCGGCGAGCAGGGTGGAGCCTGAGCGGGGCAGGCCGGAGATGAAATGCAGTTTGGCGGACATGGGCGGAGCGGGGGGATCAGGGTGGGGCCGGGACGTCGAGCAGGGCGGCGAGGTGGTCGACGCACTGTTCGACCGTCCAGCGGTGCGTGGGCAGCACCAGCTCGGGGGCGAGCGGGGGCTCGTACGGGGCGTCGATGCCGGTGAACTGCGGCAACTGGCCGCTGCGCGCCTTGCGGTAGAGGCCCTTGGGGTCGCGCGCCTCGGCCACTTCGAGCGGCGCCTCGACGAAGATCTCGACGAAATCGCCGGGGGCGAACAGCGCGCGCGCCGCATCGCGCTGCGCGCGCAGCGGCGAGATGAAGGCCGCGATCACGATCACGCCGGCATCCACGAACAGGCGGGCGACTTCGGCGACGCGGCGGACGTTCTCGCCGCGATCGGCGTCGCTGAAGCCCAGGTCGCGGTTCAGGCCGAGGCGGAGGTGATCGCCGTCGAGCAGGTAGGTGCGCCGCCCGGCAGCGTGCAGGCGGGCTTCGAGTGCGTTGGCGAGGGTCGATTTGCCGGCACCGGACAGTCCGGTGAGCCACACCACCCGGCCGGCATGGCCATGCAGGCGCTCGCGCTGCGCGCGCGTGACGGTGGGCGGCGCGGCGTGCAGCGGCGCGGTGGTTGGTGGCGGGGCCGAAGCCGGGTGCTCGGCGTCCTTGGTGGCGGCGGGGGGCGAAGTAGGCATCGTGCGGGGCGTCTGAGGGTTGTGGTTGTCGGCCGGGACGGCGTTGTCGAGGAGGGGGCGTGGTCAGGCCGGCACGTTTGCTGGATAGGCGCCTTGAGGCG
>JAEWVQ010000062.1 GCA_023459095.1 Pseudomonadota bacterium | reverse complement strand
TGCGCTACGGCACCAACTACCCGCAGGGCCCGCTGGCGTGGGCGGACGCGCTCGGCGTGCGCACGGTGGCGCGCGTGCTCGCCCATCTGCGCGAACATTACGGCGAGGAGCGCTATCGCGTGTCGCCGCTCATTCAAAGAAAAAGCTACAACGGAGGGACATTCCATGACTGAAGCGCAGTTTCGCGACGTGACCGCGGGCTTCGACCCCCAGACCCTGGCGGAGAAGGTCCGCGACGGCATGTACGAGCGCGATCAGGCCGCGCACAGCCTGGAGATGGCCTTCGTCGCCGTTGGCCCGGGGCGGGCCACGCTCACCATGAAGGTGCGCGAGGACATGCTGAACGGCTTTCGCATCTGCCACGGCGGCTTCATCACCACGCTCGCCGACACCGCCTTCGCCTATGCCTGCAACAGCGGCAACGAGCAGACCGTGGCCTCGGGCATCAGCGTCGATTTCATGGCCCCCGGCAAGCCCGGCGACGTGCTGCGCGCGGACGCCACCGAGGTCTTCGTCGCCGGCCGCACCGGGGTGTACGACATCACCGTGACCAACCAGAAGGACGAGCTGATCGCGGTGATGCGCGGCAAGTCCTACCGCCTCAAGGGGCGGCCGGTGGTCGAGCTTTAAGGCGCGCAGCGGGAAGACTGCGCAGCGACAACCGCCAGCGATACCGAACCAGGGCAAGACGAGGAGACACAGCATGCCGATCAATACCTACGCGCCGCCGCAGCTCGAACCGATCGAGCGCGCGAGCATCGACGAGCTGCGCGCACTGCAGCTCGAACGGCTGAAGTGGAGCGTGCGCCACGCCTACGACAACGTGCCGCACTACCGCAAGAAGTTCGACGACAAGGGCGTGCATCCCGATGACCTGAAATCGCTCGAGGATCTGGCCAAGTTCCCGTTCACCACGAAGCACGACCTGCGCGACAACTATCCGTTCGGCATGTTCGCGGTGCCGATGGAGCGCATCGCCCGCGTGCATGCCTCGTCCGGGACCACCGGCAAGCCCACCGTGGTCGGCTACACGCTGAAGGACATCGATACCTGGGCCAACGTGGTCGCGCGCTCGATCCGCGCCTCGGGCGGGCGGCCGGGCGACATGGTGCATGTGTCCTACGGCTACGGCCTCTTTACCGGCGGCATGGGGGCGCACTATGGCGCCGAGCGCCTGGGCTGTACGGTGATTCCGATGTCCGGCGGCCAGACCGAGAAGCAGATCCAGATCATCCAGGACTTCAAGCCCAAGATCATCATGGTGACGCCGTCCTACATGCTGACCATCCTCGATGAGATGGAAGCGATGGGGATCGACCCGAAGAGCACCTCGCTCAAGATCGGCATCTTCGGCGCCGAGCCGTGGACCCCGGCGATGCGCGCCGCGGTCGAGGCCCGCGCCGGCATCGACGCCGTCGACATCTACGGCCTGTCCGAAGTGATGGGCCCGGGCGTGGCCAACGAATGCGTCGAGACCAAGGACGGCCCGACCATCTGGGAAGACCACTTCTACCCCGAGATCATCAACCCGGAAACCGGCGAGGTGGTCGCCGACGGCGAGGAAGGCGAACTGGTGTTCACCTCGCTGTCCAAGGAAGCGATGCCGGTGATCCGTTACCGCACCCGCGACCTCACCCGGCTCCTGCCGCCGACCGCGCGCAGCATGCGGCGCATGGCCAAGATCACCGGGCGCTCCGACGACATGCTGATCATCCGCGGCGTGAACGTGTTCCCGACCCAGATCGAGGAGCTGATCTGCAAGATGCCCAAGCTCGCCCCGCACTACCTGCTCGAGGTCGACAAGAAGGGCCACATGGACACGCTGACGGTGAGGGTTGAGGTCAATGCCGAAGCCAACGTCGGCCGCCACCCGGAGCAGAAGGAAGAGCTGGCGAAGGAACTGACCCATCACATCAAGGCCCTGATCGGCGTGTCGGCGAAGGTCATCGTCGGCGAGCCGTTCTCGATCGAGCGGGTCACGGTCGGCAAGGCCAAGCGCGTGATCGACCACCGGCCGAAGGCCTGAAGACGGCCGGCGAACACGCCAGTCGCGGCGGGCGATCGCGCTCCGCCGCAGACCTACCCCACGAGGACTGATCATGTATACACAATCACTGAGCATCCCTGACGGCGAGGCCAAGGGCCCGAAGAAGGTCGAGAACGCCGAGTATCTGGCCGAGTTCAACGCCAAGATCGACGCCGGCGGCTTCATCGAGCCCAAGGACTGGATGCCCGAGGCCTACCGCAAGACCCTCGTGCGCCAGATCAGCCAGCACGCCCACTCCGAGATCGTCGGCATGCTGCCCGAGGGCAACTGGATCACGCGCGCCCCCAGCCTCAAGCGCAAGGCCATCCTGCTCGCCAAGGTGCAGGACGAGGGCGGCCACGGCCTCTATCTCTACGCCGCCGCCGAAACCCTGGGCGTGTCGCGCGACGAACTGTACGAGGCGCTGCTCTCGGGCAAGGCCAAGTACAGCTCGATCTTCAACTACCCGACGCTCAACTGGGCGGACATCGGCGTGATCGGCTGGCTGGTCGACGGCGCCGCGATCATGAACCAGATCCCGCTGTGCAAGTGCAGCTACGGGCCCTATGCACGCGCCATGATCCGGGTGTGCAAGGAGGA
>JAEWVQ010000061.1 GCA_023459095.1 Pseudomonadota bacterium | reverse complement strand
GTACTGGCGCGCGGCGTCGGACACGGCCTCGGCATGCGCCAGCGCCACCACCATGCGTTCGGCGCGGCGGCAGACGGTGCGCGCGTGGTGGGTCAGCGCGGCGGCGCGCGTGCCGCCGGGCAGGATGAAGTCCTTGAGCGGCTCGAGCGGTTCGTTGAGGCGGTCGAGTTCGCTTTCGAGATGGCTCACCTGCTTCTCGGTGATCATGCTCATGCCGGGGATGCAGACCTCGCCGCCGAGGTCGAAGAGGTCGTGCTGCACATCGGTGAGCAGCACGCGCACGTCCTCGGGCAGTTCCTCGCACAGCAGCAGGCCGATCACCGCGTTGGCCTCGTCGACCTCGCCCAGGCTGTGGATGCGCAGGCTGTCCTTGGAGACGCGGCGGCCGTCGCCGAGGCCGGTGGTGCCGGCATCGCCGGTGCGGGTGTAGATCTTGGAAAGGCGGTGTCCCATGAGCGCTCTCTGATGTTGAGTTGACGTTAACGTCAATTATAGGGCGGGGGCGCGCCGCCGGATGTGCTTGATGCTCATGATAAACTTGCGCATTCGCCTGCAGCCTGGGCTCCACGTCCCGTTCGAACGCAAAATTCCATGAAATCCGCCGAAATTCGCGACAAGTTCCTCAAGTTCTTCGAATCGAAAGGTCATCAGATCGTGGCATCGAGCTCGCTGGTGCCGCACGAAGATCCGACGCTGCTGTTCACCAACGCCGGCATGAACCAGTTCAAGGACGTGTTCCTCGGCTTCGACAAGCGTCCCTACAACCGCGCCACCACGTCGCAGAAATGCGTGCGCGCGGGCGGCAAGCACAACGATCTGGAGAACGTCGGCTACACCGCGCGCCACCACACCTTCTTCGAGATGCTGGGCAACTTCAGCTTCGGCGACTACTTCAAGCGCGACGCCATCACCTACGCCTGGGAGCTGCTCACCGAAGTGTTCAAGCTCCCCAAGGACAAGCTCTACGTCACCGTGTATGCCGAGGACGACGAGGCCTACGACATCTGGACGCAGGAAGTCGGGCTGGCCGCCGACCGGGTGATCCGCATCGGCGACAACAAGGGCGCGCGCTACGCCTCCGACAACTTCTGGATGATGGGCGACACCGGCCCCTGCGGCCCGTGCACCGAGATCTTCTACGATCACGGCGAGCACATCTGGGGCGGCCTGCCGGGCACGCCGGAGGAAGACGGCGACCGCTACATCGAGATCTGGAACAACGTGTTCATGCAGTTCAATCGCGACGAGGCCGGCGTGATGCACCCGCTGCCCAAGCCGTCGGTGGATACCGGCATGGGGCTGGAGCGCATCTCCGCGGTGCTGCAGGGCGTGCACGCGAATTACGAGATCGACCTGTTCCAGGCGCTGATCAAGGCCGCGGCGCGCGAAACTTCCGGCGCCGACATGGATTCGCCGTCGCTCAAGGTGCTCGCCGATCACATCCGTGCCTGTTCCTTCCTGATCGCCGACGGCGTGATCCCGGGCAACGAGGGGCGCGGCTACGTGCTGCGCCGCATCATCCGGCGCGCCATCCGCCACGGCTACAAGCTCGGCGCGCGCGCTGCGTTCTTCCACAAGATGGTGCCCGATCTGGTTGCCGAGATGGGCGAGGCCTATCCCGAGCTCAAGGCCGGCGAGCGCCGCGTGGCGGACGTGCTGCGCCAGGAGGAAGAGCGCTTCTTCGCCACCATCGAGAACGGCATGGCCATCGTCGAGAGCGAGCTCGACGCGATGGCGGCGGTCGGCAACAAGATCTTCAACGGCGACACGGCGTTCAAGCTGCACGACACCTACGGCTTCCCGCTCGACCTCACCGCCGACATCTGCCGCGAGCGCGGCGTGACCGTCGATGCGGGGGCCTTCGATGCGGCGATGGCGCGGCAGAAGGCGCAGGCGCGCGCTGCGGGCAAGTTCAAGATGGCGGCGAACCTCGAGTACGAGGGCGAGAACACCGACTTCGCCGGTTACGAACAGCTCGAAACCTCGGCCCGTGTGCTGGCGCTTTACCGTGATGGCGCCCCGGTCCAGGAGTTGCTCGAAGGCGAGATGGGGGTGGCGGTGCTCGACCGCACCCCGTTCTATGCCGAATCCGGCGGCCAGGTCGGCGACTGCGGCGAACTGCGCGGCGGCGGCGGCATCTTTGCGGTGGAGGACACGCAGAAGATCCAGGCCGCGGTGTTCGGCCACCACGGCGTGGTCAAGACCGGCAAGCTGGTGGTCGGCCAGGCGGTGGCGGCGCGGGTGGATGCGGTGGCGCGTGCGGCCACCGCGCGCAACCACTCGGTCACCCACCTGATGCACAAGGCGTTGCGCGAAGTGCTCGGCGCCCACGTGCAGCAGAAGGGTTCGCAGGTCGATCCCGACAAGACCCGTTTCGACTTCGCGCACAGCGCGCCGATGACCGCCGAGGAGATCCGCGAGGTCGAGGAGATCGTCAACCGCGAGATCCTCGCCAACGCCGCCACCGAAGCCGCGGTGATGGCGCTCGACGATGCGCAGAAGTCCGGCGCGCTGATGCTGTTCGGCGAGAAGTACGGCGACGAGGTGCGCGTGCTCACCATCGGCAGTTCCAAGGAGCTGTGCGGCGGCACCCACGTCGCCCGCACCGGCGACATCGGCCTGTTCAAGATCGTCGTGGAAGGCGGGGTGGCCGCCGGCGTGCGCCGTGTCGAGGCGGTCACCGGCGAGAATGCGCTGCGTTACACCCAGGAGCAGGAGCGCCGCGTGCAGGGCATGTCGGCGCTGCTCAAGGTCCAGCCCGACGAGGTCGCCGAGCGCGTCGCCGGTATCCTCGACAACGTGCGCGCGCTGGAGAAGGAGCTCGCCCGCCTGAAGAGCAAGCTCGCCGCCAGCCAGGGCGACGATCTGGCCACTCAGGCAACCGAGGTCAAGGGTGTGCGCGTGCTCGCCGCCACCCTCGATGGCGCCGATGTGCCGACCCTGCGCGAGACCATGGACAAGCTCAAGGACAAGCTGAAGTCGGCGGCGATCGTGCTCGGCTCGGCGGCCGACGGCAAGGTCAGCCTGATCGCCGGGGTCACCCCCGACCTCACCGCCAAGGTGAAGGCTGGCGAACTGGTGAATTTCGTCGCCCAGCAGGTCGGCGGCAAGGGCGGCGGCCGTCCGGACATGGCGCAGGCCGGCGGCACCGAGCCCGACAAGCTGCCCGCGGCGCTTGCCGGCGTGATTGCCTGGGTCGACGCCAAGCTGTGATCACGGCCCGGGCGCGGGTGCGCGCCCGCTAGCCCGTTCGGCGCACAAAAAAACACCGCGCCGGTCCACAAGGGCCGGCGCGGTGTTTTTCATGTATCCCATCCCATGCTGCTGCCGCCCGCGATGCGGGGGCCGCCGATGCCGTGCGTTCAGTCCGCTTCGCGGTTGCGGCGTTCGTCGAGGCGGTAGAGCACGTCGTCGGCGAGGTCGTCGAGCTCGCCCGGCGCCAGGCCGAAGTAGGCCGCGACCAGCTCCCGCGACTTACCCCATTCGACGTCCTGGCGCACACGCAGATACTGGCCGACCACATGCTCGGCGATGGCGTTGAGCGCAATCAGGGCACGCGCTTCGTCGGGCAGGCCTTCGCCGTCGTGCAGCACGTGGTAGTGGTGGTGGCGCAGGATCGCCGCCGACACCGTCTCCGGCAGACCCCAGGCGCGGGTGAGGAAATAACCGATCACCGCATGGTTGGTGTTCAGCGCCTCGTCCTCGATATCGGTGAAGCAGCGCGTCGGCGCCGCATTGGCGAGGCCCAGCACCGTCTTGTAGTCGGGAAAGCGCTGCACCAGCAAGGGAATGCCGCAGTCGTGGAAGAGGCCGAAGGTGTGCGCGGTGTCGCGCGTCGTGCCGCCCAGGGTGGCGGCGAGTTCGGCGCTCACCGCGGCGGTGTGCGCGGAGCTGTCCCAGAAGCGCTCGAGCGAGGCGTGGCCGGTGCCGACCACGCTGCGCAGCAGGCCTTCATGGACGAGGTTGGTGAGCGTGCCGAAGCCGAGCAGGCGGACCGCGTCGGCGATCGAGCCGATCGCCCGGCCGCTGCCGAACAGCGGCGAATTCGCCGAGCGCACGACGAGCGCGGCGAGCCCGACGTCCTGGCCGATCAGTTGCGCGACGCGCTTGCCGTTGGCCATCGGCTTGCGCAGTTCGGCCATCAGTTCGGTAAGGACTGCGGGGCAGGAGGGGATGGAGACGCCGCGCAGCGCCTCTTCCAGTCGGGATTCGTCGAGTGTGTTCATGGATGACGCAGGCGGCGCCGCGAGGGCATTCGGGGCGCAAGGTTAGCATGGATGCTGCACCGCGCCATGGTGGGGCGCGCGGCGGTCGTGAGCTGGCGCACGGCCGCCGCGCGTTCGCTCAGAACGGCAGCGCGACCCCCGGCCACACCGCCTCGAGGGCGCTGCGGAACGCGGCCTGGATGCGGCGCAGCGCGGCTTCGTCGTCGGCCTCGAAGCGCAGCACGACCACCGGGGTGGTGTTCGACGGGCGCGCCAGTCCGAAGCCGTCGGCATATTCCACGCGCACGCCGTCGAGGGTCACGACGTCGGTCGCGCCGTCGAAGCGGGCCTGTTCGCGCAGGCGCCGCACCAGCTCGAAGGGCTCGCCCTCGTTCATCTTGATGTTGAGCTCGGGAGTGCTCACCGCGTCGGGCAGCGCCTTCAGCGTGGCGCTGGGATCGGCCTCGCGGGCGAGGATCTCGAGCAGGCGGGCGCCGGCGTAGAGGCCGTCGTCGAAGCCGTACCAGCGCTCCTTGAAGAACACGTGGCCGCTCATCTCGCCGGCGAGCGGGGCGCCGGTCTCCCTGAGCTTGGCCTTCACCAGTGCGTGGCCGGTGTTCCACATCGTCGGTTTGCCGCCGCGCGCGCGGATCCAGCCGGCGAGATTGCGCGTGCATTTGACGTCGTAGATGATCTCGCCGCCCGGCACGCGGGCGAGCACGTCGGCGGCGAACAGCATCAGCTGGCGGTCGGGGAAGATGATCTCGCCGTCCTTGGTGACCACGCCGAGGCGGTCGCCGTCGCCGTCGAAGGCGAGTCCGAGTTCGGCGTCGGTGTCGCGCAGGGCGCGGATCACGTCGGCGAGGTTCTCGGGCTTGGAGGGGTCGGGGTGGTGGTTGGGGAAGGTGCCGTCCACCTCGCAATAGAGTTCGACCAGTTCGCAGCCCAGGCGGCGGAACAGCGCCGGGGCGACGCCGCCGGCGACGCCGTTGCCGCAGTCGACGACGATCTTCAGCGGGCGCGCGAGCTTGACGTCGCCGACCACGCGGTCGAGGTAGGCGTCGACGATGTCGGCGTGACGCAGTGCGCCGGTGCCGTGGGCGAGATCGCCGTCGGCGATGCGGCGGCGCAGGTCGAGGATCTTGGGGCCGAACAGGGTCTCGCCGCCGAGCACCATCTTCAGGCCGTTGTAGTCGGGCGGATTGTGGCTGCCAGTGACCGAGACGCAGGAGTGGGTGCCGAGGTGGTAGGCGGCGAAATAGGTCAGCGGCGTCGGCACGCAACCGATGTCGATGACGTCGACGCCGGCGGCGCGGATGCCGTCGGCGAGCGCGCCGGCGAGTTCCGGGCCGGACAGGCGGCCGTCGCGGCCGACGACGATGGCCTGCTGGCCGCGGGCCACCGCCTCGGAGCCGAGGGCGTGGCCGATGGCGCGTACCGCGTCGGCGGTCAGGGTCTTGTCCACGATGCCGCGGATGTCGTAGGCCTTGAAGATTTCCGCAGCGGGCAGCGCGTAGGGGGTCTGGGTCATGGCGTGTGGGTCAGTTCGAGGGCGTGAGGGTTGAACGGATGACGGAGTGCGCATCGCGGCGGCGATGGTAATCGTCTGCGCCGGCGCGATGGGTGTCGAAATGCTGCAGCAGGCGCTGCGGCAACCAGCCGAGGCGGCCCGGCCAGGGCGCGTCGAGGAAGCCGACGTGGCCGCCGCGCCGCGGGCATTCGAAACGGATCGCGGCGGAGAGCTCGTGCGCGGCGGGGAGCGCGGCCGGCGGCACGAACGGATCGTTGGCCGCGCACAGCAGCAGCGTGGGCACGCGGATGCCGCGCAGCAGCGGGCGCGACGAGGCGCGGCACCAGTAGTCGGCAGCGCCGGCGAAACCGTGCACCGGGCCGGTGTAGGCGTCGTCGAAGGCGAACAGGGTGCGCGCGCGGCGCACGCGGCTCGCGTCGAAGAGGCCGGGATGGTGGGCGAGCTTGGCGAGCGCCTTGGCCTTCAGGGTGAACAGGAAGTGCTCGCTATAGACACGGTTGAAGCCGCGGCCGAGGGCATGGCCCGATACCGTGAGATCAAGCGGTGGACAGATCGCCGCGCCGGCATCGACCACGGCTGCGGCCTCGCTGCCGCGCTCGCCGAGCCACTTGAGCAGCGCGTTGCCGCCCAGCGATACGCCGGCGGCGTAGAGCGGGGCGTTGCCGGCGCAAGTGCGCAAGCGGCGCAGAATCCAGTCGATTTCGGCGCTGTCGCCCGAATGGTAGGCGCGTGCGAGGCGGTTGGCCTCGCCCGAGCAGCCGCGGAAATGCGGCACCACGCCGCGCCAGCCGCGTGCGCGCACGGCCTGCATCAGGCTGCGCGCATAGTGCGAGCGGCTGGAGCCTTCGAGGCCATGAAACAGCACCACCAGGGGGCGATCGGCGGCGGGCGCGCCGTCATCGGCGAGCCAGTCGAGATCGATGAAGTCGCCGTCGGGGGTGTCCCAGCGTTCGCGGCGGTAGGCCGGCACCGCATCCTTGCGGGTCAGCGGCCAGATCGTCTGCAGGTGGCCGCCGGGCAGCCACCAGGGAGCGTGGTAGGCAGTCACGGCCGGGGGCGGGCGGAAAGGCCGCTCAATGCACCACGCGCGGCGTGAGCAGGCTGTCGGCGGGCCCGGGCTCGGGCGTCGGCGCCGCGTGGTGCATCACCATGCGCCAGCCGCGCGCGCCGCGCGCATAGACATTGGTGGCGACGATGGGTGTTACGGTCTGGCGCACGTTCGGGTCGGCGACGTGCTCGAGCACGTTGTGCACGGTGAGCAGGGTGTTGGCGCTGACCACGTGATGCGAGGTACTCACCGCCAGTTGCGTGCCGCTCGCGAACACCTGGCGCCAGGCCTCGCGGACCGCGGCGAGGCCGACCACGCGCGGGCCGCCGGGGTGGACGCAGACCACCTCCTCGTCTTCGGACCAGACGGCCATCATCGCCTCGAGGTCGGCACGGGCGAGGGCGTCGTAGAACGCGGCTTCGGCGTCGGCGGCGGAGGAAAAGGTCGATTTGCTCACGATGCGCTTTCCGCGATGTTTCCGGGCGGGACCGGCGAGGCGTGGGGCGGAGGGGAATGGCACTGCAGCGGCCGGACCGGGCGGTGGCCCGGTCCGGCCGGATGCGGTCAGTGATGGCCCTTCGGGCGCTCGCCGGTGAACACGAAGCGCGTGCTGCAGTACGGGCAGGTCGCCTCGCCTTCCTTCAGGACGTCGAGGAAGACGCGCGGGTGCTGCGCCCACAGCGGCGCACCGGGCTGCGGACAATGGACCGGCAGATCGTGGGCGGTGACCTCGACGGTGCGGGCTCCGGATTGCTGTTCGGCCATGTCGCGACTCCTCAGACCCAGCTCAGCCAGTCGTGGTATTCCGGCGCGCGGCCGTTGACGATGTCGAAGAAGCGCGCCTGCAGCTTGGCGGTGATCGGGCCGCGGCGGCCCTCGCCGATGATGCGGTTGTCGACCTCGCGGATCGGCGTGACCTCGGCCGCCGTGCCGGTGAAGAAGGCTTCGTCGGCGATGTACAGGTCGTCGCGGGTGAGGCGGCGCGACTTGACCTCGTAGCCGAACTCGGCGGCGACGCGGATCACCGACTCGCGGGTGATGCCGGTGAGCGCGACGGCGATCTCCGGCTCGTAGATCACCCCGTCCTTGATGACGAAGAGGTTCTCGCCCGAGCCCTCGGCGACGAAGCCGTTGGTGTCGAGCAGCAGGGCCTCGTCATAGCCGTCCTGGGTGGCCTCGAGGTTGGCGAGGATGGAGTTGGTGTAGGCGCCGCCGAGCTTGGCGCGCGGCATGGTGACGTTCACGTGGTGGCGGGCGAACGACGAGACCTTGACGCGGATGCCGTTCTCCAGCGCTTCCTCGCCCAGATAGGCGCCCCACGGCCAGGCCGCGATCGCCACATGCACGCTCGCGCCGCGGGTGGATACCCCCATCTTTTCCGAACCGTAGAAGGCGATCGGGCGCAGGTAGCAGGATTCGAGCTTGTTCGCCCGCACCACTTCCTTCTGCGCCTCCATGAGCTCTTCCTTGGAGTAAGGAATGTTCATCATGTAGATCTTGCCGGAGTTGATCAGGCGCTGGGTGTGCTCGGCCAGACGGAAGATCGCGGTGCCCTTGACGGTGTTGTAGGCGCGGACCCCCTCGAATACGGACAGGCCGTAGTGCAGCGAATGGGTCAGGACGTGGGTGGTCGCGTCGCGCCACGGTACGAGCTTGCCGTCGTACCAGATGAAACCGTCGCGGTCAGCCATGGACATGATAGGGGTCTCCAGCGAAATAGGGTTCGAACGAGCCGGTAGGCTCAATCGCAGGATTCTAGCGCAAAGGGCGCGTGCTGATCGCGGCCGCGAGCGAGAACGCGCGTGGGGGTAGAATCGGCCGCTTTGCTCATCTCGCCGGATCATCATGGAGCGCAGCTGGAAACCGAATGTCACCGTCGCCGCCGTCGTCGAGCGCGACGGCCGCTTTCTCGTCGTCGAGGAGGAAACCCCCGACGGCCTGCAGTTCAATCAGCCCGCCGGGCACCTCGAGGAAGGCGAGTCGCTGGTCGAGGCCGCGGTGCGCGAGGCGCTGGAGGAGACCGCCCACGTCTTCGTGCCCGAGTTCATCGTCGGCATCTACCAGTGGCCGCGGCCGCAGGGCGACCTCACCTACCTGCGCTTCGCCTTCGGCGGCGCGGTGGGCGAGGCGATTGCCGGCCGGCAGCTCGACGCCGGCATCGTGCGCGCGCTGTGGATGACGCCCGACGAACTGCGCGCGACCCGCGACCGTCACCGCAGCCCGCTCATCCTGCAGTGCGTCGAAGACTGGCTGGCCGGGCGCCGCTTCGCGCTCGACCTGATCCGGCACTACGGCTGATGCGCGGCCGTCGTACGCGGGCCGCCGTGGCGCTGATGCTGGCTTCGGCGGCGGTGTGGGGCGCATCGGCTCCGGCTGCGGACCCGGCCCGCGTCGAGATCTGCTTCAACTACGGCTGTGCCAGCCGCGCCGCGGTGGGTTTCGAACCCGCCACGCTCGACGCCGTACGCGACGCACTCGCCGCCGCTCCGTCGGCGTCTGCCGAACGCGAGGCCCTGGCGCGGGCGCTCGGCCTGATGTATCGCGAGGCGGGGATGCAGACGCCGGTGGCGGCCGACCGCGCGGGCAACTTCCTCGACCAGGAGGTCGAAGGTCGCATGGACTGCATCGACCACTCGACCTCGACCACCCGCCTGCTGCAGTTGCTCGAGGCGCGCGGCTGGCTGCGCTTTCACCGCGTGGTCGAGCCGGCGCGGCGCGTGCGCGTGCTGTTCCAGCATTTCAGCGCGGTGATCGAGGAGGTCGAAGCGCCGCCGCCGGTTGCGGTCGAAATTCCGGATCACGTGCCGCTGCTGTTGGCCTTGTGCGACTGTGCCGACGTGGCCGACGACATTCCCCGCCCGCCGCCGCCCCCCCCGGGCAGGCCGGGCGAACGCTATGCGATCGACAGCTGGTTCGTGGACAATGGCGAACCGGCGGTGGTGTTGCCGCTTGCCGACTGGCTCGATGGAGAAGGACCGAATGTCCACTAAGAAAGACCCCAATGGCATGAAAGTGGTCGTCGGCATGTCCGGCGGCGTCGATTCCTCGGTGACCGCGCTGCTGCTCAAGCAACAAGGTTACGAAGTCACCGGCCTGTTCATGAAGAACTGGGAAGACGACGATGATGCCGAGTACTGTTCGACGCGCCAGGATCTGGTCGATGTCGCCTCGGTGTGCGACGTCGTCGGCATCGACCTCGAAGTGGTGAACTTCAGCCAGGAATACAAGGACCGCGTGTTCGCCGACTTTTTGCGCGAGTACGAGGCCGGGCGCACGCCCAATCCCGACATCCTGTGCAATTCCGAGATCAAGTTCCGCTGCTTCCTCGACCACGCCATGCAGCTCGGCGCCGACCGCATCGCCACCGGCCATTACGCCCAGGTGCGCGAGTGGAACAACGACGGTCGCACCGAGTACCAGTTGCTGAAGGCCGAGGACGGCACCAAGGATCAGAGCTACTTCCTCTACCGCCTGAACCAGCAGCAGCTGGCGAAGACGCTGTTTCCGCTCGGCCAGCTGTACAAGCGCGAGGTGCGCCGCATCGCCGAGCAGGCCGGGCTGCACGTCGCCGCCAAGAAGGATTCGACCGGGATCTGCTTCATCGGCGAGCGCCCGTTCCGCGAGTTCCTGATGCGCTACTTGCCCACCAAGCCGGGCGAGATCCGTTGTCTGGACGACGACCGCGTGCTCGGCGAGCACCAGGGGCTGATGTATCACACCATCGGCCAGCGCAAGGGCCTGCACATCGGCGGCATCAAGGGCAACCAGGACGAGGCCGGCGAGCACGAGGCCTGGTATGTCGCCGCCAAGGACGTGAAGGCCAACGTGCTCTACGTCGTTCAGGGCCACGACCATCCGGCGCTGCTCAAGGACCGTCTGATCGCCACCGACCTCAACTGGATCGCCGGGCGCGACCCGCACACGCACTGGGTGTACACCGCCAAACCGCGTTACCGCACCGCCGACCAGCCGTGCGAGATCGACGCCCTCGCCGGCGACCGTGCCGAAATCGCCTTCGCCCAGCCGCAATGGGCGCTCACCCCTGGGCAGAGCGTGGTGGTGTATGAATCGAAGGTGTGCCTGGGCGGCGGCGTGATCGTCTGAGCCCCCGCCCGCATGCGCCGGCGCCCGTTCAGGGCGCGCCGAGCATGAAGTACAGGCGGGCCTCGCCGTTGTCGCCGCCGGCGAGGCCGAGGTAGGTCGGGCCGAAAGCGGTGTCGGCGGCGAAGAACACCGACACCGAGTAGCGGATGCCGCTATCGGTGCCGTCGATCATCTCGCCGACCTGGCCGACCTCGAGCGCGGTACCGAGGTAGACGCCGTTGCCGAACAGCGCGGGCAGGCGGAGGCGGCGGTTGTAATACTCGGCCTTGAGCAGCGCGTAACGCTCGCCGCGCAGTTCGCCGATGCGGTAGGACGACAGCCGCAGCGGGCCGCCGAGGGCGAACAGGTCGGCATAGGCCAGTTCGCCGCCGAGCGCGGCGCCGCCGGAGAGCGACAGGTTCAGGGTGTGCGCGTCGGCGCTGAGCGCGAGGTCGCCGCGCCCCTCCAGGCGGGTGAGGGCCTCGCCGTCGCCGCGCTGGCGCAGCGTGCGCAGCGCGTTGAGGTCGATCAGGTAGCCGGCGCGCGGCAGCCAGGCACGGTCGGTCTGGTCGATGAAGAGCTGGGTGCGCAGCGCGTGCGAACGCTGGAAGAACTCGTCGGGCAGCACCGATGGTCCGGTGTCGCGTTCGAGGCGGGTGTTGCGCCACAGCGGGCCGATGCGCAGCATCGCCGTGGTGCCGAAATTGATCCCGACGTCGAGCCCCGCGCGCAGCTCGCTGCTGCGGTATTCGGCGATGCGGTCGCCGTCGAGGAAGATCGCGTGCTTGTCGTTCTGCGCCTGCAGGTGGGGCGCGACGAAGAGGCGCCCGGCCTCGTCGAGGGGCTGGTAGAACTCGGTGGCGATGCCGTTGCGGCGACCGATGCGCAGGTCGGTGAGCCATTCGCCGCCGAGCTTGTTGAGCCAGGTCTGGCGGTAGCTGGCGAGCAGGCTGTAGTCGGAATCGCCGGAGAAGTCGGAGGCGAGGCCGAGGCCGAAACGCAGGTAGTCCGGCCCCCAGGATTTTTCCCGCGGCATGATCCGCAGATTGCGCACGCCGCCTTCGCTGGCGATGCGGTAATCGACCCCCTCGAAGTCGCCGCGCCCGTAGATGCGGCGGATGTCGGCGGCGAGCGTGCGCTCGTCGAGCGCGGTGCCGGGGCGGCTCTTGAGCAGGTCGGCGAGCACCGCGGCATTGGTGCGCTGCAGGCCGTCGAAGGTAATCGCATCGACCGCCGCCACCGTGGCCGTGGCGTGCTGCCGCTCGCGGCGCGCGGCCAGGTGGGTGGCGTAGGCGGCTTCGTCGACGCTGTAGCGCAGCAGCTGCGTGGCGAGCGCGCCGGCGGCCGCCGCGCCCATCTCGATCGCCTCGCGCTGGCGCTCGAAGCTCGCCGCGGTGATGTCGATGAGGTCGGGGGTGATCAGCACGTCGCCCGGGCGCAGGCCGGCGATCTGCCGATCCACGCTGCTCTTGCCGAGCAGGTTGATGAGCTGGGCGGAGACGCTGAGCGCGGAGCTGAGTTCGGCGCGCGTCAGCAGCGGGGTCTGGATGTTGACCGCGATCACCACGTCGCCGCACAGGCGGCGGGCGATGTCGATCGGCAGGTTGTTGGCGATGCCGCCATCGACGAGCAGACGGCCGTCGGCCTCGACCGGCGCCATCACCCCCGGGATCGACATGCTCGCGCGCAGCGCCTGGGCGAGGCTGCCGCGATCGAGCACGACCTCGGCGCCGGTCTCGATGTCGGCGGCGACCGCGCGAAAGGGTAGCGGCAGCGCATCGAAGTCGCGCACGTCGGCGGCGCTGCGGGTCAGGCGGCGCAGGTGGTGCTCGATGCTGATGCCGGTGACCAGACCCTTGGGCGCGGCCAGTTCGCCGTCGCGCACGCCGAACTCGGGGGCGGCGAGGCCCTTGAGGTCGCCCATCTTGCTGCGGATCGCGATCTCGGCGCGCGGCGGATGGTCGTCGAAGGCGCCGTCCCAGTCGATGTCGGCAATCGCCGCCTCGATCTGCGCGGCGTCGCTGCCCGCCGCGTACAAGCCGCCGATGATCGAGCCCATGCTGGTGCCGGCCACGCAATCGACCGGCACGCGCAGCGCTTCCAGCATCTTGAGCACGCCGACGTGGGCCGCGCCGCGCGCGCCGCCGCCGGACAGCGCAAGCGCGATGCGCGGGCGCGCGGCAGGCGGGGAC
>JAEWVQ010000060.1 GCA_023459095.1 Pseudomonadota bacterium | reverse complement strand
CCGCGCTCACCGCCTATGTGTCGGTGCCGAAGAACCCGCACGGGGTCAATGCCAGCCCGGACGGCAAGTACTTCATCTGCGCCGGCAAGCTGTCGCCCACCGCCACCGTGATCGAACTCGCCAAGGTGCTGGCGTGGTTCGATGGCAGCCTCGACGACCTCGACAAGGCCATCGTCGCCGAAGTCGAGATCGGTCTGGGCCCGCTGCATACCGCCTTCGACGGCCGCGGCAACGCCTACACCACGCTGTTCCTCGACAGCCAGATCGTGAAGTGGAACGTGGACGCGGCGATCAAGTTCCACGGCGGCGACCAGAGCGCGCAGTACGTGGTCGATCGCCTCGACGTGCATTACCAGCCCGGACACATCAACGCCTCGCACTCGGAAACGATGGCCGCCGACGGCAAGTGGCTGTGCGTGGGCTGCAAGTTCTCCAAGGACCGCTTCCTGCCGGTCGGCCCGCTGCATGCCGAGACCGAGCAGCTGGTCGACATCTCGGGCGAGAAGATGGTGCACATGGCGGACCACCCGGTGCGCCCCGAGCCGCACGACTTCATCATCTTCAAGCGCGAGTTGTTGCGGCCCAAGCAGGTCTATGCGCTCGACGACTTCCCGCTCGCGATCAAGGATCCGAAGGAAGCCGGCGTGTTCCGCGAGGGCAAGAAGGTCACGGTGAAGATCACCTCGCAGGCTCCGGCGTTCGAGCCGCGCGAGTTCAAGCTCAAGCTCGGCGACGAGGTCACCCTCATCCTCACCAACCTGGACAAGATCGAGGACCTCACCCACGGCTTCGCGATCCCGAACTACAACATCAACTTCATCGTCAATCCGCAGGAAACCAAGTCGGTTACCTTCAAGGCCGACAAGCCGGGCGTGTTCTGGTGCTACTGCACCCACTTCTGCCATGCGCTGCACCTGGAAATGCGCAGCCGCATGATTGTCGAAGCCTGACCCATCGCCCGCCAGCGCGGGCCGTGCGTGAACGCGGGGGAGCCATGGGCTCCCCTTTTGTTTGCTTCGAGATAATGTCTTTGTCATTGTCTGGGCGCGCGGAGGGCGGCGGTACGCGGTCGTGCGCGGCGGGCGCAGGTAAAACCAAATTGATCCCGAACAAGTACAGGGCGGAGGGGGCTTCCTAGACTGCGTTCAAGCTGTTTCCAACGGGAGTCGCCGTGAACATCCTGAATGCAGGCAAGGCCGCGCTGCTGGTGCTGATGACCGTCCTCGGCGTCGGTGCCGCGGCGCCCGTGCTGGCCGATGCCTACGAGGCCAAGCTGCCGCCCGAACTCGGCAGCGCGCCGCGGCTGTGCGATTACGCGCCCTGTGCCGAGGTGTTGCCCGGCGCCACCGTGTTTTCCGAGCGCAAGGGGCGTCCGCCCTATGTCGAGGGCTACGCCGAGGAAGGCGGGCAGCGCCGTCTGGTCGGTTACGTCATGTTGTCGACCGACATCACCGACACTCCGGCTTACTCCGGCAAGCCGGTGGTGACGCTGATCGGCATGGATGCCCGCGGACGCTTCACCGGCACCCGCATCCTCAAGCATTCCGAGCCCATCCTGCTGCTGGGCATTCCCGAATCGGCGCTGGTGCGCTTCAACGACCAGTACCTGGGCAAGTTCGTCGGCGACAACATCGAGATCGGCCGTTCGCGCCCGGAAGAGGACATCATCGGCCTGGACGCGATCTCCGGCGCCACGGTGACGGTGATCGCGCAGAACCAGGTGATGATGACCTCGGGCGCGGCGGTGGCGCGCCAGGTCGGCATCCTCGAGCCGACGATCCGTACGCAGGCGCGCTTTCTCACCACCGGCGCACGCCCCGACTGGGCGGCGCTGGTCAAGGAAGGCAGCGTGCAGCGCCTGCGGGTGAGCCCGGAGCAGGTCGGCCTGCCGCGTGCCGACGAGCCCTTCATCGAGCTGTGGTACGGCTATCTGAACCAGCCCGACGTCGGTCGCGCGCTGCTCGGCGACGGCGCGTGGCAGAACCTGATGGCGCAACTGCAGCCCGGCGAGCACGCGCTCTTCGTGATCCGCAGCGCGGGCAAGGAATCGTTCAAGGGCTCGGGCTTCGTGCGCGGCGGCATCTACGACCGCGTGCAGATCCGCCAGGGCCAGGACACCTTCACCTTTCGCGATCTCGACTACCTCAACCTCTACGGCCTCGCCGCGCCCGGCGCGCCGGCCTACACCGAGTCGGCGATCTTCATCGTGCGCTCGCCGGCATTCTCCGGCGCTTATCCGTGGAAGTTCATCTTTCTGGGCAACCGCGTCGACCGCGAGACCGGGGCGCGCAGCTTCGCCAACTTCGACACCGAGTACTGGCTGCCAGGGAAGTATCTGGAAGGCGGCCGCCCCGAGGTCAAGAAGCCGGTACCGCCGTGGCTGCGGGTGTGGCAGACGCGCAGCGTGGAAATCGCCGCCTTCGTCGCGCTGCTGCTCGCGGTGGCCGGGGTCTATGCCGTCCGCGACCGCCTGACGCGCGCGTCGACGCGCACCAACAAGTGGCCGGTCAATGCCTTCAAGTACAGCTTCTGGGTGATCAGCATCGGCTTCGTCGGTGTTCACCTCATGGCGCAGCCGTCCATCACCCAGGTCCTGACCTGGTTCCACGCCCTGCTGTTCCAGTGGCAGTGGGAGCTCTTCCTCACCGATCCGTTCATCTTCCTGTTCTGGATCTTCATCATCGTCACCACCTTCGTGTGGGGGCGCGGGCTGTTCTGCGGCTGGCTGTGTCCGTTCGGCTCGCTCTCCGAGCTGCTCTACAAGGTGGGCGGCGCGGTCGGGCTGAAGCGCTTCCAGTTCAAGCTGCCGGCGGTGTGGCACAACCGCCTGAAGTGGGTGAAGTACGGGGTGTTCTTCGCGCTGCTCGCGGTGTCGATGTTCTCGATGGGGCTGGCCGAGGTCATGGCCGAGGTCGAGCCGTTCAAGACCACCTTCCTCGTCGGGCTGACGAACCGCAGCTGGCCGTACACGCTGTTCGCCGCCGGCCTGCTCGGGCTGTCGATCTTCACCGAGCGGCCGTTCTGCAAGTACCTGTGCCCGCTCGGCGCCTCGCTGGCGATGCCGACCACGTTCCGCTGGTTCGGCCTCAAGCGCAAGCAGGAATGCACCAGCTGCAAGGCGTGTGCGGTAGGCTGCGGCTCGCAGGCGATCGACGCCGACGGTCGCATCGACCAGCGCGAATGCCTGCACTGCCTCGACTGCATGGTGTTGTACACCGACGACCACGCCTGTCCGCCGCTGGCCCAGGAGCGCAAGCGCCGCACCAAGGCCGGGCTGCCGCTGACGCCGATCGGCCGCGACGGTTACTACATTCCGATCAAGCCGGTGGCCTGAGCCCCGCACCGAGGAGAACACGATCATGGTCGATCCGCGCATGTTGACCGAGCCGGTGCAGCCGCCTTATGCCGCCCACGACACGCTGCCGCGCCGCCTTGCCGCGGAAATCTGGGACCATCTGTGGCCGTGGAGCCGCAGCGGCTTCCGGCAGCCGCGCGCGCAGCTGCGCGCACTGCAGGGCGCGGGGTTGGCGCTGGCGCTGGCGGCGAGCGTGGTCTGGGTGCTGGCGGCGATGGGGCGGCTCGAGGCCGGCGCGGTCATCGGCTGGTGGTTCGGCTGGAGCGTGTTCGAGATCGTCGTGCGCCTGGGCGCCAAGCCCTACGTCAAGGAAGGGCCGTGGTGGGGGCGGCGCTACCGCGCGGCCTCGCTGATGGACATGATCTGCTACGTCGGCTTCAAGAACCTGCTCATCGGCGCGGCCCTGTTCCTCGCGCTGAAGGCGTTCGGCCTGCTCGTGGTGTGAGTGGCGCGGCGATGATCGGCATCGGGGGCTGGCTTCGGATTGCGCTGTGGGCGCTGCTGCTGGCGGCGCTGCCGGGCGCGGCGGCGACCTGGCAGGTGGTGCCGGGCGGCTCGATCCAGGCCGCGATCGAACGCGCCGCAGCCGGCGACGTGATCGAGGTGGCGCGCGGCCGCTACGTGGAGAACCTGCGCATCGACAAGCCGCTCACCCTGCGCGGCATCGACCGTCCGACCCTGTCCGGCGGCGAGCGCGGCGACACCATCCGCGTCACCGCCACCGATGTGGTGATCGAGGGCCTGATCGTCGCCGACTCCGGCGCCAGCCTGCGCGACCAGAACGCGGGCATCTACCTCCAGCCCGGCGCCCACCGCGCCACGGTGCGCGACTGCGACCTCAGCTACAACCTGTTCGGGCTGTGGATCGAGCAGGCCGACGACGTCCTGATCGAACGCAACGTCATCACCGGCAAGCGCGACCTGCGCTCGCCCATGCGCGGCAACGGCGTGCAGCTCTACAACACGCGGCGGGCGCGGGTGATCGGCAACAACATCAGCTTCGTGCGCGACGCGCTCTACGTCGATGTCAGCCACGACGCCGTGTTCCGCGCCAACAAGCTGCACCACAGCCGCTACGGCACGCACTACATGAACTCCTACCGCAACCTGTGGGAGGACAACGACGTGTGGATGAACCGCGGCGGCCTCGCGCTCATGGAAGTGCGCGACAACCACGTGCGCAACAACCGCGTGTGGGCCAATTCGGACCACGGCATCATGCTGCGCACCATCCAGGATGCGGTGGTCGAGCACAACATCGTCGCCGGCAACGCCCGCGGCCTGTTCATCTACGACGCCGAGTACAACACCCTGCGCGGCAACCTGCTGGTCGACAACATCGTCGGCGTGCATCTGTGGGCGGGATCGAAGAACAACGTGGTCGAGCGCAACGACTTCATCGCCAACCGCGAGCAGGTGCGCTACGTCGGCGCGCGCGACGAATTGTGGGGCGTCAAGGAAGGCAACCACTGGAGCAACTATCTTGGCTGGGACCGCGACGGCGACGGCGCCGGCGACGTCCGCTACGAGGCCAACGACCTCGTCGATCGCCTGAGCTGGAAGCACCCGATGATGAAGCTGCTGCTCGCCAGCCCGGCGGTGCAGACCCTGCGACTGGTCGGCCAGCAGTTTCCGCTGCTGCGTGCGCCGAGCGTGGTCGATCCCCGGCCGCGCATGCGGCCCGACAACCCCAACTGGAGCGAATGGCGTGGCAAGTTCTTCCCCGGCACGCGCTGAAAGCGGCGACGCAGTGATCGTCGCCCGCGGTGTGCACCGCCATTACGGCGCGGTGCGCGCGGTCGATGGTGTCGATCTCGACATCGGCCGCGGCGAACTCTTCGGTCTCATCGGCCACAACGGCGCCGGCAAGAGCACGCTGTTCAAGATGATGCTCGGCCTCATCCCCGCCACCGCCGGCGAAATCCGCATCGACGGCGCCGCGGTCGCCGGCCGCGGCTTTCGCGCGGTGCGTCGGCGCATCGGCTACCTGCCGGAAAACGTCGTGCTCTACGACAACCTCACCGGCCTCGAGACCCTGCACTTCTTCGCCCGCCTCAAGGGCGTGGCGGCCGCCGCCTGCGGCCCCGCGCTCGAGCGCGTGGGGCTTGCCCATGCGGCGCGGCGGCGGGTGCGCGAGTACTCGAAGGGCATGCGCCAGCGTCTCGGTTTCGCGCAGGCGCTGCTCGGCACGCCGCAGATCCTGTTCCTCGACGAGCCCACCACCGGGCTCGATCCGGAGGCCATCCGCGAGTTCTACGCCATTTTGCGCGGCCTGCGCGCCGAGGGCGTGACCATGGTGCTGACCTCGCACATCCTCGCCGAGATCCAGGAGCGCGTGGACCGGCTGGCGATCATGGCCGCGGGCAAGGTGCAGGCGCTCGGCACCGTGCACGCCCTGCGCGAACAGATGGATCTGCCGCTGTGGTTCGAGGTGCACGTGGGCGCGGACGACTTCGATGCCGTGCGCCATGCCCTCGGTCATCTCCCGGTCGCCGCGATCGAGGCGCGCGACGGCCACGTCGCGGTGCAGTGCCGGCGCGAGGCCAAGATGCCGGTGCTCGAGGCGCTCGCCGCGCTCGACGGCAAGGTGCGTGACATCCACGTCCGCGAGCCCTCGCTCGAAGACGTGTTCTTCGGCTTCGCCGACTGAGGAGGAAACGATGGACATCCGCCCGGTCGCCACCGTCGCCGCCAAGGAATTCTGGGACCGCATCCGCAACCGCTGGGTGCTCGCGGTCGCCCTCGTGTTCACCGTGTTCGCCCTCGTCATCGCCTACTTCGGCGCGGCGCAGCAGGGCGCGGTGGGCTTTCGCTCGATCGAGGTCACCATCGCCAGCCTGGTCAGCCTGGTGATCTACCTCATTCCGCTGATCGCGCTGCTGCTCGGCTTCGACGCCGTGGTCGGCGAGCGCGAGCGCGGCTCGCTCGACCTCCTGTTGTCGATGCCGATCACGCGCTTCGAGCTCTTGCTCGGCAAGTACCTCGGCCTCGCCGCCGCGCTCAGCTTCTCCACGGTGGCCGGCTTCGGCCTGGTCGCGGTGGTGCTCGCGCCCCGGCTCGACCCCGCGGCGCTCTTCCACTACGCCGGCTTCATGGCCAGTTCGGTGCTGCTCGGGCTCGCTTTCCTGAGCCTCGCGGTGATGGTGTCGGTGTTCGCCAGCGACCGCGCGCGCGCCTCCGGGCTGGCGATCGCGCTGTGGTTCTTCTTCGTGCTCGTGTTCGACCTGCTGCTGCTCGGCGCCCTCGTGGTGAGCGGCGGCAACTACGGCGGCGAACTGTTTCCCTATCTGCTGCTGGCCAACCCGGCCGACGTGTTCCGCATCCTCAACATCTTCAGCCTCGAGGACGTGCGCACGCTCTACGGTCTGGCCACCGTGTTCCCCGCCGCGCTCGCCCAGCCCTGGCTGCTCGGGTTGGTGATGCTGGGCTGGATCGCGGCGCCGCTCGCCCTTGCCGCCTGGAGGTTCAAGCAATGAAGACATCCCGCTCGCTGCTGCTCGCAGCGCTCGCCGCCGCGCTCATCGCCGCCTGCGGCCAGCCCGAAGGCCCCGCCGGCGCCACGCTCGCGGTCGAAATCGACCGCAGCACGGCCTGCGCCCTCGACGGCATGCTGCTCGCCGACTACCCCGGCCCCAAGGCGCAGATCCACTACGCCGGCCGCGCCGAACCGGACTTCTTCTGCGACACCGTGGAGATGTTCTCGATCTATCTCAAGCCCGAACAGGCGCGCGCGGTGAAGGCGCTGTTCGTGCAGGACATGGGCAAGGCCGACTGGAACGAGCCGCGCGGCCACTGGATCGATGCGCGCAGCGCCTGGTATGTGCAGGGCTCCTCGCGCAAGGGCTCGATGGGGCCGACCATCGCCAGCTTCGCCGACGAGGCCGCCGCGCAGAAATTCGCCGCCGAGTTCGGCGGCAAGCTCTACCGCTTCGACGCCGTCACCACCGACATGGTGGTGCTCGACGGCGGCGCGCTTCACGACCAGAGGATGTAAGCATGAATTCGTTCTTCGACCATCTCGACCCCGACACCGCCGACGAGGTGCAGCGCCTGTCGCGCCTCGCCTACGAGCTGCGCGAGCATCGCCGTCAGGTGCTCGCCGCCGCCGGCGCCGCCGACGAGGACGCGCTGCTCGCCCGCATCCGCAGCGGCGAGCTCGCCGAGCATCCGGCCTACGAGCACTACCTTGCCGCGCGCATCCTCGGCGCCACTCAGGTCGCCGCGCGTGCGGCGATGAGCGAACGGCTGCGGAGCACGGGCCATGCGGACGCCGCCAAGGCGGGCGGGGAGGAGGGCTGTGTCGAGGGGGAGGCAGGCGCTTTCCACCTGCAACTCGCCGCCGAACTCGCCGCGCACTACGGCCCACGCCTCACCGCCGGGCCGGAACTGCGTCAGGACGCGCTCCACCTTTCCCTTGACAACGGCATCACGATCGAGATCCGCTACGCCGCCACCGATGCCTATGCGCTGGAGTGGACGGCGGCGGGCGCGCGCTGGCGCATCGACACCGCGCCGGCGCACGCCGCGTTCGCCGGCGCCGGCAGCCACCTGCATTGCGCCGATGGCCGCGTCGTCGCCGATCCGCTGACGCACGCGGGCGAAGCACCGTGGCGCAACCTGCGAGCGCTGCTCGACGCGCTCCTCGACGGTCGCGCCATCGCCTGAGCGGAGCCCGCCGGCCATGCCTGTCCTGCGCACCGTCCTGCCGTTCGCACTCGCCGTCTGCATGCTCGGCGCCGCGGGCGGGCTGGCTGGGTGGGGGCCATGGCGCGCGCCGCACGCGCAGGCGGCGGGAGCCGACTTCGCGCCGCCCGACGGCGACATCTGCATCGTGCGCCCGGCGCTGCCACTGGCGGGGGCCGAGCACCCCTACGATCCGGCCTCGGGGCTCGCCATGCACGCCGCGCGCCCGGTGCCGGCGGCGGCGCGCTGCGCGGTGTGCGGCATGTACCCGGCGCGCCATCCGGCATGGGCGACGCAGGTGATCTACGCCGACGGCAAGGCCTGGTTCTTCGATTCGGCGGTGGACATGGTGCTGTTTCTCGACGCGCCGCGGCGCTACACCGGCGGACGCGATCCGGGCGCGGTGGCGGCGCGCTACGTCAGCGACCATGCCGCCGGTGGCGGCTGGATCGCGGCCGATGCCGCCTGGTTCGTGCTCGGCTCAGTGGTACGCGGCCCGATGCGCGGCCCCGACCTGCCGGCGTTCGCCACGCGCGCCGCGGCCGAGGCCTTTGCCGCGGCGCACGGCGGCCGCGTGTTGCGCTTTGCCGAACTCGATGCCCGTGCCGTCGCCGCAGCCGCCGCCCGGCGCTGAGTCTGCTGTTGCGCTTGTGCGGTGAGCGGTGTCGCGCATCCGGGATGATGCCAGCGCCGCTGGCGTGTGATGCTCAATGACGCTGTCGCAGTTGTGAGCGGGCCTCGGAAAGCGCCGTCCAGCCAGACAGCCGTCAGTGTTGTCGATCACACCTTACCCAATCCGGGCAGGCCAAGATCCAAAACCGCCGACCCGCTGTTGCAGCGCTTCGCATGCTCGCCTATGCTCAAAAAATTATTTTGGAGGGATATCGTGAACAAGAATGCATGGGGCGCACTGATCGGCGCCGCGGTGTTGATGGCGGGCAGCCCGACGCACGCGGCGACGGTGACTTTTGACTATCTGTCGGGCGGCGTTTCGGTCGTCCAGGGGGCATTCAGCTACGACGACGCTGCAACCGGCACGCTGGGCTACGATGACCTGACCGACTTCAGCATCACGCTCGGCTCGCGCACGTATACGCTGAGCGATGTCCTCGGGTTTACCGACTATGTCTGGTTCGCTTACGACACGCTGAGCAACAGCTTCATCAACGGCACGAACCTGGGTGGATTTGGCGGCAGCGGGTATTCGGCCTCGCTGGCGGCGATCAATTCTGCAGGCACCTCGGGCTTCTTCATCAGCCCTACGCCGTCTGGCATGTACAGGGATTACCAGAGCGGTTACCAGGCCTACTTCGACGGTCTGCGGCTGACGCAGCAGGTGAGCGCCGTGCCTGAACCGACCTCGCTGCTGCTGGCCGGTTTGGCGCTTGCCGGGCTGATCGGGATTCGGCGCAAGAACGCCTGAAGCCCTGAAATCACGGCACGCCAAGCCCTTTACAGATCTGCCTGAGGCGCTGATCCGCGCCTCGGCGCTTCCCGCGCCGGCCGCAGGCCTTCTCCACCGGCGACGACTGTCGCTCATCCTCCGTCTCACAGACGTCCCGGCCATTGCCCGCGGTAACGCACAGTCCGTCCAGCGGATCTGTGCAGGGCACTTGTGACGGGCCGGTGCTGCCCGTCGCAGCGTTCAATCCGGATGCCGACCCCTGAACTCGGGGCTTGAGCCAATCAGGAAGACTCCCGGCGGTCGGTCGGGCTGCTCCGTGCTCAGCGGAAGAAGCGTCCGAGCGAGCGCGACAGCCAGCCTTCCTTGCGGCGGTCGGAGGTCAGCGTTTCCATCTGCGGCCGCACTGCGCCCACATAGTCGGCATCGTCGTGCTTGATGTGGTTGATCAGCCACGAGCTGAGCAGCTTGCCGACCTCTTCGGCGATGTCCTCGCCGCCCTCGAAGCGCTTCTGGTATTCATTCACCCGGCGCACGAACAGTTCATGCACGCGCTTGTGGGCCTTGGAGAACTGGTAGCCGGCTTCCTCCTGCAGGCTCTCCTCGAAGGAGAAGTGCGACATCGTGTAATCGACCAGCTCGTCGAGCACCTGGCCGACCATGACGCGGTCGCCGGCGAGCTGCGCGACTTCCAGCTGGTTGATGTAATCGACGATGCGCCGATGCTGCTGGTCGATGACGGTGATGCCGGTATCCAGATCGTTGGTCCAAGTGATGGCCACTCGCGGTTCTCCTGAAGGATGCGTGGTTGGGGGCTGCGACGGGGTAGGCGGGCGGGCGCGAACGGGCGGACACGGCCAGTGCACCGGACCCCGTGCGGCGCGGGCCGGACGGGGTGGAGCAGGGGCGGACGTGGCCGAAGCGGGGGCTGCGGTGTGCGCTCGGGGTGCCTGCCGGCGGGGGGCAGCCGGCAGGGGTCAGCCGGCGACCGCGAGCGGACAGGTCGGGGGGGCCGGGGCGCGTGCCGCGGCGGCGCGCGAGGGGCGGGAAGATGGGGTCATGTCGGGGCTCTCTGATCGGTAAGGCGGTGCGCTACGCCGGCTTGGCCTGGTCGGTGACCGCCGGTCTGTGGGCGGCGAAGCATATCAGACGCCCTGTATATGTCAAAAGAATCGGCGGCGGACCGCTTCTGCGAGCCGCCGCCGGAGAGCTCTGCGGAGCGGGGCTCAGTTGGCTTTCGCGACCATGTAATCGACCGCGGCCTTGAGGTCGTCGTCGGACAGCGTCGCCGCGCCACCGCGCGGCGGCATCATGCCTTTCTGGCCGGTGAAGCCTTCGATCGAGTGCTTGTACAGGACCTCGGTGCCCTGGGCGATGCGCGGGCCCCAGTCGGCCTTGTCGCCGAGCCTGGGGGCACCGGCGACGCCGGCCGAGTGACACAGCGCGCAGGTCTTCTTGTAAGTGCTCTCGCCGGGGCTGTTCTGCGCTACCGGCGCGGGGGCGGCGGCCGGCGCGGCGGGGGCGGGCGGGGCCGCCGGCGCGGCGGCCTCCTGCTGGC
>JAEWVQ010000059.1 GCA_023459095.1 Pseudomonadota bacterium | reverse complement strand
CCGATCCGCGTCGAACTCGATTCGCTGTCGGTGGAAGATTTCGAGCGCATCCTGACCAGCACCGACGCCTGCCTTACCCGCCAGTACGAAGCCCTGCTCGCCACCGACGGGGTCAGGCTCGAGTTCGCCGCCGACGGCATCCGCCGGCTCGCCGAGATCGCCTTCCAGGTCAACGAGAAGACCGAGAACATCGGCGCGCGGCGGCTCTACACGGTGATGGAGAAGCTGCTCGAGGAAGTCTCCTTCGACGCCGGCAAGGCCGGGCTCGACAGCGTCCGCGTCGATACCGCCTATGTCGATGGCCGTCTCGAAACCCTTGCCCAGCGTGAGGACCTTGCCCGCTACGTGCTCTGAGGAGATTGTCATGAAGCTCGCTGCCGCCCTGACTCTGGCCGCCGCGCTGGTCGCGGCGCCGGCGTTCGCCGCCGATACCGCGTTCAGTCTGCGTGTCGGCGAGCACGACAACTACGAGCGCGTCGGCGCCAGCGTGCGCTTCGCGCCGCTGTGGAGCCGCGACTGGAGCGGCTGGAGGCTGGCACTGCATCCCGAAGCTGAACTGAGCCGCTTCCGCTACACCGGCCACAACCCCGGCGCCGACACGCTGTACCAGGGCGGGGTGATCGGTATGTTCCGCATCGTACGCGGCGAGGGGGCGCTGCGCCCGTATGCGGAACTGGGCCTGGGCGGGTCGCTGTTCAGCCGCGACAAGCTCGGCGGCAAGAACTTCTCCACCCGCTTCCAGTTCTCCGAGCACGTCGGCCTGGGGCTGGAGTTCGCAAACGGGGTGGCCGCGGGCTGGCAGTATTCGCATTACTCCAACGCCGACATCGAACTGCCCAACGATGGCATCGATCTGCACCAGATCGTGATCGGCGCGCGCTTCTAGCCGCGCCCCGCACTGACGAAGCCGGACCGTCGGGTCCGGCGTTGGTGCATTCGCAGTCACCGGGTCCGGCGGCTGCCGCTCAAAACGACAACAAACTCATGCTGCTGCGCATCGTCTCGATCCTGTTT
The DNA here is from genome assembly GCA_023459095.1 of Pseudomonadota bacterium. Classification (GTDB taxonomy): domain Bacteria; phylum Pseudomonadota; class Gammaproteobacteria; order Burkholderiales; family Rhodocyclaceae; genus JAEWVQ01. The sequence goes on along the minus strand of JAEWVQ010000059.1, from coordinate 1,757 downwards.
CCGCTCTTTGCCATCGCCGCGCTCGGCTTTTTCGTCGGCCGCCGCATGAAGCCCGACCTGTCGCACGCGAACAAGCTCAACATGGACGTGTTCGTGCCCGCGCTGGTGTTTTCCGCGCTCGCCGGGCGCGAGACGCGGGTCATCGACTACCTGCCGCTTGCCGGTGCAACCTTGCTCGTGGTTGTCGGTTCGGGAGTGGCGGCGTGGCTGATCGCGCGCGCCTGCGGCTTTTCGCCGAAGACGCTGATCCCGCCGATCATGTTCAACAACTGCGGCAACCTCGGCATTCCGCTCGCCGTGCTCGCCTTCGGCGATGCCGCGCTGGCGCCGGTGGTGGTGACCTTCGTGGTGTCCAACCTGCTGCATTTTTCCTACGGCGCCTGGCTGCTCGACCGCAACATCCGGCTGATCAATTTGTGGCGGGTGCCCTCGGTGCTCGCCACCATCGTCGGCCTCGCGGTCGGCATCGTCGGCGTCGAGGTGTGGCCGCCGCTGATGGTGGCGGTGAAGATGCTCGGCGACATCTCCATTCCGCTGATGCTGTTCGCGCTCGGCGTGCGCCTCACCGACTCGCGCCTCGGCGCCGTGGGCCTGGGGGCGGCGGTGGCGGTGGCGCGCCCGTTGATCGGCATGGCGCTGGCCTGGGGGGTGATGCAGCTGATCGAACTGCCGGCGCGCGAGCAGGCGCTGTTGCTGGTGTTCGGCGCGCTGCCGCCGGCGGTGCTCAATTACATTTTTGCCGAACGCTATCGCCAGGAGCCGGAGAAGGTCGCCTCCATGGTGCTGATCGGTAACCTCGCCGCGCTCGTCTTCCTGCCCATCGCGCTCGCGCTCACCCTGTCCTGAGCCGCCCTCAGGCCGGCACCGCGACCAGCGTCGAGCGGCCGCGGCCGCCGCGCTTGCTGTGGTACATCGCGGCGTCGGCGGCGCTGAGCAGGGTGGCGAAGTCGGTGCCGTGCAGCGGGTAGAGTGCCACCCCCAGGCTGGCGCTGATCAGCCAGTTGCGCCCGGCGGCGACGATGGGCGCGGCGAGCGCGTGGAGCAGGCGCTCGGCGGCGGCCTCGACTTCGGCGATCCCGGCCGGGGCGCCGAGCAGGATGACGAATTCGTCGCCGCCGAGGCGCGCCACCGTGTCGCTGTCGCGCACCGCGTGCAGCAGGCGGGCGGCGACGCTGGCGAGCACCTCGTCGCCGACGGCGTGGCCGGCGCTGTCGTTGATCTCCTTGAAGCCGTCGAGGTCGAGCACCACCACCGCGGCATTGCCGTGCTGGCGACGCGCGGCGTTGAAGGTGAGTTCGGCGCGCTGTTCGAGCAGGCGGCGGTTGGGCAATTGGGTGAGGGGGTCGAAGAAGGCCAGACGGGCGACGCGGGCCTCGGCATTCTTGCGGTCGTCGATGTCGGCGACCTGGGCAAGCACCGCGCCGATCTGCGGGTGGTGCAGATGGTTGCCCAGGCGGATCGCGATCCAGCGCGCCGGCCCGTGGTCGGTCGCCACCCGGCATTCGAGTTCGATCGGCTCGCCACTGCGCACGCAGCGCTCGACGGCGTCGGCGACCGTGGCGGCGTCGTCGGGGGCGACGCTGTCCTGCAGCGGGCGGCCGCGCCAGTGCTCGATCGCCCGTCCGGTGAGGCGTTCGGCGGTGGCGTCGACGGCGCGGACGCTGCCGTCGGCATCGAGCTCGAGCACGCAGTCGGCAGCGAGGCGGGCGAGGGCGCGGTCGCGCGCGGCGCGGCGCCCGCGCTGCAACAGCAAATGG